>CAZQLM010000017.1:0-17221 GCA_964594175.1 uncultured archaeon | reverse complement strand
AGGTAAACCTAATAAACCTTATCACTCATAAGAATTTAATATCTCTTCAACAAACGAATGCTCACACTCTTCGCTAAGTTTTTCTACAACTGACCAAAATGTTTCTTCGAACTTCTCTTCTAGTTCTGGTATTTTTTGTTTAAACTCTAAAATCTTTTTTTCAAGTTCTTCTTGGCTATTAGCTTTTATTGTTGTCCCCCAAGCATACCTGACTTCAGAAAATTCAGGCTTACCAGGTTTGCTAATATCAACCTTTAGAATACTTATGGAAAATTTTCCACCGTATTTCTTCGCAGCATATTCTGCCACTTCTTCCTCTAAACCTAGTAAGGGTTGTTGTTTAGTGTGTATCCATACGTCACAAATATAACTACCTTCTTCGTAAAGCCTAACATTAACTCCATATTTATACTCTAGAATTCTTTCAATCTCACTTATTTTTCTCCCTCCCACCGCACCTCCTTCCATACTATCAACCTCTATACATATTTTACACTCTCGAACTTATATATAAATTTATTTTTACTGTAGGGGTGTCAAAACAACAAAAAAATAACCAAGATACAACATGTTCAACCCGCACTAAACCAATTGGTAGACTAGATAATTCCGTTCTCCGGAATAAGTGAGATTATCTTTTTTCGAGGAGGGAATCATTTTCCACTATTGTCGAACTAAACATCGTTAATTTTAAAAATATAGAACTTGAAATACTCCTTCCATGCCATTTAAAGGAGAAGTTGTAGAAAACGAAAAACATACAAAAGATGTTCACGTGCTCAAAATACACTTTCCAGAACTTGAAAATTTTTCTTATCTTCCTGGTCAGTTTGCTGTACTCGTTCCAAATGGTGCAGGAAGAGCATACTCCATAGCGAATTATCCTAGCAACGGATATTTGGAGTTCTGCATAAAAAAAGTGCCTCAAGGAAAAGTATCTCCTGTTCTTTGCTCAATGGAGCCAGGAGAAAAGCTCGAAATTTACGCTCCTTTCGGAGAGTTTGTTCTTCGACACCCATTGGAGCGAGATATCATTTTTGTTTGCAGCGGAACCGGAATAGCTCCTATAAAAGCCATGATAGAATCCGTTATAAAAAATGAAAAAGAGAATAATACAAAGAAAGTAATTCTTGTTTATGGTTGTAGAGAAAGCGAATACCCTTACAAGACTTTTATCGAAAAAGTAAAAGAAAAAGGGATAAGAGTTTTTATAACACAAGACGTTGCAAAAACTCTACAGAACTTTAAATCTTTAAAAAATTTCGAGGCGTACATATGTGGCTCGCCTTTTTTCGTAAGAGATGTAATCAGAATTTGCAAAGCAAAAGGAGCAGAAAAAATAAATTACGAAAAATATATTTTCTCAGACCAAAAAACTGTGATTGAAAAACTTTGTAAAAAGGGTTAGTCGAATTTCTCTGCTTTCTCCCAAAGTGAGTTAAACATGTGTTCCAACGTTGTCGCAGCATGTTCAGAGCCAGCCCAGAGGGCCGTATCCTGCAGAGGGTGCGCTTTGTGATCTGTTAGCGTTACAATAATGTGCTTTCCGTCTATAAGACAGAACCTCCCTAATCTATCCTTACTTGCATTAATTTTTCTTACCTCACCTATTTTTCTGAGCTTTTCTAAAAATTCTGTTTCCAGAGGTTTATGCGTAAGAAATCTTATATCCACACCCTTAGAAGCTAGTTTCTTAAGCAATGTTCCATGTGCCTCGTGAAGTTCTTTTATCATTTCTGGCGGAGCAAAAATAGAAATATATTTTCTCGCATTTTTGAAAAGCATTTCAAGCTGTTGATATAGAATGTGCCTACCCTTTATAGAGCCTGTCAAATCACCAGGTTCAACAACTCTTATACCCTCTTTATAAAGTCTTTCCAGCTCTTTCACGACTTCAGAGTTTTTAAGTGCATCGAGCTTTGATGCCATTTCCTGAGCCTGCTGAAGAATTCTCTTTTTCGCCCTTTCGAGAGCTTCTTTCGGTTCTACGGCAACATAACGCAACGGCTTTGCATTCTGAATTATGACAAATCCTTTTTCTGCCAGACTTTCCAGCACGTCGTAAGCTCTTGAACGCGGTATTTTTGCTATTTCTGATAGCTCTCCCGCTGAAGAAACTCCGCGAGAAAGTAAAGCCACCCACAGCTTTCTTTCGTAAAGGTTCAATCCTATGGATTTAAGCGCATCCATTACTTTTTCCGAGACTAACATTCAATCACCTCGAAACACAAAATACAAAAAATAAATGAAAGAAAAAGTATTTAAAGTTATCACTCTTCAGTAGGGGATTTTCGAGAAAAAGTTTATATTTAGGTGAAGGCTTAAAAAACTCATGGAAGTTGTTGAAAGAGTACCTACAGGTATTCCAGGATTAGACAGACTCCTTCAAGGAGGTTTCATAAAAGGTTCAACTGTGCTTGTTTCAGGAACAGCCGGAGCAGGAAAAACAATATTTTGCATACAATTTCTTTTCGAAGGATTGAAGAACGGTGAAAATTGCCTTTTCATCACATTAGAAGAGCTTCCAGAAGACATTATAAAAGACGCGCTTATATTCGGATGGGATTTGAAAAAATACATAAATGAAGGTAGGTTCTTGATAGAGTATACAGACCCGTTTCAGCTTACAGATATCATTTCTCCTTTAGTGGAGAAAATAAAATCTAACAATATCTCACGTGTTGCGCTCGATTCCACTTCAATTTTAGGACTTTATTTCGAAAAGCCATCAGACGTAAGAAAACAGCTTTACAAACTTGTTATAGCACTAAAGAAAACAGGAGCCACTTCTCTGCTCACAGCAGAAATACTCGAAGGTTCTTCGCATATTTCACGCTTTGGCGTTGAAGAGTTTGTTGTAGACGGGGTAATAGTTATCCATACCATAGGTACTGGTCAGGGAATGTACCGCTCTCTACAGATCAAAAAAATGCGAAGAACAGACCACTCTCACGATATTCATTCAATGAAGATTACGGAAAATGGTATCAGGATAATAGATTAAATTAAATATTGGACCATTTTATGTGGTAGCTGGCTGTTTACGTGAGAAATTCATATGATGAGAAAAATTAAGGTGAAAACTTTATTGTAGTCATTCTCTTAGCTCTATAGAAATGTTAACACCATCTGGAATAGGAATGCGCATTATATGGCGGAGAGTGCGATCATCTGCACCAACATCTATTAACCTCTTATGTATTCTCATTTCCCACCTATCCCAAGTAGCATTACCATGCCCTGTACCATCGCCACATGGAGTTTTCATCGTAACTACGCGCAGTTTTTTTGTCGGCAATGGAATAGGACCTCGCACAACTACACCGTGCTTTTCAGCAATTTCCTTAATCTGCCTGCAAACTTCTTCGATCTTACCAACATCCGTTGATATTAACTTTATTCTTGCCTTGTGCATATCTCTAAATAAATACTACAAAGTCTTAAATATTTTACGCCTTAAAAGAATGTGTGGAAAAATTCTTCGAAACAACAAAAATCACTATGAAATATCATTTTATTTCGATATTCTTTATTTTGCAGTTTCTTTCAATTATTTTTCTTATGAGTTTGATATTGGAACCTTCCTTACCTATTACTTTGCCTTTGTGAATTGGATCAACCCATACAATAATTTTGTCCTCTCTTATTTCGAGTCTTCTCGTTTTTGGTATGAGATTTTTAACAAACTGCTCAGGGTCTTCGGCATATTCGAAAACCTTTATCTGCTTTTTGAGAAGCTTCTCTGCAATTTTTATGTTTTCACCATTCTTACCTATTGCTAAGCCCATCTGCCCAGGTGAGACTATAAATACCACTGTACCGTTATTCTTGTCCACTATACAATCTCTTACATGCGCACCTGTTACGTCTTCGAATACTCTCAGTAAATACAGAGTTTCTGTATCGAATTCCCTCATATTTTCTCACTCTATTGCTATTGCTGCTATCGGAAATGGTTTGCCGCAAAATACTCCAAGATCTCTTTCTGTGCCTTCAAAAACTTTTAACTCTACGCCAGCAAGTTTTGAATAATATTCGATATCTTTTTTCAAGCTTTCAGGACAGTTTGAAGCTATTACTATTAATTTTGGTTTTCCTAATTTAAGTTTTTTCAACACCTCTCGCGAGCCGATTACCAGTTTGTTTTCAGCAATGGCTTTTTTTATCTCTGCTTTATAATCCATAAGCTATCACTTCTTCTTTTTCTTTGGGGTGTAAACAAGTTCAACCGTTCCAGTTCCTATAGGTACGAGCTGGTTTATCATAACATTTTCAACCGTGCTTTCAAGTTTATCAATCTCTCCTACCAGAGCTGCTTGGGTAAGGTGCTTTATTGTTTCTTCAAAGTTGGCTCTTGCAAGTACAGAACCCTTTGCTCCAGCTATACCGTATCTTCCTATTGGTTTTACTACACCGTCCACTGTCATCATATCTGCTACAAGTATTACATGTCTTATATCAACCTCCAAACCCTGTTCTTCGAGAGTTTTCGTGACTTCTTTGATTATTAGATTTCTTGCGGCTTCTATTCCGAGCACGCTTGCCACTTCGTGGATATCATTTGATATTGTTCTTGTTGGATCTACTTCATTTCTTTCCAGAATTTTTCTGAGGTTTGAGCCAAGAGTAAAAATAACCCACTCATCTCCTTCCCTTCTAACAATGGTTTGCTTTATTCCTTTAATACCCTTTATCTGATATGAAAGGATTTTTGTTTTCATTCTGTGAAGTTCCTTTATTTCCATCTCTTCTTTCAATTTTACCGTTACCTTGTTTTTTCCTGCTCTTGTACCGACTTTAAAAGCTTCTTTTATTCTTTTTGCAAGCTCTTCAGAAGAAATACCGTTTGCTTTCAGAGCTTTTTCATCGAGAATTAACTCAATCTGAAAATTGAGAATATCAACTGTAGTGCTTTTAACCAAATCCTCTACCAAAAGCTCCTTAATCATGTTAGCAAACTCCTTTGCTTTTTCCTTTGTATTGTACTCTCTTTTGAGATATATCTCCATTGTAGGCGTTGAGGGCTGTCTTCTTGCATCGAAGATTTCTGTAAGTCTCGGTAAACCTAGAGTAACTTTTATTTCAGCTGCTCCAGCAACGTGATAAGTGCGCATTGTCATCTGTGTAGCAGGCTCGGAAATACTCTGAGCGGTAACAACACCTATAGCTTCTCCAGGCTCGTAACGTGATCGAGCATAAATTTCTCTAACTCTTTCAATCAATTTCTTTTTCTGAGTATCTGAAAGCTTATACCTTTTGCAGACATCCTTTATTTTTTCAACAATACTTTCAGGCATTTCCTCTTTTAGTTTTTCAAAATCCATACCTACACCCTTTACATTGCATTTGATAAGATTCTCTCGACGTCTATCTCGCCCCAATCTGATTTTGAAGGATCTACACCATCTTCTCCAGGAACGAATTGAACAATAACCTTTCTTCCATCCCTAACGGTAAAATCGTATTCTACCTTCAAATCCTGAAGAGCGTTCATAAGCCTTCTTTCCATGTATCCGCTATGTCTTGTGCGCAGTGATTTGTCCATAAGCCCTTCTCTACCGTTCATTACGTCAAAGAAAAACTCATAAACATTTAATCCTGATTTATAAGAGCTTTTAACAAATCCGTGAGCTTCTGGTGAGAGCTCTCCTTTCTGGAAGAACGAAAGTGTTCTCCCTCTGTAGCCGCGATGTATTCTTTCTCCAAGAATAGTTTCCTGACCGACGCATGTAGAGATCTGAATAAGATTGACCAAACTTCCTCTCGCCCCTGAGTGAGACATTATAAGAGAATCGCTCTTGGGCAAATTTTCGGTAACTATTTTTTCAGCAAATGAAAGAACCTTCTTCAGCTCACCCAAAATATGAGCTTCCAAGCTTTCTTCTGCGCTCCTTCCCGGCAAAAGCTCTATTTCTCCTTTGTGATACGCCTCTATAAGTTTGTTTACCCTTTCTTTAGTTTTGGTTATGAATTTTTCTATTTCGTACATAGCATTTTGAGGAATATCATAATCATCTAAACCACAGGTAAATCCGCGTCTGTCCAAATATCTTATTCCGAGTTGAGAAACGCGATCAAGGAATTTGTGAGCTTCTTCTGCACCATAGAATCTTTCTATAACATCCAAAAGCTTGCCCTTTTCCCTTCCTATGGCTTTAGCGTCTATCACTCCACACACAAGTTTACCATCGCGAACAACGACATAAGCGTCGTATGGACATTTTTCTTTTTTGCACTTTTCACAACCTCTACACGCCTTAGCTTTGAACTCCACATTTATCTTTCCCGGTATGAGCATTGAGAAAAGTTCCTTTCCTGTAATTTCCTTTTTCTTCGGCAGTGTAAAGTCTATTCCAGGGCGCATTCCAATTTCGCAGAGAAGCTGGAACGCTTCCTCTCTTTTAAAGGTTTTATCTTTTTGTGTAAGCAGGAAGCAACCAGAAATGTGATCCTGTTCGCATCCTATTATAGGGCCGCCGAATCTTGGAGAGCGTATGTGCCTCTGCACCTCCATGAGAATTTCTGCTTCTGCCTGTGCTTCAATTGTCTGTGGAACATGAAGGTTCATTTCATCTCCGTCGAAATCCGCGTTATACGGTGGGCAAACACAGAGATTGAGCGTGAACGTGCGCCATGGAGTAACGCGAACTCGGTGGGCCATCATCGACATGCGGTGCAAACTTGGCTGTCGGTTGAAAAGAACTATATCGCCATTTTGTAAGTGACGCTCAACTACATATCCCGGGGCAAGCTCTCTTGCAACTTCCTCTGCGTTTTCTTTCGTTATTCTCTTTCTTTTGCCATCTGGCCTTATAACGTAATTTGCTCCGGGCCATTGATCTGCGCGGAGCACGAGTTTTCGAAGCTCTTCTATATTTTGCTCAGTAACGGGCACAGGCACGGTAAGCTCTTTCGCTACCATTAAAGGTACTCCTACTTCATTTATAGAAATCATCGGATCAGGTGAAATAACGGTTCTTGCTGAAAAGTTCACACGCTTCCCAGTTAGGTTATGTCTAAATCTCCCTTCTTTTGTCTTCAATCTCTGGGCAAGTGTTTTGAGCGGTCTTCCAGATCTGTGTCTTGCCTGCGGCAAACCAGAAATTTCATTATCAAAATACGTGGCAACGTGATACTGTAAAAGCTCCCAGAGATCTTCGATGATAAAATCAGGAGCACCGCTAACAATATTCTCGCTCAGCAGGCGATTAATTCTCACGATATCCACAAGCTTATGTGTTAAATCATCCTCGCTTCTCTCCCCTGTTTCTAAAGTTATACTCGGCCTTACAGTAACAGGCGGAACTGGTAAAACTGTTAATATTAACCATTCTGGACGCCCGCCATTTATCCCCAGCCTTGGTAAGTCTTCATCAGGTATTTTTTCTAAAATCTCTCTTATTTCCAGTGGCGTGAGCTGTTTATCCTTAACCTTGTAAATATACGGTTTATCGAATTTAACCACAGGTATATTTGCTCCGCAGTAAGGGCATGTTTTCTTTTCCTTAGAGCTTTCGCTTCTCTCACCAGTGTATTTCCCACAGGAGTGGCAAACACTCTTAAGAATTGTATGAATGGTTTTAGCGTAGAGAACGTGAACAACAGGCTTCACGAGCTCTATATGTCCAAAATGTCCCGGACACTCTCCCATTCTTCCGCCGCACGTTCTGCATTTAAGTCCAGGGTCTATTACCCCAAGCCTAGGATCCATCAGTCCGCCCTCTACAGGAAAACCGTCTGCATCGTAAAGCTCCGGGCGAGTGATCTCTACAGCAGACATTTTCTTTATCATCTGAGGCGAGAGCAGGCGAAACTCTATGCTCTCTATCATTTACATCCCACCCTTAGGATTGATTTTTGGATAAATGCCCATTGCTTTAAGCTCGTCAAGCATTAGCTTAAATGCATAGGACATTTTTACCATAACTATATTACTTCCGCGACAGATCGGACAGTACTTAATATTTTTTACTTTATCATCCACTGCAATCATTCCGCAATTTTTGCATATCGGTACTTCTGTTTCGTCAGAGCTGAAACGCTCTTTCAGCACGAGCGCAGCACCGTGAGCTATCAGGCAATCTTTTTCCATTTCTCCCAAGCGCAGTCCTCCTTCCTTGGCACGGCCTTCTGTTGGCTGCTTAGTGAGAAGTGCTACTGGACCACGAGAGCGGGCATGGATTTTGTCAGCAACCATGTGATCGAGTTTGTTGTAGTAAATGATACCAGTGAAAATTTCTGCCTCGAAAATTTCTCCTGTAATACCGTTATAGAATCTTTCCTTTCCATCTGAACGAAAGCCAAGTTTGCGAAGAGCTTCTCTGAGCTCAAGCTCTTTCTCTCCTTCAAAGCCAGAGGCATTAACTATTCTTCCTTCAAGTGCCGCAACTTTACCTGCAAGTATTTCAAGCAAGTGCCCTATTGTCTGACGTGATGGAATGCCGTGCGGGTTGAAAATGATATCAGGAACTATCCCGCTGGCAGAGAAAGGCATATCTTCTTCTGGAACTATTAATCCAATAACTCCTTTTTGTCCATGCCGAGAAGCGAACTTATCTCCAACTTCTGGTATGCGCCAATCACGCACAACAACTTTCACATATTTATTTCCAGTCTCTGTTTCGGTTATAAAAACACGATCCACAATTCCCTTTTCCTTATGTCTCAGCGTAACGGATGTTTCTCTTCTATTTCCTATGGCTCCCGCAAGAGCTGTTGGTGAAAGAAAGCGCAGAGGCGAAACCCTTCCGATAAGAACACTGCCTTCTCTTACCTCTGTTTCTGGAGTTATTATTCCATCTTCCGCAAGATGAGCATATTCTTCCTCGCTTCTGTAACCACGTACATCTTTGTCAGGAATTTTTATTTCATCCTCTTGCCCACCGGAGTATTTTCTCTCTTCAGCTGTATACGTTCTGAAGAAAGTCGAACAAAAAAGACCACGCTCTATTGAGGCTTTGTTGAAAATTAAAGCATCTTCCATGTTAAATCCTTTGTAGCTCATGACCGCTATAACAATATTCTGCCCCGCCGGATGCGAGCTGAAACCTGAGATTTCAAAGGAATTCGTTCTCACTATAGGGGCTTGAGGATAGTTAAGTACATTGCATTTTGTATCTGTTCTCACAAAGAAGTTATTCTGATAAAGTCCTATGCTCTGCCCGATCATTTTTGCACCGTAATTCACACGGTCTCCTCTGTTGTATTCGGGGAAAGGAATTAAGCTTGCATTTAATCCAAGAGCACAGAGTGGTGAAATTTCCAAGTGCGTATGCTCTTCTGTGAGCTCTTCCTCGGTAAGAGCAACAAGAGCGTTTTCTTCCTCTTCAGCATCAAGATATTCTATTACACCGCTTGCTATCAAACCGTTCCAAGAAAGTTCACCGTTTCTTATTTTCTCTATATGCTCTTCCTTGAGTCTCGGCTTACCGTTTTCCACAACAATCAAAGGTCTTCTTACCCTTCCGGAATCTGTATTTATCCTTATTTCCTTCATATCATGGAAAACCGCTATGTTTATTTCGTGATTTATCAAACCATTTCTTCTCTTTCTTCTTATTTCGTAAACTATGCTATCGTCTGCTATCCACCCTACAGGATTTCCGTCGAGGAAGACAAGGTATCCGTTTTCAATTTTTTCTTTGGAAGGATTAAGCATGTTTAGAAGCTTTTTCCTTTCAAGAGCGGAAATACCACGGGTAATCTGAGCGGTAAGTGCCAAATACTTTCTCAATCCTATTGTTGGACCTTCAGGAGTTTCTGCAGGACAAAGCCTACCAAACTGCGTTGCATGTAGCTCGCGTGCCTCGAAATGTTCCTGAGTAGAGCTCAACGGCGAAACTACGCCGCGCAAATGGCTTTGCGTTTTCATGAGATTCAATCTTTCAAGTCTTTGAGAAACACCTGTCCTTCCTCCTACCCATGCTCCTGTTGCGAGAGCAGAGGTTAGCTGAGAAGTAACAACATTTGCTTCAACAACTGTCTGAACAGGCGGAAGCTTGCCACGCTTTGCGAGCTTTTGGTAATTGTAATTTATTCTTGCTACAAGACCCCAGCGACCTATAAGGATGGAGCGGAGAAGAATTTCGAGCAAATCTCCTGCCATTTTCAGGCGTTTGTTCGCGTAGTGATCAAGGTCATCCTCTCCTATTTTACCCAAAGCAAGCAGAATCACTTTTCTAACAGCAATTCCAAGATATCTTGCTTTTTCTCTTCTTGCTTTTGGTTCCTGGCCGAGATGAGGTAGGAAATATCTGTCAAGAAGCTGCATAACTCTTTCTTTTCTCTGTTCCTTCGGTAATTTAAGCATATTAGCTATAAAATCTACAGCTTCTTTCTGTGTCGTAACTTCAAGCATGTAAAGGTTTGCATAGACTTCATTAGCTATCTCTTCCTCATCTCCTACAGCTTCTACAATTTCCTGATCGCTTTCCATTCCGAGAGCTTTGAAAAGCACCACAACCGGAACGCGACGAAGATTTCCAAAAGAAACAAAAATCATTCCGTCGTTTTTCCTCTCTATCAAATGCTTCTGTACAAAACCTCCGCGCTCAGAATTTATTCTTGCTATTTGAGGATAACTACCTTCCTGTTTTTCAACAATTATTCTGTTTGGAGCAAGTTCTTCTACAGAGACTATCACGCGCTCTGTTCCGTTGATAATGAAATATCCTCCAGGATCGTCAGGATCTTCACCTGCTGCAATCAGCTCTTCTCTGCTCATTTTAGAAAGCGGACAGTACTTTGATTTAACCATTATTGGCAAATCTCCCAAATGCACTTCAACTGTTTCAAGCTCTTTGCCATTAACAATTGGTGTCATTTCAACGAAAACCGGTGCAGCATATGTAAGGTCTCTTATTCTCGCCTCCATTGGGAGAATTTTTCTTATAGAACCGTCTGCCTCCTTTATGTACGGTTCGCCTATTCTTACCCTTCCAAGCTTTATTTCCAGTTCTCCTATCTCAGGAACTTCAGGTTTAAGCACGCCTATCTCGTCTATAACGCGCTGAATACCGTTCTCAACAAAATTTTCAAAACTCTCTATTTGGAATCTCGTAAGACCAACATCTTTTTTGAATGCTTCTAACAAAACGCAAAGCTCGTGTGCTTTCATGAGCATCACTCCTTAACCACAAGCCTATAGTAAACAACCTTTCCAGCAACGGGGCTAGAGCGGATAATTTTTATCACATCTCCTGGTTTTGCGCCAAGGGCTTTTACAACAGGGTCTTTTGCCAAAATTTTTGGGAGCTGTTTTTCTGAAATATTGTATTTTTCCAAAAGTTTTTTCTTCTCCTCTTCTGAAAGAACCACATGTTCTGGAACAAACCTGTGTTTGAGAACATTGAAATGCGCCAAGCTATCACCTTTTTGGCATTTTTTATCATGATTTAAAGATATTTAAAGTTTTCTCTTTTTCAATTCAGTTAAAATTTGTATCCTATCTTTCTTAAAAATTCCATTCTTTCCTTTACGTCCTCCTCGTTTTCAACGCCTTTTGGAGAGAAACCGTCGATTACGCAAGCAATACCACGACCCTGCTCTGTCTGGGCTATTACCACTTGTAACGGATTTGCCGTTGCACAGTAAATTGTGCAAACCTCGGAAACCTGCTTTATTCTGTTAAGCACGTTTATCGGATAGCCTTCTTTAAGGTAAATCACAAACACATGGCCACATGCAAGCTTGAGTGCTGTTTTCCTTGCCTTTTCTTCAAGCTCTCTGTCATTTCCTGCACTTCTTACAAGCCTTTTTCCAGAAGCTTCGCAAAACGCTATACCAAATTTTAGCGAAGCCGAGCTTTCTACAAGAGCCTCGTACAAATCTTCCACGGTTTTTATAAAATGGCTTTGGCCAAGAATAGCATTGCAGTTTTCAGGTATTTCTACAGGAATAACCTCGAATTTTACGCTCATAGAAATGTTGTTGATTCAAGGGTTTATAAAATTTATTGAATAAACGAAGGAAAATAATAAATTAGCTATGCACAGTTGCTTAAGGAGGAGTTGGGCTGGGAGCCGGTACGGGAATAGGTTCTGAAGACTCGCACTTGTTATTAACGCATGTATATCCTTCTGGGCATCCGCAGTCTATGCAGCATGTATCCTGAGTTTCTCCTTCTTCGCATATCCCGTTTCCGCACTTGCTTTCTCCCTCTTTTCCTTCGCTGATTTCCGGAATTCCTGTTTCACCTCCTCCAATTCCATAACAACACTGCTCTCTAACCGTTTTTTCAGAATAACCCAGCTTTTTTATTATTTCCTTGAATTCCATTCCATCAACGATTATGTCAAAATTACACTTGTTCGTTGCGAGTATTCCGCATCCTCTCTGATAAGCTTTTTGCAAATCTATCTCTGTAGGCACTGGCTTGAAAACATTCACCAAAAGTATGACAAGAGCAGCCATTACTACTACTCCCAAAATGATTGCAACCACACGTCTTGAGACGGTTTCCATTTTTCAGCACCAATACAGTTTTTATGACTTAACCTCAAATGAAAATGAAAAAACATCTTCCTCGCAATTATTCATGAAATTGTTAAGCTCGTTAATATCTTCTGAGCTTACTGTTTTATTACATATTTCTTTGCATTCTTCATAGTTTTTATACGGGTACATGAGCCATATTTTTTTATCCGCTTCACAATTTGTCATGTGATTTGAATTGGCCCAGAAAAATATTTTTATATCTCCTTTATCATCCTCATCAAGCGAAACATCGAACAAAGCTTCGCACCACTCTTTTCTTTCCATTTTTTTGCATCTGAAATAGTAACAATGTTTTGAATCCTCACATTCACTTTCTCCTAGAAGAAGAGCATCTCCAATTTGATTAGTTAATTTATCTTTCAAGCATTCAGGAACGGAAATAACAAAAGTTATATTGCCGTACTCATCGGTACCTGAGTAATAATTTTCGTAAATTGCTGTCACATTAAACAGAAGTTTTGGAAGCGGCAATTCTGGTGCTGTGTAAATTGTGATAGTTTCTCCTGCTTTTACTTCCCTTTCACCAAAATGAACTATTAGCTCTACTTCTGGCTTGGGATTTGCAGATGTGCACGCCTCTACTTTGAATTTGAATTTGTAACTTCCCCCTATGAAACCTACTGCAGGTTTTTGAATGTCTGTTATAATTAAAATTAATGGATTCTCAAAAAACTCAGGGTCTTTATCTTTACAATTTTCACACTCCCATGCGTAGCCATGCATATCCAAATAAACCCTGTTATCGAGTTTATCAGCAACATATGTTATTTCTTTTTCTCCAAGAGTAGATGGTGAAGCTTCTGAAGAAAAAAGATGGCATCCAAAACCATCGCAATCTTCGAAAGTTCCGTCTTTAAATTTTACAAAAATACCGTTTTCATCTACTTGGAAGCATTCGTAATAGTTGCCAGCATCGTCTATATAGAAAACCTTACTGTTTTCTTCTAATCCTCTATTAAGAAGCTTCACCATCTGTGCGTAAATTCCGTGCTCAGAGGCGTGACAAACCTCTTTGGTTTCGCAGGTTATTCCTGTGAAACCCTTAAGCCTTTTATAAAACTCTACCATTTTCTCGCTGCACCCGCATCTTTCCTTACAATCTTCTGGTGCAATATCAACATTTCCGCTATCCCATCTGCAGAGCTCAAGAAATCTGTTATACTCCTCTTCTCCAACTTCGTTTTGGAACTTTTCGAGGTCACAACCATACTTTAGGAGAAGCGAGCAGTACTTTGCCTTGAATGCAGAGAAATTTCCTGTCGTAGCCATACTGGCTTTTGCTCTTATAAATCCTCCAACTATTGTTATGCCTATTACAATCATAGCCAGTACGAATAAAACTAAAGTTCCTATAGCTATCCCTCTCATATTCTACACCGCTCTACTCTGCCAGTATTATTTTTCTTTTTTTGTCTTTTATTTTTATCGTTAGTGTATAAGTATAAGAGTATTTGTAGCTGTAGTGCCAGCGACATGAAATTTCAGTGTCACAAACGTAAACCAATTTTTCACCCTCTCCACACTGAAGTGTACATGGTGGACATTGATAATTAGATGGGCATGTTACTGTGTATTTCTGCGTTTCTCCTACTTCATCTGAATATGAATAAGTAAATGGCCATACCAAATCTTTTTCTGTATATTTTGCAAAAAAATATCGCGTAACGCCAATTGCTCTACTCGTACTTACTGAAGAGCTTCCAGAGTTTCCGTTTCCATTTCCAACTGATTCGCAATGACATTTATATTCACATTTCTTTTCCCAACAGCAATAACCTCCATCATACGAGAAATCAAAAGTATTTACATCAACCTTTATCTCCCATTCTGTGTTTTCATCGTTTTCGTTATTTGCTATATCATCCATAATCTCCTGTAGAAAGTTTTTCAGTCTATTCTTAATACAGGCTTCAAGGTTTTCATCGCTACAACCAGAAGCGCAACCTGTAGCTTTTGCAAGAGCCCATTTTGGTGAATGTTTTTTACATTCATCTTCATCGCAACCATCATACTCGTCCTGCACTTCTGCTGGAAGACATGAATTATCTCCGTAACATTTTTCTTCTACCTCTTTTTTGGCATGCTCAATTATATTTTCCCTGGTATTTATACACACTTCGTATGGCTCTCCCTTTTTGATGAGAGTTGGAATAAAATCATCGCACGAAAGCTCTGTGCAATCTTCATCTTTTGAAATAAGAGCCCTGTAAATTATCGCTTTGTTTCCTTTAAGCTCGATTTCTATTTTACAGGTTTCTTTATTTGAAAGAGGACTTTCCAGAACTTCGTAAAGCTTGTTTTCGTGTTTTTCATAAACCGTACCGGGTTTGCAGTGATAGCTTTTTATGGAAGCTTGAGTTGAATTAACATGCACGTGAACTTTTGCAGGTTCTCCTTTAAGTGTATGAAGAGTAATAACAAGTTTGTTATTACCATCCCAGGAAAAGCAGGCTATTGGCTCGCTATTAAGAGCGAATCTGTAAAACATGTAAGCTTTTTCGTAAAGCAATCCAGCTCTTACCGGAGTTGAGGGATTTTCTTCTACGAGCTTGACAGAAGTAATATCACCTCCACTTATTGTAACCTTAACCCTTGCCTTCATCTCGCTGCTTTGGCTCGAGGCAAACTTACTTGGCTCCGGTTCAAAAGAAAATTCATGCCCGTAAAGATATGGAAACTCCTTGATGTGTTGAGAAAATTTTGTGTAAATTTTTTCCACAAACTCGGATGGTTCCATTATACCCCCTTCGCTTATGACCTCGAAAAGCGCGTATTCAAATGTTCTGGAAACATCGAAAGGTATGTCAATCTCACTGAACTTTTTCCACACAGCTGGAAGAGATGCTGTGAGATAAAGTTTCTGCGCTTCATTATAGGCACTTAAATGAAATCCTGCAACAGTTCCTGTCGCAATAATCACTAATAATGCTGCAAGTGCTATTATCGCAAACTCTTTTAAATACATTCACCACACCTCGAATTTAAGCACAATGCTTCTGGCAGGATATGGTATGAATATTTTTCTCTCAACAGTATAAATAGGATTAACAGTTTCTTTTTCTCCTTCATTAGCCACAAATTCGTATCCGCTAAATGTTAATCTTATTTTCTTGTTCCATATTTTTTCGAGCGTTTCTCTTATCAGCTGTTCGCACTTTCCCTCTTCAAAATCAGGCCCGTAAAACTCTTTACAGATCTCCTTTCCAGATTCAGTTCCATTCAGACAGTCAAGATATTTTACACACGCATCAACTGGGAGCTCTTTTTTCGTTTTCAGAAATGTGTAAACAGCAAAATCTGCTTTAAACGGAATTTCCTGAAACTCTTCAAAATACTGCTTTATCTCAAGAGTAAAACCACCACAGGAAATTACTGGCAAAAATCCCATGGTAAATGTACAGGCCTGAAGAATTTTAACAACCATCACCGCTGCCACGGAAAGAACAATTGCAAGTATTATTAGAATCGCTCTTTCAACTCCCATCAACTCTCACCGCTTTTATAAGTAGGAGCGAATGGTACTTTAAACGATTTGAACTCTATCCTAACCTTTGCCGGGTGTGTCTCTTCTCCTTTTTTCAGTGGATAAACAAATTCGTTCCAATAATCCACATGCACTTCCCAGAGTGCTGTATTCGAAACTTCAAAGCTCTCGCCTGTGAAGAGATCTGTAACCTTTACCGTTAGTTTTTCCTTTATGTTATGAATGCACGATTTAAGCTTTTCCTTTTCTATTTCACTTCCAAAACATTTTGAAACCAAAAGCGAGAATGTTGAAGAAGTATCCACAGGAATGTAAGCCTGTACTTTGGAAGCGCTGGAAACGGCTACAAATGTTGTATACCCTCCCAATATTAGAAGAATTGCCATTATAGACATCAGAAGCGAGGATATAACATCTTCAGCCAGCGCTTTCGAATATCTTAATTTCATCATTTTCCACCTTTATTTTGAGCTTTTTTTTATAAAACTTGCTGCATTTTATTTTATATTTATCCGCCATGTATTTTCCTACCGGGTTTTCCATTTCATAAACAGCGAATCTCACCTCCATACCAAAGAATCCAGCAATTGCTGCAAATGTTTTTGAAAGAAAAGCCTCTATGCCGCGCTTTGCCCAATTTTCTTCTGTGCTTACGTAAATCTTGTCATTAGATACTTCTATTTCGCAGTATCTTTGAGGAATCGTGTAAACGATTTCTGTTTCATCACCTCCTGCTAAAGCTTGCTTCAATGAAAAGCTTAATGTTCTTGCTATCTGGAAAGCCGTAACCTGATCATCCGAATTTAAGTACCATCCTATGAATACAGAAAATGAAACTACAAGAATTACAAAAAATCCAAGATCTGCAAGTGTTGAAAAAGAAAGCAGCGTTATGCCTTTTTTCTTACCCATAATTTTATATTTAAGTTCACTATATTAAAGTTTATGGAATGGAGCATGTACTATATAGGTATTGTAATTATCGGTTTTCTCATAGTGCTTTTTGCCCTACTCTTTGGACCAATTCCGCTTGCAAAGATATTTACGGTGGTGAAGTAGGTGGAATATTCAATGGAAGTGCTTATCCTTATAGTGCTCTTTATAGTTATCTTTTTCGTTGTTTTTTTCATTATGGGAAATGGTTTGGATTTTGTGCTTGGGTGGTTTGAATGATAGAAATGAGTCTTAAAACAGTCATAGTGTTAATACTTGTAATCATAGCAGTAATAATAGGTATAATAG
>CAZQLM010000016.1:0-17554 GCA_964594175.1 uncultured archaeon | reverse complement strand
CGTGATAAAGCTTGATTCTAGTGGCAATATAGAATGGGCAAAAACATTTGGTGGAAGCGATTATGATTATGCAAATTCAATCCAACAAACAAGTGATGGTGGTTATATAGTAGCTGGATATACAATCTCGTTCGGTGCAGGAAATGGCGATTTCCTCGTGATAAAGCTTGATTCTAGTGGCAATATAGAATGGGCAAAAACATTTGGTGGAGGTGGTGCTGAGCGTGCGCGGTCAGTTCAACAAACAAATGATAATAGCTATATAGTAGCTGGAAATACAGACTCATTCGGTGCAGGAAATGGCGATTTCCTCGTGATAAAGCTTGATTCAAATGGAAACATTCCTGATTGCTCTCACATGCAATCGGTTTCTCCTACAGAAAATGATGTGACGTCCTTACTTAAAGTAAATAACACAATAGCGAATTATTTGACGGTTACATCTCCATCACTCTCGGTCAACGAGACAATAGCAAATTATCTAACAGTTACCACACCTTCCTTAGTGAAAACCAATATTTGCTATGGAGAAGAGTGCTAGCAGTTGTTTTAGAGTTCAGCTTCGAAGCTCACAGAGCTTGCTGCAAACTTTTGGCATTGCATACAAATCCAAAAAATCCCAGAAAACCCAGAAAATGAAATTTAATTGAGTTGCAAAGGAGTTGCAATCCCTTAGGCAGATGATTTTAAAGAGATATATTCTTTGAAAAATGAAAGCTGAAGATTATAGAAGAGTATGAAAAGAGATTAAAATTTTTTAACTTATGGGAATATCATGGTTAAAAAAATCTTATTACGACAACTTCTGAACTTTTTTTGAATATTTAAAGGCTTTTCTTTCTATGTAAGACAAAAATATTATCTAAATAGATTTATGAAGCAATACGCTTCAAAAGTTTTGGAGGCATCAATCCTAACAACCTCTTTAGTTTCTGGACATCTTTAGACTGATTAAGGAACCCAACTATTCCGCGTATTGCAAGTATAGACGGAATTGTTGAAAAAATCCACGTACAGGTCAGAATATAATCCCTTAACTGAAAACACGGTACAAAAAGCCACAAAGCGGCAAGAACTGTTGCGGATATCCATAGTAATGCATACAACTTTATAGCATTATCCACAAGTAATACAACTGGAATACCATAACGATATCCATAATATTTTGTTAAAATCTCTAAGATTTCCTCTTCTTCATAAACGTATCGCTTTAAAACTAAAAGAGCTGAGGAAGCTGCTATGGATTGTATAAGCAGAAACTGTACATCAGGAGGGTTTACCATATCTCTCGTGCAGTATCCTTTCTACATCTTCTCCCCTTTCGAATAATTCTCGATAATGCTCATTAGCAGCTCGCCAAAAGTTCTCTATTGGCTTGTATACAAAACAAGCCAGAAGTGGTCTTTCCTTTGCATGGTAAGGTTCATCCCACACAATGGATAAATAGTTGGGCACTTCTAATAAATTTATGTGGTGTGTCGGAGCTTCGTCTACGCATCTTACTTCTGCACCACTCTTTATAAGCTCATTAACACCTTCTATAGCTTCAATCTCTTTACCACCCACAATCTTTACATTAAGCGCATTCGCGTCTAAATGTTTTTTAAGCCACTTATGGAATTTTGATTTCTTGTTATATTCTTTTTTTGGAAAGTTGAAAGTCATTAACCTGAATTCTCCTCCTCTTTCATCAATAAGAACATCCAAGGATACAGAGTACTTCTTTTTTACATAATTATTGCACTCTTTAAGCAACGATTTTCCTTGAGTCGGTTTCCAAATAACTTTGTAATAACCAACAGTTTCATCAAACCTATGCAACGGGTAATCATCACCGAAAAACTCTAAAATGCTTTCAATTATATTTCCCATGCAAATCCCCACAAAACAATCTCATCACTTTAACCATTAACACTACTCTTAATAAAATACTTTTGTAAATCTTCTTCGACAAATTCCGAATCGGTATTAGAAAGGTTTATAACGCAGATTGAGAGATTTTATACCATGGCAGGTGAACTTATATACCTTGCTATAGCAACAATGTTAGTACCTGCACTGGCAGAGATAGGAAAACTAGCGACAAAAGTAAAAAAAGCTCTTGAATACATAGCAGCCGGAGGAGTGCTTTTCGTAGTTTCGGCAGCATTTGAAGTTGTAAACGCATCGCTTAACATGCCTGCATATGCAAGCCTATTACAGGGAGTAGCGCTTATTGCAGGAGTAATAGGAATGATTTTTGTTCTCGTAGGCGGAGTAATGGCAGTTTTGAATCTTATGAAATAAACTACTTTTCTTTTTATTTTCTTTTAGAGGTTTCCAGCTTCAGTTTCAAAGCTTCTTTTAGAAAACTTACAAAAAGTGGATGAGGTGCTAGGGGACGAGATTTAAATTCAGGATGAGCTTGAGTGGCTATGAAAAACCTATGATTCGGAAGTTCCAGGAATTCCATTAATTTCCCATCAGGACTTTTACCACTAAAAACCAACCCGTGCTTTTCAAGAATTTTTATATATTTCGGGTTGACTTCATATCTGTGCCTGTGTCTTTCACTTACTTTCCTTTTCTTATAAATCTTCCAAACTCTTGAACCTTTTTTAAGTACAGCTTCCCATGCACCGAGTCGCATGGTAGCTCCGTACATTTTCTTTTCCAGAAGTTCTTTTTGTTCAGGAATTACGTCTATTACAGGGTGTGGTGTTTTTGGATCGAACTCTGTTGAGTTCGCTTTTTTCAGGCCGCAAACATTGCGCGCAAACTCTATCACGGCAAGCTGCATTCCCAAACAAAGGCCCAAGAAAGGAATGTTTTGTTCGCGGGCAAATTTTATTGCCTTAATTTTTCCCTCTATTCCTGTTGTTCCGAAACCGCCAGGAACTATTATTCCGTGAAACTCTTTCAAAAATTCAACACCATTTCCCTCAAGCTTCCTCGAATCAAGCTGGACTATTACTGGTTTAGCCCCAATTTTTGCAGAGCCGTGTTTAACGGCCTCTATAACAGAGATATACACATCCTTATGCTCGGTATTTCCATAAGTAACGTATTTTCCAACAAGTGCAATTTTAACTTCTTCTCCACTTTCAAATTTTTCGGTAAACTCCTTCCATTTTTTATTCTCATACTTTTTAAATGGTAAACCGAGCTTTTTCAGAAGTTTTTCGTGAAACTTTTGTTTTTCGAAGATCAGCGGTACTTTGTAAATGTTATCGACGGTAGGATCGTCTATTATGTGAGCTTTTGGCACAAAGCAATGTCTCGCTAATTTTTCTTTTCTTGGCTCATCCAATCCAAGCTCGGAGCGTGCTACAATGAAATCGGGAAACAGCCCGGATTCTCTCAATCTTGCAACAGCATGCTGGGTTGGCTTGGTTTTGAGTTCACCCACATTTTCGAGAAAGGGTAAGTACGAGACCATTACGGTAGCGGAAGGGTATTCCTCTGACAACTCGCGAATTGCGTGAAGAAACACAAGATTTTCTATATCTCCTGTTGTTCCTCCAACCTCGACGAGAGATATTTCATAACCACGCGAAACTTCAAGAATCATGTTTTTTACTTCATCGCTTACATCTGGAATTATCTGCACATTTCTTCCATTATATTCCAGCGCTCTTTCTTTCTGTATCACGCGGAGAAAAACCTTTCCTGTAGTGATGTTATTGTTTTTCGAAAGATTCTGATTGAGAAATCTTTCGTAAGTGCCTAAGTCCTGATCGATCTCTCCACCGTCTTCTGTAACGAAAATTTCTCCGTGCTCTGTTGGGCGCATAGTTCCGGCATCTACATTTACGTAAGGGTCTATTTTTATCGCCGTGACTTTGTAACCGCAAGCTTTTAGTAAATTGCCGATAGAAGCTGTCACAACTCCCTTACCAAGACCGGAAAGTACTCCTCCGACAACAAAAACAAAGCGCAAGGCTCGCATATTACTTTTAAAGAGAAATGATTAATAAAATTTACGTAAACGGGTTTTCTCTCATTTCAACAATTTCCCCTTTCAATTCTCCACCCTCCGGTTTAATGCATATTCTGAACCAACGCTCTTCAATTTCTCTGTCTCGCTGCTCTTTACGAACATAATAATACGTTCCTGGTTGAAGAAAATAGATGCCGTCCTTTCTTGACAGGTTGGTTACAGTGTGCATCGGTTTCACACGTTTTCCTTCTTCATCATACATTTCTCTTGTTGTAATCATCTCACAAGATTCACTGTAAGTTGTTAATACAATCTTAAGCTTTTCCATTGTAATCACCCCCGAAAACACTTAAATATAAAAATATTTAACTTTAAATAACTTTAAAATCCTTTAAAATTTCAAAAAATTTCGTGTTATATTTATCGGTTATTAAAGGTAATGGGACTAGATTGTTGACGCTTTTGATAAAAACATTATCATAAGGAAATTCTGCAATGACTTTTATTTCCCGTCGTTTACAAAACTCCAGAATTTTTTCTTTTATTTTTTCATTTACGTTTGCTTTATTTATCACAACACTTTTTTCAATTCCGAAATGCTCGACGACTTCCAAAATCCTTTTCAAATCGTGAAAAGCTGAAAGCGAAGGCTCTGTAACGAGTAAAGCGAAATCCACGGTGCTCAAACTCGCTATAACCGGGCAGCCTATTCCAGGCGAAGAATCTATCAGCACGAGCCTTGCCTTCTCCCTTTTCGCGAGTTCGCATGCCTTTTTTTTCACCTCAGTAATTATCTTTCCGCTTCCGCTCTCGCCAATATCTAGCACACCACCAACAAAGCTAACTCCGAACTTACTTTTCCCGACAACAACCCTTCCGTTTTTCACCCTTTCGAGAGCTATCGCGTTGTTCTGGCAGGCAAGCATGCAAGCCCCGCATCCCTCGCAGTACAGCTGTGCTATTTCTGGAAATCCGTCTTTACCGAGCTTGATAGCCGAGAAATTGCATGCAAGCATGCAAGCATGGCATTTCTTGCAAAGATTTTTGTTTATTTTAGCCTTTTCGCTAGTAAACGTTTCTTTTTCTTCTAAAACTTTCACCCTGAGTATTTTTCCCAGATTTGGAGCGTCGACATCGCAATCAACCGCTACCACCGCGTGCTTTCTTCCCGCGAGAAAAGCAAGCGCTGCTACCATGCTCGTTTTTCCAGCTCCTCCCTTTCCGCTAACCACCGCTATTTTTTTCATGCAATTTCACCACGAATTCCGCAAGGGCTTTTATCTCCTCTCTTTCGGGAAGCACGCCCTTTGCACACCTTTCGAGAATTTCCCGCGAAAATGGAATGCATTGAATCATCTTTTCCGCTTCCGGAAATTCGCTCGAGTCTTTGCCAGCTTTGTTCAGCACGACGAAAAAATTTTTTTGCAAAAACTCGCACGCTTTGGCAACGCGAAGAGCATCGCTTATTCCGAACTCGCTCGCTTCTGCTACCAAAAGCACGGCACAGCTTTTTTCAATGCAGAACAGCGAAGCGCATCTCACACCGGGAGGAGAGTCTATAACAACAAAATCGACTTCACCGAGAATTTTTTCCGCTCTCTTCCAGAGTTCGCGCAAAACGGGTATGCTTTCTTCTTCTCCAGGAAAAAGCTCGCCTTCGATGAGCGAAAAATGCGAGGAAATCTCGAATTCCCTTATTTTTCCGATTTCTCTAAATCTTTTCTTTAAAGCGTTTTGTTTGCATGCAATAAAGCAGGCTCCGCAGGCGTTGCAGAGCTCTTGAAGGATTGCTGGATAGCCGTCCTTTGCGGTGAAGATTGCATGTGTTTTGCAAACTCTTGCACAAGCTCCGCAGCGATTGCAGAGCTTTTTTTCAAGCTCTGGATAAAACGTTTTAACAGCTTTTTCTTCCTTCAGTTTCGCTCCTGGAAAAAAGATTCTGGTATTGGGGCACTCGCAATCCGCATCCACCAAAAGCACTCTGTGGTTTTTCGCAAGCTCTCTTGCCAAAGAGCAGGCAATGAAAGTTTTTCCAGCCCCGCCCTTTCCGCTCGCTATGGTAATTACCATTTCTCGCATCCTCCACGAAAGCTTTCCAGCTTATCAATATTTTCCGCAACTTCACGCAAGTTGCGAAAATTTCCGGTGAAAACTTTTACTCCGTTTTCTTCGAAAAGCGTGCGCGCCTTTACTCCAATTCCAAGAACAAAAACAGCATCTATTCCCAGCTCCAAAAGCGCTCTTGCCGGCGAGCATATTCCGTGCTCCGCTTTCCTTACTTCAATTTCTTCCAGCCGCTTGCTTTCGCTATCGTAAATCGCGAAAAACCTCGCCCTTCCGAAATGCTCTTCTATGCGCGAATCCATCCCGTTTTTTTCTTTTATTGGAATTGCTATTCGCATGCTACCACCCAAAGTTTTTATAGAGCTTAACCTAAAAATATTTTATGAGGGTAATAAAAATTTCAAAAGAAATAACAGAGCTTGATGAAATTGTATTCAAGTTTGTTTCAATTCTGGAAAAACACGTAAGATATGTAATAGTAAGCGGGTATGTTGCTATTCTTTTGGGGGAAAACAGGCCGACGCAGGATGTGGATATTTTAATAGAAAATATCGAAAAAGAAAAAGCAGAAAAATTATATGAAGAACTTTCAAGCAGCGGCTTTTATTTTGCCGAAAACTTTAAGGATTTTTACAGATTCCTTTTCGAGTTAAAGGAAAAGGTCGATATATTTTCCGAAAAATTGTGGTATTTTGATTTAAAATCCGTTAAAGATTTTTTTGATGTTTTTTCCATTGAGAACAGAATTAAGGTTATCGTGAATGAAAGGTTTCAGCTCTTCATTTCTCCTCCAGAGCTTCAGATACCGTATAAGATATATCTTGGTGCGGATAAGGATTTGAAGGATGCGGCATTTCTTTACGAGAAATTCAAAGAAATTGTTGATAGGGAAAAAATGCGAAGGATAGCAAATGAGATCGGAATTTCTCTAAAGGTGCTGGAAAATGTTTAGAAAGAGATTTGAAACAAGCGTAGAGGAAATCTGGAAGGAATACATGCGCCCTTACATTTTCCTTGCTCGGAAAACTCCGAAAATAGAGGTTGTAGAAATTGGTAGAAGCGATTTCGATTTCAATGGGTGGCTGGAAAATTTAAGAGCGCAGAAAAAAGAAATTCTGAGAAGAATAAAGACTTTCAGAGAACCAGGAAATTTTAGAAGATTTTTTAAAGTAAAAGATTTTTGACAAAAACAAGCATCCAATAGTTTTAAATTTTGCAGAAATTCCCTACTCTTTTTGCTTCGGCTTGGTGAATTTTTTCGCATAGCCACTTGCGAAAGCGAGCAGGGCTTGCTTGGCATTTTTCCCTTTAGCAAGGTAAACATCTACAAGCGAGCTTTTAAGCGTGCTGTAAGCTATTTCCCCCATTTCCTTTGTGAGCACCGCATTTATTCTGTAATTCCTCACCAGCCACTTAGCAGTAGCTAATCCTGCCCTTACTTTTTTTCCTAAGTGAGGATTTTTTGCATACTCCCAGGAAATTATTTTTTTGTTGCTTAAATCGACAAAAGCTATTACAAAGCCCTTCGCGCGGGCGAAATGCTTTGAAATAGCAGAGTTAAGCCCTTTATCTTCGCTTACAGGCACGGCTATTATCTGCCTGCTCTCCTCATATGGCTCTACGTGAACCGTAATTTTCTCGATTTCTGGGACTTCTTCCTTTATCCTTTCTTCGAGCACATCGCTTATTTCGTGAGCTTCTTCAACGTTCAAATGCTTCCTCACCTTGATCGTGATTTCTCCGAAAGCAAATGGCCCAGCCTTTCTTAGCTTGAGATTTGCGAATCCCTCAATTCCCGAGAATTCTCCGAGCACTTTAAGCACATTTCTTTCGAGTTCTTTTGGAGATATGTCCATTAGAGCAAGGATTGCCTGATAAACGTTTTCTAAGGCTATTTTCGTAACTATCAAAGCAATGATTATAGTTCCCGCGCTCTCGGTATATGGAATTTTAAACCAAGAAAAGATCAGGGCGAAAAACACGAGCAAAGAAGAAAAAAAGTCCATGAGCATCTCCTTTGCACTCGCTTCCATTGCCTGAGAATTCACGAGTTTTGCGGCTTTTTCCTGATAGCGAGATAGAAAAAGCGAAACCGTGCCTGAAAGCAGTGCAACCGAAAGGGCTATCTCAGGATGGGCAATGCTTGGCACAGCAAAGAGCTTTTCAACTGCATGGAGCACGAGCTCTATTCCTGCAAAGAGAATGAAAAGCGAAACGAAAAGTGCTGCCAAACTTTCTGCCTTGTAATAGCCGTATGGAAATTTCTTGCTCGCTGGCAGCGAGGCTATGCTCAACCCTATATAAGCCGTGAGAACAGCTGAAAAATCAACGAAAGAGTGCAGGGCATCCGCCACGAGTAGAGAAGTGTTGCTAATTACTCCAGCAAAAAACTTTGCAAGGGAAAGGAGAAGCAAAATCATTAATACATTTCTCAAAACTCTCCTTCCTTCTTCGAGTTTTTTCTTTACCATCTCCTTCCCCAGCCGTGTCTTGCTCCAAAACCCCTGGTAGGCGCTGCGAATTCCTGCAGTTCTCCGTGCACAAATGCTTCGGCATTTTCCTTAACGCTTCCTTCCTTTCCGCGATAAATCTTTATTCCACTCGCGTGCAATGCTTGAAACGCTCTCGGGCCGAGAGAAATAACTATAACAGCTTCCACATTCTGCTCGGCAACGGTTCTCGCGGCTAAAATTCCTGCCCCACCACGCTCAACTACTGCCGGATTTTTTACAGCATTCCAGTTTTTAATCTCATTACCTTCGATTTTCACTAAGATAAAATACTGCGCTCTTCCGAAAACAGGAGAAATAGAGCTCTCTATTTTATCCTCCACCGCAGGAATTGCTATTCGCATGGCAATCACTCCCATTTTCCGATCATTCTTGTTCCGCATTTCGGGCAGACTTCAGCGGAGCAAGGTTTGCCACGAACGTGCGGAATCTCATAGCCACAATTAGGGCAAACGCATTTGCTTGGTCCACCCGCTCTCGCTCCGCGAAAGCCTTTTCCAAAACGCCAAAACCTATTTGCAAATCTTCTTCCCCAGCCCCTACCGAAGCCAAAAGGCATTGCATTCACCTCCAAAGGATTTTATGCAAAGACTCGAATTTATCCGAACCACAAAAAGGACAAACAGTACTTCGAACGTTTTTTCCTGCTCTTATCTCAAATTCTTTAAGACACTCTAAACAACGGTATTTTCTCGCATTAATAAGCCTTACTTTTTCATCGATTTTCAGCGCCTTTGCCTCGAGCAGGAAGCGTGCGATTTTTTTCCTTGCCGAACGTAAAATTCTTGCAAAAGTCGCACGTGAAATTTGCATGCGTTTTGCACATTCTTCTTGGTTTAGACCTTTTAAATCCTTTAGCTTTATCGTTTCGAGCTCGTCCAAACTGAGCTCGATTTCTTCTAAATCACGAAGCGGTATTCCTCGAGGTTTGAAATAAAGTGCCAGTGGAGTTTCGCCGATAAGTCTGTACTTTTTAGGTCGTGGCATAATTATGGACATATGTTCAAAACTTTTTAAAGATTTTGTAAAGTATTCAACAAATTTTGTATCCTTCTGTTCTCAGCAAAACTTCTTTAAACTTTTTTCCTAAAGGAGTATATCCAGAGATACTTCCATCCTTTCTTATTATGCGGTGACACGGTATTAAAATAAGCATAGGATTGTGAGCGAGTATTTTTATAAGCAAAGGCATAGAGAGTTTCAAATCTTTCGCTATTTCTGAATAGCTTTTCACACATCCGCGAGGAATTTTAAGAAGCTTTCGATAAACTTCAGCATATCTGTAGATATCAAGTTTTATTTTAGGTTTTCTGTCATTAAAAATGAAATTTTCTATCCTGCGTTTTATTTCCCTCTCAAAAGTTTCATTTTCGACAATTTCACCTTTCAACCCGTGAAACTCTGCTATTCTTTTCAATTGTTTTAAACTTTTATCCATTGAGTAGTGTAAAGCGTAAGCCAGAAGCTTTCCTTCCCGAACAAGCTGCACGCAATAAAGCTCAAAACCGAGCAATCTCATATTTTCCTACCCGAATAGCGTGTATGCTTTAGTTTAAATTTTTCATTGCAATTTTATTTACGTCCATCTTTTTTAAAAAAATTTATACCTTTATCAGAAAATACAGATTATGAAAATGTCACACTCTCTAACCGGAATATGCACCTTTCTGCTCCTCTTTTCTCAGATTTCTTTTGCGCAGGGAATCGAGATTGTAGAAAAAATTCTCGAGCACAAAGTTTACACAGAAGACGGGAAAATTGTTCATTATTTAAAGAATTTTTGGAAAGAAGAACTAAAGAATATTACAATAGAGGATTATCTCGATAATAAACTTGAAAGAAAATTTGAAATTCCTCTATTAAAATCAGGTGAAGAGAAAATCCTAAGCTATAGAATTGCGGAGAGCGGAAATCTGAAATCTTTTGTTTTTTATTTTCTTTACGGAGAAAAACACAAACTTATACCAAAAAGCTTGAAAATAAAAATAGTTGAAAATCGAACTCCGTGGAATTTTTCTAGAAATTTATCTTGCGTTATCGTTGCTTCATTAATAATTCTCTTAATTTTCATTATTCTTAAAAGAAAAAAACCTTAAGGTGAAAATATGTCGTTTTATAAACTTCTCTATTCAAAGCTCAAGAAAACACTTTCGTCTGAAGCTTTGGAAAAACTTCCGCGCTCATATAACGTGATTGGTAGAGTCATTATTCTTAGATTGCATCCGGAGCTTGAACCATGGAAAAGAGAAATCGGAAAAGCTGTCCTGGAGCTTCTTCCTGTGCAAACAGTCTGTGCCCTCAAAGAAATCCGCGGTGAAATAAGAAAGCCGGAAATAGAAGTTATCGCTGGAAATGGCACAATAACCTTGCATCGTGAGCACAAGTGTATTTATAAAATAGACGTGGCAAAATTCATATTTTCAAAGGGGAATAAGGGAGAAAAGTTAAGAATTGTGAGGCAGATAAAACCTGGAGAAATAGTAGTTGATATGTTTGCTGGAATAGGTTATTTTACAATTCCAATTGCGAAACTTACAAAAGCAGAAAGAATCTATGCAATTGACATAAATCCCGAAGCAATAGCTTTTTTGAAAGAAAACGTAAAATTGAACAAAGTGAATGATAAAGTTATTGCTATCTGCGGAGACTGCAGGAAGGTTTGTTTAGAACTCGCTGAACAAGGAATAAGAGCTCATCGTGTACTAATGGGTTATATTTTTCAAACACGCCAATTTCTCGAATCCGCACTTCACATCGCAAAAGAAGGAGCTATAGTCCACTATCATTTTTTATCAAAAAAGGGAATGGAAACTAAAGAATTAAAGAAAGTGGATGAGTTGGTAAAAAAGAGTGGTAGAAAAGCAGAAATTATGGAAGTAAGAAAAGTAAAATCTTATGCTCCGAGAATAATACACTATACAGCGGATATTCGAATAAAATAAATAAAAAGAAAAAAGGGTGGCGCATATGGACGAGCTTATCTTATTATTTCTATTCCGAGTTCGCTAGGTTTTTCCTCTTGTTGAGAAGGCCCAAGAATATAAGGAGATTTCACACCGGTAATTATTGCTATTACCTGTACCTTTCCTGTAAATTCCGGAAGCACACGTGCTCCCCATATTACCTGAGCATCCGGAGATAAACGCTTTGAAATGAGCTCTCCGGCTTCGTTTATCTCTGCCAGCGTGCAGTCAGGGCCGCATATAATGTGGATTAACGCACCTAAAGCTCCTGAATAATCTACTTCGAGCAATGGGTGATTCAAAGCCTTGAGCACAGCATCCTTGACGCGCTCCTGTGAATCACTTTCACCAACGCAAATGGCGCTTACTCCTCCAGCGCTCATAACGGCTTTTACATCTGCAAAATCAAGATTTACAAGAGAAGGTACCATTATGGTTTCTGTTATTCCTTTTATCATCATAGATATCAGCTCATCTGCCAATGCAAAGGCCTGCTGAAGGGGAAGCTGCCCTGCATAGTCCAAAAGTTTTTGATTTTCTATCACAACAACGGTATCTGTTACCTGTCTAAGCTTTGAAAGCCCATCCTCCGCTTTTTGTAGTCGCGTACCTTCCATCCTGAAAGGCATAGTAACAGCTCCTATTGTAATAGCTCCTATGGATTTTGCCACTTCAGCTACTATTGGTGCACCTCCTGTTCCTGTTCCTCCTCCAAGACCGCAGGTAATGAATACTAAATCGGCTCCTTCCAAAATCTGCTTTATTTCCTGTCTCGATTCTTGAGCGGCTTTCTCTCCTATCTGCGGATAACCTCCTGCGCCTAAACCGCGTGTTGTCTCCTTTCCGAGAAGAATTTTCTTGTGAGCCTTTGTAATAGCTAAGTGTTTAGCATCCGTGTTCATTGCTATTATCTCAGCACCTTCAACGCCCATTTCATAAAGCCTTGTAACTGTGTTGCAACCAGCTCCTCCTATTCCCACAACAACGATTTTTGCTCTGTGCATTTCTATCTCAAACTCTTCTGCGACTTTTCTTTCCCAGTCTGTTGAACTTGCGCTTAAGCCTGTGGTTTGTGTATTTTGCATTGCCTGTTGTGCCTGAAAGGTATTTTGCGGGTGGCCAAACGTTCTTTCGAAAGCGGATTTTATCAATGAATCCATTCTATCACCTTCGAAATATATTTTTTGGTGACCAAATTTTTTTATAGTAGTTAAGGCTAACTACTTTTACAGAGAAATAGGTAAGAAATTTCATGCGCCCGTGAAATTTGTACGAAATGCGCCCGTAAATGAACAGTTGGAATAGATTGTTACTTTATTGCGCCCGTATAATGCTTGCAATTATTTTTCTTTCATTTTCACTATTTAAATATATCTATACTCTGGAATATAGGTGCTCCTTATGTACACGCAAAAAATGGAAGGAGACGTAAAAATTAGGTGCGGTTATAATCCTTTTTCTCTATGGGATGAAAAAGGAAACTACACTGAATATTTATTTCCAAACGGAAGCGTGATAAGAGAATATGAAAGTGTAATAGTAGAAGTGAGAAAAAACGGTGAAGAAATACCTTTATTGGTAAAGGATGAAGAGGTTTATAGAAGTTTGAAAAATATTCTCCAAGAAAAGAAAGCTATTAATGTTAAAGTTAATGGTATCAGGATAAAAGCAAGTTGTGGAAAAACGATTGACCTTCTACTTACCAGTTTATTTTTCTAACCAAAATCGAAGAGAGTCTTTTTTCTTATTCCGAAAATCTTCATAAGTCTTAACGTTTGTTTCATTCTTTTTTCCTTTCTTAAAGCCGTGTAAAAATATGCTTCGTCTCTCGATTTTTTCAACAGGAGAAAGATTATCTTTCCGAATTTTACTCTTCCAATTCTTCCTCTCCTCTGAATCAGCCTTATTTCACTTGGTACGGCATCATAAAAAATTCCTATATCAACACTCGGTATGTGCAGACCTTCCTCACTAACCGGAGAACCTATCATGCAGTTATACTCACCTTTTTCAAAAGCTTCTATAACCATTATCTGCTCTTTCTGGCTCAATCCCCTTTCACCGGCCTGACCGATTAAATAACACGGTTTGCAACGCTCCACAGTTTTGAGTTCCTCGTAAATTTCTTCTATATTATCTCTGTAGTGAGAAAATATTAAAATTCTTGCCTGTGGATTTCTTTTGAGCTCATTTCTCACTATTTCCTTAAGTTTTTTCATTTTCGGGTGGAGTTCTTTTTGCAATTTTAAAATATCGAAATACACAGCTTTGAATTCATCGATTTTGAAAAGTCTTCTTCCCTGCTCGCTGCTTTTAAGTCTTTCGAGATAATCCCTTAAAGCTCCGGTACTTTGAGTTTCCAAAAGCTCCAAAGCGTGCCAAACTTTAAGGGTATCTGAAATTGTCATGAGTACAGGAAAAAGATGTTTTTCTTTTGAAACACGCTCTCCAAAATGCTTCTGAATTTCGAGAAGTTCTTTTTTTGTTGTGAAGCGAATATTGTATTCCCTTAGTCTTTCCTTGAAGCTTTTGAAAATTCTTTTGAGTTTTTCCCTAATTTCTTCAAGAGTTTGATCAAAGGAAACCTTCACTATTTCAATGTTCACAGGCTTTATATATGGCTTAACGTCTTCATCATATTCGCTTCTTATCTCCACGGCCCTTATGAAAAGATTTTCGCATATTTCCTTTATTTTCTCTTCATCACCACCAGGACTTGCCGTAAGCGCTAGAATAAGCGGTTTTTCAGCTTGAACCATGTATTTTTTTGCGATTTTTACGTAGGCGTAATTTCCAACAGTTCTGTGAGCTTCGTCCACAACGAGAAGGGAAAACTCACGCAGATGAAGCCTTTTTTCTTCGAGGTCATTTTTTATTGTCTGAGGAGTTGCAAAAATTATTCTGGCTATGCGATAGAGCTTTTCTCTTTTTTCTGGTTTTACATGTCCCGTAACCAGAGCAAAGTCTTTGATATCAAGATTCATAAGTTCTTCAAAAACTTTTTTGTGCTGCGCGACTAGAGGACGTGTGGGGGCAAGAATAAGGATTTTGCTTTCAGGAAAAAGCTCCAGTCTTTTGGCTGAGAGAAGCACGGCAAGAACGGTTTTTCCTATTCCTGTCGGAAGAACAACAAGAGTATTTTTTCTCTCAGCTACTTTCAGAATATTTTCCTGATAAGCTCTTTTTTCTACAGTGTTCTCCTTTAATAGAGGATGTGAAACGTATTCAGACATAATAAAGATTTTCGCGAATTAGGTTATAAGTGTTCTCCTGCAAGCATTTCTTTAAATTACATTCTCTGCACTTCCTCTATTAAAATTTCCCTGCATTTTTCTTTTGATATGCTAATTTTAGGGTTTGCATAGACATTAATTGTTGTATATTGCTTTTCCGTCTCAAGTAAACTTTCGTAATGTTTAGGATACATTTCAAATAGCGATTCACCGTATTCGAAAACATAAACATCATCTGGAATCGTTCTTCTTGGTATGATTGAAATGTTACACGTGATCTCGTGTTTTTCGCATCCGAATTTCTGGGAAATTCCTCCATCTGAATTTTCATAAAAAGTTTACGGGATTCTTCATGATTCTTAGCTATGGTTTTAATTTCATATTCCTCCAAGTTCCATAACTCTTCTACAGAGATTACCCTATTCTTTATAAGAGTTTCTACACATTTTTCCCACACCCTTTCATAAAATCTAACATCTGGATGAAAATAAACGTGCAAGTACATATCCTGATACGCAAGCTGAATGCTCTTTATTTGTGGTAGTTTTTCACAACTCTCTAAACCCAATTTTTCGCCATCAAAATAATATTCAGGGAAAATATCGAGAAAAAATGGCATTACAGGATAAAAAAACGTTCTGTTAGAATCGAGCAAGGTATAGCCTATTTTATCTGCACCGAGAGTGTTATGCGAGAGAATCTCACTCAATGGAATTTTATTCAGGATAATGTTTTTTACAAGCTCGGGATCACCACCGCAAATTTCAATACACTCTTTTAATGTTCTTCCATTTCTGTCTTTTAGTTCGCTTTCTATCAGTTCTGCTGCTCTTATTTTATGGTTAATGACTCGAGATGTTGATCTCCCTTCCAATGCTTGAGCAATAAATTCTGTTGCGTGCGAATATGAAGGATGACCTATATCATGTAAAATCGCTGCTATTTCCAAATTAGTTTTTTCCTCCTTATTTATACAACCTTTTTTGAGCAGATGGTTCGTAATCTCGTCCATAAAATGAAAGACAAAAACAGAGTGATCCAATCTACTGTGTCGACCACCACGATATACCTTATCCACAAAACTCAGCTGCGTCACATCGCCAAGCCTAATAACATGTGGATGTTTGATTATTGGTGCATAGTTTGTACAGTCAACTTCCCTTAAACTCGTTTTTATCGTATACTTTTTCATAGGAAAATTCAAATTGTGAAAATTTAAATTCTTTAGTACGCTTTGGCTAACCACACAATATACTTGGCTTTCTTTCCGCAGATTATGCATTTCTCATCATTTTCGCACGGTTTTTCGTTTAACGTAATTCCTCTAACTTTCAATCCTGTAAGTTCTTGCAATTTCTCTGCACATTGTTCACAAGCTTCGTCTATTCCGCAGAAAGGAGCTCTTATAAATCCGCCTTTTTTAACGAGCTCTTTCACTTCTTCAAAATTTCTCGCCTCATGAATCACGTGGTAACGAAGACTTTTTTCCTTTATTATTCTGTCATTTTCTTCAAGCTGTTTTTTCACTGCTTCCGCAAGATCTTCTATGGAAACTTCTGTTTTTGCTCTATCGCTGCGCCTTGCGATAACAACCTTTCCGCTTTCCACGTCTCTTGGGCCAATTTCGATGCGTAAAGGTACGCCAAAAAGCTCCCATTTATTAAACTTGAACCCTGGAGTTTCTTCTTTATTGTAATCGCCGAAAACTTTGAAACCAGCTTTTGAAAGCGTGCTTTCAACAATTTTCGCATGTTTCTCCACAATGTCTTCCTTTCCCTTGAAATAAATTGGGACAATAACGCAATGATAAGGTGCTATACTAGAAGGCAATACCAATCCCTGATCATCGCCATGAATCGCTATTACCGCCGCCATTAAACGCCAGATTCCGGGACCGAAGCACGTGAGCCAAGCGTGCTTTTCTTTCATATCCCTGTCCTTGAAAGTTACATCAAAAGCCTTGCTAAATCTCTGCCCAAGGTCGTGCGTCGTGCCTATCTGCGAAACCTTTCCATCTGGCATTACGCAATCCGCAGCATAAGTATCTTCTGCTCCGGCAAACTTATCCCATTTTGGCCTGCGGAGAAAAACAAAAGGTATGAAAAGCTTTTCTTCAGCCACTTTTTTCAGAATTTCCATATCCTTTTTTATTTGTTCTAAAGCTTCTTCATGCGTGCGAAAAGCACAATGTGTTTCGAAAAAAAGAAATTCCCTACCTCTTAAAAAAGGTTTGGTTTGCGATTCGTTGCGGTAAACGCAAATCCTGCTCTGATAGCGCTTGAAAGGTAAATCCTTCCAGCTTCTTATCCAAAGGGCATACATTGAATAAAAAGCTGTTTCTGAAGTTGGTCGTAGAGCAAATTGTTCTGCAAGCTCATGCTCGCCAGCTTTCGTAATCCAAAATACTTCTGGAGCAAAACCTTCAACATGCTCTTTTTCTTTAGTGAAAAACTTTTCTGGAATAGCTATTGGAAAAAGTACTGGATCGTGGTTATCCTTTTCAACCTCTTTTTCCAAAAGCTCATAGATTTTGCGAAGAATACGCATTCCCCACTCGCGGTGCACGATAAAGCCTTGCAAACCATAGCGGTTATCTGCCAAATTAGCTTTAAATACAACTTGCGAAAACCACTCAGAAAAATTTTCCTCTTTTTTAACGGTTATTCCAAAATTTTTCTTTTTTTCTTCCATGCTTTGGTTTTGTGAAAAGAAAAATATTAAAGTTTTGCTTAGGCTTCATATCGTATTCAACAATTTCATGCGCTTCTTTCCTGGATATCCTGCAGTTAAACAAAAATTTGTTATTACTGTGTAATAGTAAATTTTATATATGAGAAATTGTAATTACTATTAGGTGGTTAATAT
>CAZQLM010000015.1:0-19186 GCA_964594175.1 uncultured archaeon | reverse complement strand
GGATATAGTGAAAGAAACTTTAACTGTAATTGTTTATAAAAGAAACTTGAAATATGCAGAAAAGCTTTGGGAGTTCTTTTTAAATTCAGAGATATTTGAAATTATTAAAGAAGATTTTAATAAACTTGTGAATTTTTATCTTTCTGTAGGAAAGAAAATCTCCTATTTTGGTGCTTGTGTAATTTATTTTTCTCTTGTTACAAACTCTGAGCCATGTAGTTTTGATAAAAAACTTTTAGCTACTTGGAAATCTTTCCGATAATATCTTCTTTACTAACTATTCCGAAAACACTTGAATCCAAACTTCCAGTTATTTTGTTGCCCAAAAGCAAATAGCCGTAAAGTTCCCTTCCCGTATATAACTTAAGCATCTCTCTTCTGCTTCCTGTAAAGCAGTAAGGCTTGCCCATGCTATTTTTTATAACCTCTCCATTTCTTAGCAAGTAACAGCCCTTAAATTCAAGTATATCTCCCGGCAAAGCTTTTACTATTTTTATTAAAGGATATTTCTTTCCAGAAAAGTTGTATGCAACTATATCGTTGATCTTTATTTTGTGGCATGTGTAGTAGTTTTTCATTAAAATAACATTTTCCCCTTCTTTAATAATAGGCTCGAGAGAAGAACCATGAACCTTAAGAGAGATGTTTTCGTAACACATTTCGCTTGGAAAAACTTTGCTTTTTTCAAACGTTACTGAATTAAATGCTAAAAACTTAAGAATTTCAAAGATAATTCCAGAAATTAGCAGAATACCGAAAAGAAAAACTAATTTTCTCATTTTATAACACCGTTCAGTTATTCAACAGGACATGAATACGCTATTGCCACATAGTCTGCTGTGCTCAAAGGATTGTTACTAGAATCTGCAAAAGTAACATCTGTAAATGCAGATTCTAAAGTGGTGCTCAAAGTAGCGCAATTCCCGACTTTTATTGTTTCTACGCTAGCTTCTCTTATACAGTGCTTTGTTGTTGCATCATAGATTGGATGATCCTTTGGGCAATAAACGCAGACATTATCTACATCGTCTTCCTGAATGAAGACTTCATCTGGCTCCGGATCTGGACAGCGTGGAGTTGCGTAGCAGACCTGATCTTCTGAATCATAATGAGGATAACTAGAGGGACAGTAAACACAATCATGACTTGTAGAATTATAAGTTATAAGATCGCTACCTGTGTTAGGATTTATATTGGGACAACAAACAACACATGTATGGTGGCTACAACACCCTTTATATGGACACTCACAGTTACAATAGTAAGAATAACTAAATATACTAGAATCGCTTGGACATGTACAAGAACAACAACAACCACAACCAGGATCGGCACAGCTTGCACTAGAATCAACATCGTCCTCTATTGCTACTGACCTCCAATCTACCTCATTAATTCTACTCTTCGTTATCCTCGGTACAGGATCAGCTCCTATTATCAATTTGGTTGGAGGATTGTTTCCATAATCGCAAACGGTGATTTTCACATTGCAGTTTGCCTTTGGCAAAGAAAGCGGCACACTTGAAATGCCATAATTATTTGCGTTATCCCTCAAAACAAGCACGCCTTGCAAACCCATACCTCCTGCTGCAAGCCCCATAGCAGCATCTACATAGCCTTTTGTAGCAACATCATTTTTTCCTGCAGGTGGAGCTACGTTTGTTATTCTTTTTCCCTGAACAGAGATTTCATTTAAAGATGTGAAATTTATCCAATTAGAAAGAGGGTAAAATTCATCTGCTATTTTGACATAAATTTCTTTGAAAAGATGATAAGCTGGAGTATTCTGAAAAACTTCGTTTTGAGTGAGAGCAAAAGCAGAGATAGAAACGAACGCGATGAATAGGAATGCATAGATAACCGCGACCTTATTATCCTTTTTCAGAGTAGGTTTTTTCATGAATATATGATTGTGACTAATTATTAATAAAATTTTCACTCTATCTTTCCGCGCATTTTTGCATAGCGTGTGTAGCTTATGTATTCTTTTCTCTGAATGTACTCCTCTACGCTCGGAGCAAGCTTGCGCTTTTCCTCTATGAGCTCTGTTACTTCAAATGCAAAAGCATCGCTACCAGCTCCGCTTCCGTAAGAGATGAGCATTATTTTTTCTCCTGGCTTTGCTTTGTCAAGCACAGAGCAAAAGCCAATTAAAGAAGAGCCGGAATATGTGTTTCCGATTTCCCTTACAACTAATCCTGCTTCGAGCTTTTCCTTTGCTATCCCTAGAATTTTCGCAGCCCTTAAAGGAAACTTTCCGTTTGGCATGTGAAATACGACATGATCAAAATCGTTTGCTTTGCAAGAAAGTTTTTCGCAAAGCATTTTTGCAGCGCTAACCACATGCTTAAAATAAGCAGGCTCACCTGTAAAACGAGAGCCATGAGAAGGGTATTTTTCAAATGGTCTTCTCCAGAAATCAGGCGTGTCAGAAGAAAAAGAACATGTTGCCAAAAGTTCTGCAACAACTTTATTTTTGCCTATAACAAAAGCTGCTCCTCCGCTTGCAGCAGTGTATTCCAAAGCATCTCCTGGCTTGCCCTGAGCTGTATCAGCCCCTATGGCTAAGCCGTATTTTATAAAACCTGCTTCAACTAAGCCGAAACAAGCCTGCATTCCTGCAGTGCCTGCCTTGCACGCAAATTCCAAATCAGCAGCAGTATAGCTATTACCAGCTCCGATTGCTTCTCCAATTATTGTGGCTGTAGGTTTTACAGCATAAGGATGGGATTCACTCCCAACATAAATTGCTTCTATTTCACTTGGATTTATCTTAGCCATTTTCAAAGCGTTTTTTGCAGCTTCAACTGCTATTGTAGCAGTGTCTTCATCCTCTCCTGCCACAGCTTTTTCCTCAACGAGCAAACCAAGCTTTATTTTTCTTGCATCCGCTCCCCACACGCTTGCGATTTCTTCTACTGTAATACGGTATTTTGGAATGTAGCAGCCATAGCCAACAATGCCGAGCATAAATAAAATCTTGCAAAGAGAAACTTATAATTTTTATTAACGAATTTTCGTTAAGTTAATTTTATGAAGCTTTTTGAAAGCTTGTGGCTAGCTGGCTTTTCGCTAATTTTTCTACTTATCACTCCGGTTTTTGCAGAAACACTGCTTTTAAATGCTAGTTATGAGATAAAACACCTTTTTGACGAAGATGAAACTTCATTTAATTCCTGCAGCTATCCAGGCGTAGAGTGCGTTTCTCAAGATGGAAAAGGCAATGTTACAGTAGTACCGGTTGTAGTAGATGAATATCGTAATTTAAGAGAAGATAAAGCATACATGTGTGAAGGTATTTCTTATGCTTTAAAGCATGACATTAGCGTGCTCAGCGTTTTTGCATGCATAAAATCAAAAAAGGAATGGGGCAATGTAGATGGTGACACTCTCTGCTACATTTACGCAGGCGAGAATTCAAGTGGAAAGTGGAAAGCTGAGAGCTATGAATTTGACTGCAACGAACTTCCACAAGAAAATTTCGCAAAGATTTGCTTTAATTCAACAGATTTTTTCAACCTAACAAAGCTCAATCACTCAGGAATTGGATGGGGAATTGATTATTCGAGAGGTCCTTCTGACAGCAGGCGAAGCACAACGCATGATTGGTTTTATCTAAACGTTTCCTACATACCCTTGCAATTCCTTTATTGGCAAAGCAATGCAACGCTTTTGCATCGTGGCGAAAGTGCAGAAATAGCAAGCAAATGGCAGATAAAAGATATAGCCTTAGCTAAAACAAAGCATAATTTCTCTGGAAGCTTTGCCGAGTACAAGCTAGAATCAAGCAAAGAATGCAAAAACCTTTACTGGGTTAATTTTACTGTAACTTTCACAAGCTCTCAGGCAAGCGATAATTTGCAGTCAAGCTCAAACTCTTTTGTTGTAACTCAACCAGGCTACTATGAAGTTTCCTACATTTACGCTCAGGATTCTTACGGCGGCTACAACAAGAGTTTTCCGAAAATTGGCTTAGCGTTTTATGGATTTGCAAAAGTCAGCGAAATTTATGTTAACGATTCTTATGTTTATCCGACAGAAAGCGTTTTAGCTAGTTGTAAAGTGGTAGATGCTAATACCTCTGAACCAATAGAAAGCTATAATGTAAGCTTTTACAGAAACGAAAGTTTCATAGGAAGCTCTTTAACAAATTCCAGCGGAATAGCTTCTTTAGCTATTCCTATTCCTGATCGGGAAGGAATTTTCGAAATAAAATGCAACATTTCAGACGCTCCAGAGCTTTATTACAACGCAAGTGAAGAAAGCGAGAAAACCGCTCAAATAATTTCGAAAAATCTTTCTGTGGAAATAAAGCTGAGCAAAACTTCACTTAATTACGGAGAAACCGTTGAAATAAAAATCAACATAACAAATTCTTCACAGATAGAAAATATTTTGCTCAACGAAACATTTTTTAACATTACAAGCTCTTGTACGTTAGAAAAGGTAAAAAGAGTAATCTCTCTTAACATTTCAAAATGTTACGAGCAAAACCTTTGTGAAGCTAATGTAACAATTCCTGTTTTCCGAGCTGCAATACACAATATTAGCGCTGCTGTTTTTGCTCGCTCTCCTTTCGGAGCAGGCGAAAATTATTCACATTTCTTCGTAAATTTTGGCGTTGCAAAGCCCTATTTCAGAATTCCGTATTACTTCGTGTTACATAAACAAAACTTTTCAATAATAGCTGGCATTTCGGCAGTAAGCGGAGATGTATGGAACGTTTCTTTAAATTTAACAATAGATGGTCAGGAAAGCATAAACATTACAGAAAGCGAAACTTTTGAAAAAAAGTTTATTATTCAAGCTATTAAGCCAGGGTTAGAATGTAAAGTAACGTGGAATGCCTTTTCTAATGCAACAGGTTTGGTGAGAATGAAAATAGAAGCCCTTCCTGCCAACGGAAGCAGTGCAAGCTATTCAGAAAGCTTCGAAGTTATAGAGCCTAGTATAAGCTTTCCACCAAACGTAAGCTTTTCAGCAAGCGAAATTTTCATAGACGAATTTACGTTGATTAAAGCTAATATAATAGGAAATGCCACTCCATGTAAAGTTAATTTTACTGTGCTCAAACCATATAATTCTGGAAACGAGAGTTTCGGTTTTGATTTTATCGAAATTAAAAACGTTACTGAATGTGGTGTAGAACTTGAAAGCGGAAACATAGCAAGTTTAGAAAAGCAAGCCTATGCCAATGCTTCCTACAATCAGGAGGATGCTTATTTAGCAATAGACGAGGATAATGTAACCTACTGGAGCTGGGGTGAGGCAAGCGTTTTTAATGTGACTTTCAGAAAACCGGACTATGCTATAGCAAGAATAGAAATACTTTGGAAGAAAATAGTGCTTGAAGAAGTTAATGCGACAATAAAATACCTTTCTCCTACAGGGCAAATAGGAGTATTTAGAAAAAATATTCCCGTGCCAGAATCAAAAAACATAACTCTCTTTGCTGATTTCCGCCCGTTCAAAGCAGGAAAACTAATAATAAACCTTACAGGAGGAACAAACATCTATGAAATAAGAGTTTATCCAGCCACACCAAGAGTTGATAAATGTTATGTGTTCGTGAAAAATTTTACTTCTCAAAATTTAACCCGCTCAGGTTTTTACAACCTTTCTGCAAGCGTATTAACATCAGCAGGAAGCTTGATAAATTTGGAAAATTCGAGCTTTTTCGTAAAATTTGGAACCCCTGTACTTGAGATTTCAGAAGAAACACCTTCAAGTATGCTGATAGGAAAAGTGGAAAAATACATACTTAGGGTGAAAGCGTTTAGAGGGGATTTGAGAAATTTAACTTTGAATTGGAGTTCTGTAAACACAACTTATTTGGATGTGAACGAAACAGAAGAAAGCAACAAAACCATAGCATTTCTTTCAAATGGAAATATAGAAGAAGTTTTTTGGTATGTAAATGCGAAAAGCTTGCCTAGTGGGTATTCGAATTTTACAGTACTAACATATGTAAACGCTACATCAGAATTTGCAAATGCTAATTCAAGCACAGAATTCAACGTAACGCTCTATCCAGAAGATAACATTCCGCCAACAATCCACTCATTCTGGTTTGAAATTTTCGGTGTAAAAACAAATAAAACAAACCTCAATTTTACCCTAAGCATTATCGCAAACGTAACAGATAACATTTGGGTTAGAGGGGTTAACGCTACAATAGTGTATCCGCAGAATTATAACGCAACGGCCAAAATGAAAAGAGAAGGAAATCTTTGGAATTTTACTTTTTCCTTAGACGGTTTGTATTTAAACGAAACAGGAAACTATAGCATAAGGATAGAAGCAATAGATATAAACTATACGAAAACACTTTCAAACTTTTCAGAGCTGAACGTAACCAACAAACTTATTCTTGTAGTAGAAAGTCCCAAAATTTTAAACAGAGGCGAATTTCTGAACATTTCGGTAAGGGATATTAACAACATTACACTTCCATTTAAAGTTAAATTTTATTTTCAAGCAAATCTGAGCAATGGAAATTACAGTATTTCTATCAATAACGAGTCTTTGTTTTTCATTTATTTCCTAGATTCTTCTCAGCAGACAGGAAAATACAAAAGCTTTATAAACGCTAGCATTTACAACAACACCGCTAACATATCTTTTGAATTTGAAGTAAGTAATAAATTAATAATAAATGTAATAGCGCCATTGGAAAATACAGCTTTTGAGCCAGGAAGTGCTATAAGCGGAGTCGATTTACCTAGAATAAAAGTATATAATGTAAGAGGAGATAAAGAAATCACTAATGTAAATGCAAGTGTAAAATGTTTGAACTCGAGTTATTCGTTACAGGAGCATAGTATTTCATTTGGAGCCTGTGGCGTTTTTCCGAACACGATTTCGTTTGCAGAGTGCATGAGCAAATGCTATGCCCCAAACTCCTATGGAAGTGTTTTTCGTATCGAGTTTTTTGCCAAAGATAGCTATAACAATTCTGGGAATTATTCACTTTCACTGAAAACGATCTCTCAAACCATTGTCCAAGAATCTCAAATTATTAGCTCGGGAGGTGGAGGCGGTATAAGCGGTTTCTCACCGCCCGTATGTAATTGCACGGAATGGAAAGACATTGGCTGTGGAATAGGGCCGTGTAAAGAGGATGAAATGTATCAGGAAAGGATTTGCACTCCTGCAAATTGCAGTATAGAATGGAGATGTATAAAGCATGTAAAGTGTAGAAAGAAAATAATTTCCTTCGAAATAGATTATACGAACACTACAGTTTCCGTCGTTAAGGGTATAAACTACTCTGTTTTCGTGTTTGTATCGAATAGTGGGGAAGAAAAGATAAATCTCACAAGCGAGGCAAAAGCAGAAATATGCAAGCTTTTCTATCCACAAGAACTTTCTCTCGGGGTAGGAGATGTAAAAGTTTTGAAGATAAGCATCTACTGTCCGCTGAATATAACAGCGCAAAACGATAGAATAAGTTTCAGGATTTCAGGAGGAAACATTACTAAAGAAGGTGCTGTTGCGATAAGAATAAAAAACAATCCGAAAATAATTGAAGCATTCTCTCTGAAAAAGAAATGGGAAAGTGTGAGAAAAACTGTTGAGGAACTAGAAAAAATTGGTGTGAAAGATGAAGAAATAGAAAAAACAAAAAGTGAAATAGAAACCGTGCTTAGAGAAATTGAAGAAAGCATGAGACAGGACTCTTCAGAGAGATTGCTTAAAAGCGTAAATAAATTAGAAGAACTTGTAGATAAAATCGAAGAAAGGTTGAATTCCCAAGATATTTTAATCAAAAAAATTCTTGCAATTGCAAAAGCTAATATTCATTGGATAATACTTTCAATATTTATTTTCATCTATGTTTCGTACCTTATTTTTGAAGTTTTGAAGCCGTATCTGAAAATAACTAAAATGATTTCTTCATTAAAGGCCCAGGAAAAAGACCTAATCAAAGCGAGAATCGAAACTCAAAAACAATTTTTCATGCGCAAGATAGATGAAAAAACGTTCAGAGAAATGATAGTTAAAAGACAGCATGAAATACTTACAATAAGAGCTAAAATAAAGAATCTTACCGATGAAAAGCAGGTGCTTATGAAAAGAGTTTGGAATCCTTTATATACAGTAAAATGGCTCAAGAGCGTTTTATCCAAGATACCGAAAGTAATTTATAAAGTTATAGAGAGAATAAAAGAATATGGAGCGCTTGTCTACTGGCGTATTAGGTTTAGATGAACTTATTGAGGGAGGAATAGTAAAAAACAGTGTTGTTCTGGTTACGGGAAAAACCGGAACTGGAAAAACTCTGTTTTGCTCAAGTTTCCTTTACGAGGGTGCTAAAAATGGTGAAAAAGGGCTTTACATTACTACTGAAGAAACTGAAGAAGATATAGTTAAAGATATTCAAAGCACCTTTAAATCATGGGAATTTGAGAGATATGTGAACGAAGGAGCTATAAAAATAATTTCCGTGAAACCCACACTTCTCGAGTATGAAGAAGCCGAGATTGGAAGATTTCTCAAACTTTATATTTATTCTCTTCTCGAAAGGGCTAAAGAAATAACATGCTACGAAAACGTTTCAAGACTTGTAATAGATTCTGTTTCGATGATAGAAATGTTCCTTCGCGACCCTTATATAGCAAGAGTAGGTCTCGCAATATTGATAGATGAAATAAAAAAGCTTAACGTCACTGCCATGCTTACAAGCACAATAGAAGAAGGAACAGAAAAACTTAGCGGCTCCGGGATTATAGAATATTTAGTTGATGGTGTGATAAAGCTCGACTTCGTCCCTGTAACAGAAGAATTTCAAAGAACTTTAGTAATAAGAAAAATGCGAAGAACGAATCACTCAACGCTTATACATCCTTTCAAAATAACGCCTTATGGAATAGAAGTGATAAAACCAGAAGAAATAGATAAGGAATTTGAAATGAAAGTCTAATTAACCTACTATTTCACCGCAGCTTCCAGGGAGAAGAGAAATAAACTCATCAACTGAAATTCTTTCTATTACTTCTTTGTCTTCTGGCATTGCCTTTTGAAGAAGCTTTAGCTTAATCTTTTCTCCAGCTTTTTGTTTCGGAGTATCACCTGGAAAAACAGTTACAAAATATTTACAGTGTGCCCTGGCTCCTAAAATGCTTCCAGCAAAAGCCCTTGCTTCGTTTTCGCAAAGCATAATGCCTATCGCTATCTTAACTTCAGTTTTTCTAAGATAGTTTTTTTGCCCATAAATCATAAAAGCACCCTTTGCTAAATACTGCCCGGCAGGCGGTGTTTTAGATACCTGCTTCGGAAGAACCCAGTATACATCTACACTTCCCAATTTAAGCTTCCACGCACTTGAATAAGCTGCCGCAAGCTCCGCGGCTTCTCTTATTGCCAAAGGTGTTATTTCTCTACCCTGAGACTTAACTATAGTTAGCGGCGCTCCATGTATATCTGCATGCAAAACTATATCGCTTTGTTCAAGATACTTTTTGTAAAGAACTTCGTTTTGTACAGCATCTTTTCCTGCGACAACAAGAAAACCTTCTGAAGTAAAGCTCCATCGAAACTTTTCGTACCACTTTTTCTTTACTTTTTTTCTTGGAAGAGCTATTTCTTTTTTCTCCTTAAGCTTTTTTGACTCTTTGATAGATTTTCTTATTTCCTCTATTTTCTGTTTAGCTCCTTCCATTTTTTTCCTGTATTTTTTCGCCATTTCGTAATATCGCTGTGCATTTTCCATAGGAGATAAAGTGAAATCCACCTCTACATCCATTCCACCAATCCAGAGCAAAATTTTTCCTTCATGCTCGCGTATATCCTTTATTGCTCTCGCTTCCGCTGAGTCTTCTAAAGATATTTTTTCTTTTATCTCTTCCCAGCTCATTCCAAGCTCGCGAGCTTTACGAAGAGCAGAGAATATTCTTTCAACAAGATTCAAATTATTGAAAAGCGCTTCAGCCTTTTTTCTTGTTTTTTCTTCCAATTCTTCTAAATTTTTCACAACTTCTTTTTGTCTTTCAACAATTCTTTTTATTTTCTCTTCCGTTTCCTTTTCTTCCCTAACCCTTTCCATTTCAGCATTTTTGCTTTCCCAATATGTGTAAAACTCGTCCAGAGCTTGGTTAAAACTTGAAAAGTATTTCTTCTCCTTTCCCTTATGAAGCAAAAGCTCAAACGGTGCAAAGTCTATCGGCTCTGTGTTAGAGAGCACTACATATGGCTTTAGCTTTTCTTCTTTAAGCTTTTGCAACTCTTTGTAAAGTTTTTTCTTTTCCTCCTCGCTTAGCTCAGAACATTTTTTTGCTTTATCTATACCAGCTCGTAAGCAAAGCTCCTCTGCATAAATTCCGCCTAAAGATAAATCGCTTGCGAGAAAGCTTGCGATTTTTTTCTGCCCTTTTATTACTGAACAAAATTCTTCTTCTTTGAGAGAGAATGGATTAAGCAAAGAAGGCGGGTATTTGTAAACCTTTCTTGGCATTATTTCCCTTTCTCTCCATAATTGCACTTCCAAAGGCATTATAATTGTGTAATCCTTTTCACACAAAATGGCGTTTCCCTTCGAAAAAATTTCGAAAATTAAAATTTTATCATCAAATTCAATTTCAACAATCCTTTCAAAACCCTTTTGCTTTATCCATATAACCCTTTTTCCCATCAAATGCTTGCGCAAAAGCATGCAAAAACTTGGTGGCTCGCTCAAAGCTCGTCTTTTGTAGTTTGTAAGAAAAAATTTTCCTGGCTCGAAAACAAGCTCTTTCTCGCCTTCTTTGCAATAGATTTTCACCCTTATCTGCCTTCCGTTTTGATAAATTTTTTCAACCCTACCATTTTCTAAAACACGCATTTCTTCTAAAGCTATCGCAAGCTCCAAGCTAGTCATCTCTCTCATTTTCACTTTCATTAACAACACCTTCAAAAAACTTTTTTGCTTCGTGCACCGATCGCAAACCAAAGTAGTCTGCGAAGGCTTTTGTTAAAACAAGCTTTTTTGTTCTCCCTTCTCTCACGCTTTTTACAAAACCTCGCTGCTCTAACTCGCGCACATATTCGTATGTTCTGTTTCCTATCACTTTAACTATTTCGCACTGAGTTATCTCTCCTTTATATGCTATCAAAGCAAGAACACGAAGCAAGCCCTTTTTCATATCAGAATAAGGTGTCAAATGCCTTACAAAGCGCACATACTCAGGTTTTACATAGAGTTTGAATTTATCACCGAGTCGCACGAGATAAATTCCACGCTCCTCATTTTCAAGATCTTTTTTCAACTCTTCCAAAAGTCGCAAAGCTTCTTCTTCGTCGCTCTTCAGAATTTTTGCTATTTCTTTTATTTCCAACGGCTTAAAGCTCATAAAAAGCGCGGCTTCAAGCAGAGCTTTTTTGTGCATTTTCCCTCAACCTTATGAATATCTCTTTAAAGAGCTCAGGTTGCTCATAAGATATTTTCCCTTCTTGAGACAAATGCAAGATTGGAATTAGTGTTTTTACAATTTTTTCTCTTTTCCACTCTCCAACAAGTTTCGAAAACTCTAGCTCTTCTTCTTCAAGCTCTTCCAAAATGCTTCTTATTTGAAAAAGTAATTTATTTATTCTATCTGTTATATCCTCTTCCTCTGGCTCGGCAAATTCTTTCAGAACCTTTTCTCTTCTATACCTTCTTATTTTTCTTCTTTCCTGTATTTCAAATGCTTTTTTCAGAGCGTAAATCAGTTCTTCAAGCGTAATGTTTTTTACAGGAACTCTCTCAGCTGGTGGTTGCAGTGGAGGTATGCTTGCAAGCTCCTTGAGCTCTTCTCCGGAAAACTCTCTCTCCCCTTCAGGAATAAGTGTTTTTTCCTTTTTTTCTTTCTCTACTAAGTAATCTGATTTCATTCTAAGCAAGATTGCTGCTATGAGAATAAACCTGGCAGGTATGCGCAAATCAAGAACATGCATTCTTTGTAAGTATTCAAGGAAAGAATCTGCAAGTCTGCATATATCTATATCCCACGGGTCCATTTTTTCGTCTACTACTATTTTCACAAGCACATCCTCCCAGCTAGGTTGCGAGAGCATGAGCTCTATTAGCTCTTTGTCGCTGAGCATGTTATCACAACTTTTATATATCTTGCATGCCAAATAAAACTTATGGCAAGGAAAACTGTCAGAAAAACTAAAAAACAAAAAGTTAAAGAGCAAAGTTTCACTGTTGGAACAATAGCATTTGTCGCGATATTCCTACTGGCTTATGCAGCGCTCTACGCAGAAACAATGACGCATACAGCAATTATTCTACTACTCGCAATTCTTGGAATAATAGTAGCAATTTTCAATGTCACGGTACGGCAAGAGACAGATTTTTTGATTGCGGTAACAGCGCTGAATGTGATTCTAATTTCATGGTATCAGCTTCTTGGAGACTTGCCAGTAATGGCAAAAACATTTTTAACAAATCTTGCTGTAGCGTTTGGTGCAGCAGGACTTGTAATAGCTTTAGCATTGATAATTCAGCTTGGTTCAAAACCGTGAAGCATTTCAAGAAAAGCTCTGTAAACCTTTTGGTTCGCTTTTTCCAATTCTTCAAGACTAAGCACAAACTCAGGCTTATTCACATAAACTAGCTCCTCTTCGCTTTGAGAAACGAGCTTTCCTTCTAAATCGAATTTTCTGACATTTTTGAGTCTTATTCTGCAGAAAAGTATTCCAATACTCCACATTTTTTCCAACTTTACCTCCTTTATTTTTCCTAAAAGAATGAAATTTGTTTGATAAATTCCTGCGTATTGATCAAGAAGCTTTCTCGCCTTTTCTTTTGCTTTTTCAACACTAGTGATTATTTCGTGAGGTTTTTCCATATTGAATTTTGCGCTTTTAAGTTATTTAATTTTTGCCTTCACGCAATAAAACATAATAAAAACTTTGAGTAAAGCCAAAGCATCTGTATCTTTGATATTTTTCGGCATAAATGCGTATAGCCAAATTTTTTAGGAAACTTTATATTCTTGTAAATTATTTTCATATTAAAGGTGATGGCAATGTGCAAGGGACCTGTAGCAAAGCTCATAATAGGGCTTCTATTAATAGCAGCAGGAATATATGCAATACTCCCACCCTTTTTGCTACCAGGAAAAGTGGAAATCTTAGGAGTGGAAGCAGGGTTTGCTTGGGATGAGTTTGCTACAGTAATGCTAGGAGCTATACCTGTAATGGTAATACTCTTAGGATTGCTAATGGTGTGGATAGAAATAGAGGAAATTAAAATAGAGAGAGCTGAAAAGGCTCTTGAAGAAAAAGAGAAGGAAGAAAGGAAGAGGAAACAGAGAAAAAGGAAAAGATAATTCTTAGATGTTCATCATATTTTTATTAATTTTCTTTTATTATTCTTCTTCATGTTTGGGCTGCTCAAGAAGAAGCTTAAGGAGGCTGTAAGTAAAATAGTTAGGAAAGCGGAAAAGAAGGAAGTTAGCAAAGAAGAGGTGAGAAAAGCCGAAGAAATTACAGAAACTGAAAGAAAGCATGAACAAGAGAAAAAACCTAAGCGAACTAAACAAAAATTAGTTAAAAAAATAGGTAAAAAAGTTTCACGTAAAGTTGAGATCTCAGAAGAGGATATAGAAAGTATTATTTGGGATATACAGGTTTCACTTTTAGAGGCCGACGTGGCCTTGGAAGCAGCAGAACACCTATGCGAAAGTGTTAAAAAAGTTCTCGTAGGAAGAAAAATAGAAAAAAGCAAACTCGAAGAAGAAGTGAAAAAATCTTTCAAGGAAGCTGTCAGAGAAGTAGTGAATCTAAAGACTCCTGAGCTTATAAAGCTTATTAAACGTAAAAAACCATTTCTAATTCTATTTCTTGGTTTTAACGGTTCAGGAAAAACCACAACAATCGCAAAAATAGGAAAAATGCTAAGAGATGTTGGATATAGTGTGGTTTTTGCCGCAGCCGATACTTTTAGAGCGGCTTCAATTGAGCAAATCGAAGAGCATGGAAAGAAACTCGGTATAAAGGTTATAAAGCACAAGTATGGAGCAGACCCTGCTGCCGTAGTTTTCGATGCTGTAAAGCATGCCCAGGCTCGTGGTATAGATGTTGTGCTTGCAGATACTGCTGGAAGAGCTCATACGAATGCTGCGCTCATGGAGGAACTTAAAAAAATAGCACGTGTAAATAAACCTGATCTCAAAATTCTTGTTCTCGATGCTTTAACAGGAAATGATATAATAGAGCAGGCAAAAATGTTCGACGAAGCAATAGGTGTTGATGGAATTGTGTTTACAAAAGTTGATGTTTGCGAAAAGGGAGGAGCTATAATTTCTGCTGTGCATGCAATAAAAAAACCTGTGCTCTTTCTCGGAAATGGGCAGAATTACGAAGATATTGAAAAATTTGATGTTGAAAAATTTATTGAAAATCTATTCGAAGAAATCTAATCTTACTACCATTCAAGTTTCTTAAAGATAAGAAAAAATCTTATAAAAATCGCAAAAGTTCAGACTATCCTTCGAGAACGTTTACAATAGCTTTTCCAAACTTCTCTGCCGCTTCCGGGCCATTAGCTGTGATTATTCTTCCGTCAATTTCAACGTCATTACCCGTATATTTCGCTCCGTAGCTTTCAATCGTGCTTGCTTCGCTTTGCCAAACTGTAGCGCGCTTTCCCTTCAGTAAACCTGCCTTTGCCAAAGTTACTGGAGAAATGCATATGGCTGCTATTACCTTACCTTCTTCATAACCATTTCTGAAAAATTCGTGAATCTTTTCATCTTCGAAGAAAATTCTTGCTCCTATTCCTCCTACAAGCACAATAGCATCGTACTCAGAAGGTGAGAGCTCGTAGACGTTTTTCTTTACATCTATTTCTGTTCCTAACATTCCAGTAGCATTTCCTGTTTTTGTCGAAGCTATCTCTACTTCATAGCCTTCAGACTCCAGAATCTTTTTCGGTTTGAGAAGTTCTTCATCCCTAAAATTTTCCGGAGCTATTATAAACAGTACTTTACCCTTCATATATTCACCACCTTTAATTTCTTTCTTTTCAACAGCTTTTAAAACTTGTCCTTCCGCATAGTTTTGCACACATCCAGCAAAAAACAGAAAAAATAAAAGCAAAATGCTGCTGAAAGTGTTTATTTTATCCATATTACTTAATCTATCCTTCAAAATTTAAAACTTTTTTCAGGAAATCTAATACATTTTTTTCTACTTCATTTTCATTTTTTCCATCGGTATCTACTACCAAATCAAAAACACTTAGATCCTTCCCAAGATCGAAACCATATATTTTTCTGTAAAGTTCTATGTTTTCTTTATCTCTCTGCCTAACTATTTTCCTTGCTTCTTCTTCAGGAATTTTATCCCTTTTTGCAATTCTCTTCGCTCTTTCTTCCTGCGACGCATGAAGCCATATTTTTATTGCCCTTCCTTTATATATCCACGGAAGAGCCCAAGAAGTTATTACGCAGTTTCCTTCATCTGCTATTTTCATTAATTTTGCGTCAAGTTTTCTATCATATTCGTGATTGCTTGCTCGTTTTTTCAGAAATTCAATACCTTCTTTAGTGTCCCACCAGTTTTCTGTTACATTATATCCCTCTTCTCTTGCGATTTCCTTAAGAACATCGCCTCCACATACATATCTTGCTCCGAGCTTTTCTGCCAAGCGTTTTGCAAGTGTGCTTTTTCCGCTGCCAGCAAATCCACTAATTATTATAGCGGGTTTCATGGAAGGTAGATTTCTGAAACTCATATAAATATTTAAACAAAAATACTTTCATGAAGCTTAAATATAAAAAAGCTGTAATTTCCCTCAGCGGCGGTTTTTTCTCTAACCCTTCTCTGATAAAAAGCTACGGGAGGATTATAAAAAAAATTAAGCCGCAAATGAAACTTCTCTGCATAGTCAGCGGTGGAGGAAAAGCAGCGAGGGAGTATATTTCCATTGCCAAGAGTCTCGGACTTAGCAGGAAAAGACAGGATGAAATAGGAATAGCGATTACAAGAGTCAACGCTCTTTTACTTGGTATGCTTTTAAACTTTAAAGACATACCAACAAGTTACGATGCCGTTCTCGATTTGTTAAAAAAACACGGATTTGCTATTTGTGGTGGCATGAAACCAAGACAAAGCACGGACAAAGTAGCAGCTGACATAGCAGCTTTAGCAAAGGCCCAAGTTTTGGTAAATTTGACAAAGGTTGACGGTGTATATGACAGAAACCCAAAACTCAAAGGAGCAAGACTTATTAGCTCGCTAAGCTATAACCAGCTCCGAAAAATTCTTTCCAAAGAAAAGCAGGAACCAGGAAAATATGCACTTTTCGATTTGAAGGCTATTCAAACAGTAAAAAAAGCAAAAATACCGGTGATTATAGCAAACGGTATGAAAGCTGAGAATCTTTTAAAAATTCTCAGAGGAGAGAAAATTGGAACTACTGTTTTTCAGGATTCGTAACTGGATAAACAATATTGTTTCTTCCCCTTCTTTCAAGCTTCACCATCCCTCTCTTCGCTAGCGATTTCAAAACTTTTGAAACCTTTGCCTTTGAATAATTAGATTCTTTTACTATGATTTTCTGATGCACTCCCTTCGGATATTTAAGAATAATCTCCATTATTCTTTTCTCATCCTCTCTCAACAGCGGTATTACCACTTCTCTGAAAGCTTTTCTTTTATAATAGAAAAAGTAATAGCCCACTATTCCACCGAAAAGAGCTATAGATATTAGCAAAACAGAGTAAAAGATATTAAATTTTTTTCTCCCTTTAAGAAATTCGAAGAAAACCTTTACTCCGTAAATTTCTCCTACCTCCAAATTACTTTTCTCCCACGCGACAAGTATTCTTCTTCCATCAGAGCCTACTATTCCAGAAGAAGGCATGAATTTTGTTCCGTTTTTAGGTAAGACTGCACCTTCCGGTAATTTTACAACGAATACGAGATTTTCAACACTTTCTGAAATTCTGAGATTCTCTTCAAAAACGTTTTTTTCATTTATTTTTTTGATTTTACCTTCCAGCTTGAAATTAACTTCAATTTTTTCTCCCTCTGGGATTGTACACAAAATACAGTTTTCTTCTATTTTGCATATCTCACTCACGATTTTTATTTTTCCCATATTTTCTGGATAGATGCGTATTTCTTTTTCCTCTTTATTATTTTGAAATATTAGCGTATATTTGGAGATGAATTTTCCGTCTTCGTATATTTCTGAATAAACTTCAAGATAGTTAACCTTTCCAAGACCTGCCGAAAATAAAATCGTCAATAGTAAAACTTTAAAAGCGATGTATTTATTCCCTTTTAACAACAATACCACCTAACCTTTCACTTAACCTGTGCATTATTCCTCCCAATGTGTTAACAATTTCCTGAGCTTCTCTAATACTAAGCTCTATTCTTTCTGGTGCCAAAATCTCGCAGGCAGAAGGGCCGTAAAAGAGTACAAGGTTGATAAGGTCCTTAAACGATTGTGTTAGAAATTCCGTTTCTGCAACAATCGAATAAAATTTTCCATCTTTCATTTCAAGTGTTTCTACAGAAGAGATGGACTTTCTTATAAGTTCTACTCTATCATCTTTTTCAAACCTATCCAGATGCTCTTTCATTGCTTTTTCAACTATATCCTTTGCCGTACCTATTACTTCGAAGCTTGTCCAAATTCTAAGCCACCCTTTTTTTATTCTTTCCCTTATTTCCTTTTCTTCAAGCATATGCCCACCAAAGAAAAATTCAATTTTTAAGCTTATAAATTATTGGAATCTTTGCTCCGCATTCCGGGCAACGAGAGTTCTTCAAAAAAATCTCAACAGAGAAAAATCCGTTTCTTTTTATCAAAAGCTTTCCGCATTCATGGCAATATGTATTCCCATACTCACCAGAAATATTTCCCAAGTAAACATATTTTAATCCTTCTTCCTTTGCTATCTCGTAGCATTTTTCTAGAAATTTTAATGGAGTAGGTGGTAAGTTCAGTTTATAGGAAGGAAAATATCTGAGAAAATGAACTGGTGTGAACTCTCCTAGATTGTCGTAAATCCATTTACAAAATTTTCTCACATCACTCTCATTTTCCCCATACTTTGTTATTATAAGATTCGTGATTTCTATCCATATTTTCTTTCTTTTGTATTCTAGTACAGTATCGAAAATCTTTTCTGCATGAGGAGCCGAAGAAAGCTTTAAATAAAGCTCTTTATTTCCAGAGTTCTTGAAATCCACGACGGCCGCGTCTATGCATTTTGCTATTTCTCCTGCTGCTTCGGAGCTCGTATAGCCATTAGTTACTATATTTGTATATAGCCTTTCCTTTCTTGCAAGCTTTGCTATTTCCATTAGAAATTCTGCCCCAAGAGTGGGTTCTGTATAGGTGAATGAAATTCCGTTGGCTAAGCGTTTTGCTATGCTTACTATTTCATTTCCTCCTTTCTCTTCTCCAAAACTTGTCCACTCCTGTGAAATTTCGTAATTACAACAGAATTTGCAGGCAAGCGTGCAGCCAGCAAACGCTATGGAAAATGAGTTTGAACCTGGAAAAAAATGGTAAAACGGTTTTTTTTCTATAGGGTCAATGGCTGCAGAAATTATTTTTCCGTAAATTAATGAAAAAAGTTTTCCATTAATGTTCTTTCTTACATTGCAAAAACCTGTTTTTCCTTCCGGAATTACACACATTCTCCAGCAAAGTCTGCACCTAAGTTTTTTATCGTTGAGTTTTTCATAAAACGAAGCTTCTTTCATAATGTAGTTTAATAATTTTAAGGAATAAAAAATCTATCTACCTATTCCTATTGTTTTAGCCGCTGTTATCAGCAGGGCAAATGCTATTGAAAGTAAAAACAAAGCTATTGATTCACAGAGATTTGAAATAAGAGAAACTCCGGTAATAGAAAAAATACCTCCGTGAATTATAAGAATTGACGCGACTATTATTATCTCAAAGACTCTTTTAAAACTTCTTAATCGAAGGCTGAGATACGACCAAGCAGATACGAAAAGCAGAACTACTCCAGCAAAGCATTCTAGAATACCAAAAAACATTTCTATATTCATAAGTATTTATTTAAGTTAAATTTTATAAATAGTTTTTGTTTCACGCCCCGGTAGCTCAGCTGGAAGAGCGGCCGCCTCGTAAGCGGCAGGCCGTGGGTTCGAACCCCACCCGGGGCTCCATTTGTAATTTACACCATACTCTCTACAAGGTATGATATTTCACTTCATATATAGAGGATTGAGC
>CAZQLM010000014.1:0-19653 GCA_964594175.1 uncultured archaeon | reverse complement strand
AAGCCCTGCCTATCATTTACTTAAAGATATTTACACAGTAATAAACGGAGAATATATTCCATTAAACACTTCTTCTGGAAAAATAAATTCTTCCCTAATGGAAATCACAGGAAACATAGATATGAAGGGATACGACATAGAGAATGTTGGAAATATAAAAATTAAAAGTTCTTCTGGAAATTTTGAATGGTTACTTGAGAACGGAATAATTAAAGAGAAGTTCTTACCATACTGCCCGCAGGAAATAACAAGTGATGTTTATACAAATGGTCAAAACCCACAGACTGGCTGTAATTTTGGTGGATATGTAGGATACTACAATATTACAGCTCTAAAACCAGAAAATGTAAGAAAAGGTGTGATTTTTGGGAGAGGGGAAATAGGAACTCTTGAACCAGGAACGAATCCTTGGGAAGAATGCAAAGTTAAAACAGAATATGATGTAAAAATTTTGGACGATAACTGCCATTGTATGTATTCTGATTTAGGGTATAAATTTTTGGTATGTAAGGCTGCAGAAGAGTGTTACGGATGTATATGTGACTATGACAATTATCATCCAGATAAATGTGAACAAGTTACAATTTGTGCATGTGATTATACAGGTCCTGACTATTGGGATTTTTGGGGTCTTGAATGTCCTTGGCCTGAAGACCCTCGAAATAAAACGAATGTTGCAATTATTAAAAATGAGGATACTGATAAATCGTGTAATCAAATATGTTCAAATTTGGGAGTAGGATGGAGTTGCGCAAGTGTAGGTTTAGATACAAGCGCTCTCAATAGTTTGTGTTGGGATAAATATCATGGGGAATCTTGGGTGTGTAGTTGTTCCACTACCGTATCTTCCGCATGGACGAATTGCAGGTGTGTAAAAGATTAAAATTGGCTTCATGGTGATTTTGCGATTGTTTTCACAGAGCTGAGGGATATTATTAGTTTAGGATTTTGTATGAGAAAATCTCATGGCAAGAAATCCCTGCTTTCTATTTTCGTTGGTAAATAAGTTTCTGTCACAAATCTCAGCCCGCGCCCTGATAAAGCTTCGAGTTCTGCTTTAATACCACGTTTTATCATTAACTTTAGCTCGTTTTGCCACTTTTTGTGCTGGAACCACTCGTATTTGAGCATTTCCTTTGCTCTTTTTATGTCAACCTCTTTAGCTTTTATCGTCCAGTTCTGTAGCTCAAACCTATCTATATCACTTATAGTTAGCCCTATGAACCGAGCGGAAGGCGTTCCCAAGCGATCAGAGATGTGGGCGAGATTCATCGAACCGTATTTTATCACTGAATAAATATACCATCCATAAGGATCGCTGTCCGTAAAGACATATACAGGCAGGTCAAACTCAAATGCTAAGCGTTGTATAAGCCTTCTCGCACCTCTTGCTGCCTGGCCCTGAGTAGTGAGCAAAATGCAGTTATGCTTCTTCCAGAATTTATCCTCGTGCAATCTTTCGAAAGCAGCATTTTTCTCTACAACGAGAATAAAGCTTGCATTCACTTCCTTGAATTTTATCTCTTCTACATTGCTCGGAATCGCCCAGCCTCCAGAGCCAAGCTTGCTCCAATCTATTACATCTCCTCGATCCTCTATAACAACTTCTCCCACCACACGACCGCGAACATCTGCGCTTAAATGCAGTTGCTCTCTCAGCAAATCCAAAGCAACTTCCAAATCCACTACTATAGGATCACTTTCCTTTTGCTCATCGAAAGTATTTTCCTTTGAGTTTGGCAAGGTTCTTTTCAGATTGTAAAACATGTCTCTCAAGCTTGTGTGTATGCCTTCTTCAACAAGCTGCTTGCAAAAACTTGCTATAAGCATTGTTTGCATGAATTTTTTTGCGTGTGCAACATGGAAAAAATAGCGCTTTGCAACTTTTTCTCCTAGCTGTAGCTTTCCTTCGGTAAATTTTATGTTGGCATAGCTTCTCACAGGTATATCTATGTGCGGGTTTTCTCCTTTTTCTATTTCATCAACAACCTTTCTACCAAGCTTTTCAAGCCGCTTTACAACTTCCTTCTTCGGAAGTGTTGTTGCTATGCTCATCGCTAACCACCTTCTTAACAGCTAATTTTTCAAGCATGCTTTTTATATTTTCAGCATTTTTTCTTGTGAGAATGCTTAAGCTTTGGGCAACTTCAGGAATATACCTTTCAAATAGCCTTCTTTTCACTTCTCTCTCATATATTCTTTGCTTTTTTCTTAAATAAGTTGCGAGCTTTCTTCCGCATTCCTGCAGAGCGAGTTTAATTTCTTTAATTATTTCAGGATAGCTTGCGATTGCTTCTTTTGATTCGCTTGTATAAGGAATCCAAACAGAAGCCATGTGCACAGCTATAACCATTGCTCCAGCAGGCATATTACCTTCTTTTGGCACATTGTAATTGCTCCAGTTAACCTCTTGCACCGCTTTTGTTATAGCGCAAGCACTAGCTTGGTAAAGCAAAGGAACGCGATTTGCAAAGCGCAAGATTTGAGCTGTGCCTTCTTTGCTTATTTCTCCACCCCAAGCTATGCACGCTTCTATTTTAAAGGGGTTTCCTCTGTACACAGTTGCGGGTCGGGAAACAGCAACGACAAATTCAGGTTTAACCACCTGCATTATACCCTTTTTGAACTCTTCCTCTCCAAGAGGAGATAAGCAATCCAAAGGTGGAGCGATGAATTTTGTTTCCTGAATAACTTTGTAAAGCTTTTCTATTTCTTTGTGCGTTAATTCGTGCGGCTTTGTTTCTGGCTTTACTCCAGCCTTTCTGCAAAGTTTAACTGCTGTTTCTCTTCCTATTCTAGAAAAATCGCTTGTCAGAAAACTTGCTACGGTTCTTGAGCTTGTGATTTTAAGCATTCTTTCAAAAATTCCGAACTCAACCCCGTGAGGATGCGGTCTAATTGTTTTCGGTAAAGGCGGTAAATGGTCAACAACTCTTTTAAACTCTATTCTCTCGCCATTCGGAGAGTGGTAAATTATTCTTGCATGAGGATTTATTATAGCTGTTTGTCTTAAATATTCATCTACGGATTGCTGTCTGTGAGCATATCTTCCTTCTATTTCAAGCTCTACTCTCACTCCGTGAGAACGAAAACTATTTATTTTCTCTTCTTTGAGCACTACTGGCTCGTTTTTCAAAGTATCAATTTTCACATGAAATAAATACGCGGGCTCTTCTTTAGAAGTTCTGCTTATTATTACTGCTGGCTTTCCTGTTGTTAGCTGGGCATAAAGCACAGCTGCGCTTATGCCAATACCCTGCTGCCCGCGAGATTGCCTGCCTAAGTGAAATTTGCTTCCAAACAAAAGCTTTCCGAAAACTTCTGGAACTTTTTCCTTTACTATTCCTGGGCCATTATCTTCTACTACTACTTTAAACCTGTTTTCGCCAAGTTTCTTTATTTTAACGCTTACGTCTGGCAAAATGCCAGCTTCCTCGCAAGCGTCTAAGCTGTTATCAACAGCTTCTTTAACAACCATTAGCAAAGCCTTAGATGGATTATCGAAACCGAGCAAATGTCTATTTTTTTCGAAAAATTCAGCCACGCTTATTTCCTTCATTGCTTTTGCAATTTTTTCAGCTATGACCTTTACCATTTCACCACCTATAGCACGCGTTTCCTTCGCATGGCTTCAAGGAATTTATACATTGTGCTGTGTTTTTTTCCTTCAATGAGCATGCAAATAGCTTGTTTTGCGATTTCTATTTTATCGAAACTTCCTATAACGCCAATGCTTTTTTCTCCTATTGAAATTTTGCACTCTGTATAGCGTTCGATATTTTTTCTTACTATACCGTTTCTTCCTATCACACGTGCTTTTATTCTTTTTCTTTCTTCCTCGCTTCCCGGAATTTCTATTATTTGCAAAGTTTTGTCATCTTCAAAAAGCTCAAAAGCTTGCTCTGGAGCGAATCCATGAGCTATAGCTTTTACCACGTTCATGGCTTTCATCATTTCTATTCCCTCTCCTTCTATTTCTACTTCGCCGTCTTTTTTCTCTATTTTAACATCAAGCGTGCTTTCTATTGTCTCGATTACCTCTTCATCAAGCACATTTTTTCTTTTTTCACCAAGCGCTATCGAGTATTTCATAAAACCACTTTTTCGTAAACTTCTTCAGGGTTAGCGCGAATTCCATAGCTTGCAAAATCTTTGCAAACATTTTCTATATCCCTTTTTAGCAGATACATTGCATTAGGATGCGCGAGCAGCACACCTTGTGAAAAATCAATTAAATAAGCTTTTTCCTTATGCCAAAGCATGTTGTAAAATGAAAGATCGCCATGCACGAGCTCAGCTTTGTAAAGCTTTTGGATATATTCAATCACATCTTTAAATACTTTTTCAGGGTTTTCAAGCTCTATATCAACTAGCCTTGGAGCAGGAGTAAAATTTTCTCCAAGAAACTCCATCACAAGCACATTGTTCATCTGCGCAATTGGTTCTGGGCAGGGAATGCGGGCTTTTCTATATGCTATTTGTAAGTTTTTAAACTCTTTTTTACACCATGCAAAAACAATCGCTCTTTTACTTTGCTTTATTTTGAAAAATCTTGGATCCCCTCGAAGATATTGCCATATCCTTTTAAATGTGCTTGCTGCTATTGCATGAATTTTTACAGCAACGTAGCTACCGCTCTTTTGCTCAGCCAAAAGTACGCAGCTCTCCTTACCTTGTTTAACAAAACCGTGAAGAATCTCGAAACAGCCTTTATTCGAGAGCTTGTAAAGGGTAAACAAAGTTTGCTCATCGAGCACACCTGCAAAAACTTTGCGCTGCTCGTAATCTTTGAATTTCTTTCTGATTTCCCACATAGATTTAAGTACAAATCTTAACTATATAAACTCGGTGAAAAATTCATTTGGCTGTTGCTCAATCCTTTTCTCAAAATTTTATATATTAAAAATTCAAAAATTTTACTTATGTCATTGAAAAAGTCTTGCTTTTTGTTTTTGGTAGCAATGCTTTTTACCATTACTCCTTCCCTTTCTCTAAAGATTCTGATCATAAACGAAACTTATGAGTTTTCTCCGTACGGAATAAGCAGTTTTACGGTGAAAGGGGATATGAGCAAGGGTGAGCTGAGCTTTTCGTTGCACGGCTATGCTCTAGGAGAAGGTAAATCAAAGGTTTATATTTTAGGCCCTGCTTCCAAGGTACTTGTGAAAGATGTAAAGGTTAACGGAAAAAGTGCGCGCGTTTTCTTCGATTCACTCGGATATTATTTCGTTTCCGAAGAACAGGAATTTTCAGCAACAGGAAAAATAGTTCTCAGAGGAGGAACGAGCACGAGCGTTATATTTCCTGGTCCTATAAACCGTCTAAAATTCGAGCTTGAAAACGGCTATGCTGTTGGCGGGCAAGAGTACTTTGGTGTGGTGAACAGGAGCATAACTCTTCAGAAATCTTTCTACAGGCATGTGGTTACTGCAGAGGGCTCTGCAAAGTATACGTGGGAAAGCGATGTAAGCTTTGTTTACAGAATCGAGATAACAAGCTTTGGTGGTACTATTGGAAGATATGTCCTTTACCTCAGAAACGGTGAAATGGTGTCTTCTGTAAGCATTACAGGAGAAGGAGGAAGCGGAACTGAGAACTGGCAAATCTCTGGAAACTCGCTCATTCTTGATCTTCCATTTGAAAAAGCCACGGTTGTGATATATGGCAAGCTTTCCTGCGGCGCATGCGAAAGTATTACTATAAAAAATCCGCTAAGCACTGTAACGAAAGTTCTTTTAGAAGCTGAGCCAGAAAAAGAGCTAAGCATATCTACAGCGGCACAGGAGCTTGATATAAGCGAATCTCCCTTCCCGGCAAAATACCTGAACGGTAGGGTATTTCTTCTTCACGAAAGCGATATAATAAGCGTTACTGTTAAAGAGCTTGAAAAACTACCTTCGCTTGCTGCAGCCATAGATAGGGCTAGCTATAAAATGGCTTTAACTCAGGATGGAGCATGGCTTGTAGAGACGAGATATAGATACAAAAATTCAGGTCTCGAATACATTGAAATAAACGTTCCAGGAACACCGCTTTATGCAGAGGCTTCTGGTAAAATTCTAAGGCTTACTGTGAAAAACGATAAGCTTTACTTAGCTTTTCCGAAAAGCTTTTACTCCAATTCCCTAGCATTTTTGTATTTCGCAAGCAGAAGCTCGATAAAACCTTTAGATGTAATAGAGCTTCCTTTGCCTTCAACAGAAATCCCTCAAACAACAGCAACCGCAAGCGTGTACATTCCAAGGGATTACTATGTTCTCGCAACTTTCGGCGGTGATAAAATATATTCAGAGCTCCCCTCTCCTGAGTTCCTGCTAGTATTTGCTGTGGTGGTTGCAATTTTTGCTCTGATGTTCACAAGAAATAAAAAAGAGATCGCGCTTTACTATGTTGTTTCAGCTTGCGCTTATATGTTTTCCTCTACACTATTTTTCTTCTGGCTGGGCTTTACAGCGCTCCCTTTCGTGAAAAGGAATCTTCCAAAGGGTTTCGGGAAAGCCGCACTAAAAGTTGTGCTCGTAATAATAGGTATTGGTGCAATTATTCTTGCAATAATCGGTTTCTTTTCAATTCTGGCAGGAGCTAAATATGTGACAGCAGGTGCTGTATACGAAAAGAAAATTGAGCGAATAGGAGAAATCGCTCCGCTCATGGAAAAGGCAAGCGTGCAGATAGGAGAAAAGGGAGGAGGAAAGATAACAGTTCAGCTTAAAAAAGGAGTAAAGCCAGTGAAAATGGAAATACCCACAACAGGAAAGCTCGTAACAATAACCAAAACTTTGGTAAGTGTGGAAAGACCTTTTAATGCTTACATTCTCGTTGTAACAGAGTGGGTAAAGTACATTTTCTACATTCTTGGATTGTTTGCGCTTTACAGACTTGTACCTAGAGTTAAGGAGCTTTACTCAGAAGCTTTTAATATAAGGTTGTTAACTAAGTAAAGATTATGGAAAAGTATGAAAAATATTTTTGGATTTTTGCATTTTATTTATTCTGCACAGAAGCCGCTGAAAGGATTTTGTTCATATTTTTTCCAATTTTCTCTTGCTTCTTTCATTTTTATTCTTTCTCGCATGCTTATAGGTAAGATTTCTGACTACCTAGGGAGAAAGCGCATTGCAAGCTTCGGATTGCTTTTCTCATCTCTTGCAACTTTTTCTTATACTCTTGCTATTTCCTTCTTTCATTTTGCTTTTGCTAAATCTTTGAAAGAGCTTGGCAATACTTTAACTAAAAGCGTTTACGACGCAATGCAGGCTGATGCTTTTCCCAAAAAAGTAAGAAAGCTTTATTTAAGAAAGCTCGGTGCTGTTTTTCCCTTTTCCCGCGCTATTGGAGCTTTAATCGGTTTTGCCATTTCTTTATATTTTTCCTTTGTTGCAGGCTTTTATGCTGCTTCACTTCTTTATCTTTTTTCATGCATAGCTTTTTTGCTGTTTTATCGGGAAAAAGCGGGAAGAAAAAGTTTGATAAAAAAGCAAGGTATAAAATTTTTCTATTTCCGCTTTTACTCAAAGCAATTTGCTATAGCTTCTTTCTTAGCATTTTTGGGAATGTTTTGCTTTACACTTGCTTACTATCCAGCTTTCTTTCTTTTACTTAAAGAGTTAAATATAACTACAAGCGAAATTTTTCTTATTTTGTTGGTGCTCTACATTTTTTCTTCTTTCAACAAACCAATTTTAATTCTTTCGATTCTCATGTTAGGAACAAGCTATTATATTTGGAGGATAGGCTTCAAAGTTTTTCTTTATAATTCAACTTCTCCGCGAGCAAGAGGCGAGCAGCTTGGTTTGGTTAAAACTCTGGAAGGAATAGCAGGAATTTTAGGACCTTTAGCTAGCGGAGTTATTGTTGAGTTCTTCTCTTTTAGAATAGTGTTTTTGATAGCTGCAATTTTTTACGTTTTCGGAGCTTTGCTCTTGAAGATTTTTAAATTTTAACTTCCATGAAAATTACGAAAAGTTAAATTCTTGGGTGAGAATATGGGTAAATTAGTTATAACTGAAGATAGAAGCAAGAATCCGTTTCAGTTTAGCGGATACTATTACTCTGTAATTCTCGAAATCATAAATGAAATCGGACATCATTACATTTCTCGCTCTCCTGCAGAATGGGAAATAGGCGATATTGTAATTTTCAATTACCCAGAAAAAGAATTTAAAGAAAATGAAATAGAGAAAATAGACGAGCTCATTAAAAATGGAAAATACGTTATTTTCACAGCTTATTACGATAACGAAGATTGCGTGTGCGAGATTATAAACGATATTAGCAAGCAATATGGAATTGAAGTTCTTAACACATGTATTAAGGATAATGATAACTGTATGGAAATAAAGGGAAAGAAAGACGAAAAAATGGTTGTAACTTCAAAGATTCATCGCTTTAATAAAAGTGTTGAAAAGATTGTTCTCGGATACTGTGCACCAATTTCTGTTAAGAGCAATGCTAATGCGCTTGTTGAAAGCGAGAAAGGAGAAAATATGGCAGCATACTACAAAGACGATTCTGATGGTATGCTCATTGTTTTTGGCACATGCACATTTTGGGATAATTTCTCAATAGATAAATTTGATAACAGAAAATTTGTTGAAAATCTTTTGAGCAAGAATCTTTAGCTATATTTCGAGATTCTTTATGTATCCCTTGTTCTTCAACCATCTAGCCTGCGTAGGTGTGTATTTATGTATTATATCGCATTTTTTATCTCCCTCGACAACCCATGGCTTAACCAAAACTAAATCACCAACCCTTATCCAAACACGCTTTCTCAATCTTCCTATAATTCTTCCCATTCTTGTTTTTCCGTCTTCGCATTCCAACCGCATCCTACCCTCGCCGAGCATTTCTGTAACTAAGGCGAGAATTTCTCCTTTCTCAGGTAATCTTGTTCTTGCTATTTCCTCCTCTTCTGTTAGCTGTTCTCTTTTTTTCATTTTTCCTCACCGAAACATAGTTTCTATAAACCCTTTGCCCATTTTTAACCGTAACAAGCTCGAATGATTTTTTTACTTCAATGTTTTTAAACATTTTTTTAACTTTCCTAGCAATCTTTTCTGCAACTGGTTTTCTCAAAAAATAAATATCTACTCCGCGCTTTATATGCTTCGTGAAAAAAGGTTCCTTAATTTTTGAAAGAATTTTTTCTATTTCGCTTTCAGAAAAACCGCGCAACTGCATTACGCTTTCGTAATAACCAGAAGCTAATTTTAAGCAATGCAAGCAAATTACCTTTTCTAATTTTATTTCAAAGTTTACAATTCCTTTTGGAGTTTTTGCTATGCGCTTTTCAAAATTTATCTCTTTTGCTTTCAGCCTTTTCTTCACAAAACTTTCAATGCTTTTGCTTTTCCATACTTTACCTTCTTTAATCTTTCCGCATTTTGTGCAGAGTACAAGCTTTACTTTTACGACATTCTTGTCTTTTCTACAATTTTCACAAAGTCCGTTTTCAAGGTTTTCAGTAAGCTTCCCGCATTTATAGCAGAATTTTTTCATGATAAAAAATTGTTCCTAAAATTAAAAAAGTGATTATACTTATTTTATCTTATATTCCATTATAATACTTTCTACTTCGAATCCGAGTTTTTTGTAAAATTCTAGTCTCTCAGGAAGAGACGAAAGTAAAACATATTTTATACCTCTTTTCTTAGCTTCTTCAATTACTTTCTTAATAAGAAGTTTTCCAATTCTTTTACCTCTCCATTCAGGTTTTACAAAAATATCCCATATGTAAATGTATTCAGCACCTTCGCGCCATTGTTTTGGAAATATATATCTTCTGAAATTTATAAATCCTACTGGCTCGTTATTTATTTTCGCTATAAAAGTTTCCCACTTCTTTTTTGAAATTATATCTGCGGCATTTTTTGAAAGAGAGTTTTTCTCGTTTCTATTTATTCGTTTAAGTTCTTCGATGTATTCGGTTATTAGATTTTTCACGGTAGAAGGCTTAGATTTTACTATGGTAATTCTCATGAAATCTGTATATTTATTAAAAATTATTTAAAAATCAAAAACTCTAATACAAAAAGGTGTCTAGGATGGTTAGTGTAGATAGAGAAGCATGTATAGGTTGTGGCTCTTGCGTAGCGCTTTGTTCAGAGGTTTTCGAACTTGGTAGCGACGGAAAGGCAAAAATAAAGGAAGGAGCAGACACAAGTAAGGAATGTGTTAAAGAAGCTGCAGAAGCGTGCCCAGTAAACGCTATAAAGGTTTAGAAAAGTTCTTTATTTTCTCGTACATTTTTTCTATTCTTTTTGCAGAGAAGCAAATTATCGGATTTAGAACAAGAAGCGAAGGGGAGTAAAGCTGAGAAAAAACTGAACCCTTAACAACTGGAAGTTTAGCTTTCGCTGCCTCTTTCAGAGCTTTTTCGTAATCCATGAATTTCACACGCATTCTTTCTCCAATATGCCATTGCCTTAGAATATCTTCATATTCCGAGTTATCTGTGAAAACTACCAAGCTGTTTCCGCGACGCATGATTAGCCAGGCTGCAACAACATCCAAATGCGAGTAAACAAGAGCGCAGGCTTTTCCACCGGTTCCCAAAGGCAAACCGCCAACACCCTTTAGCTTTTTGGTAAATACGTAAGTTCTCCTTGAGCGGGCTTCTATGAAAATCTCTATGTCTGGATTCGTTAAATCTACTTTCGAATTTGTCACACGCTTAACAGCTCCTCCTACCTCGTCTGCCAAACTTTTCCAAGAAAACTCTCTATGCCTGCCCGCAAGCCTAACTCGAAGAGCAAAGGATTTGCTTTCATCAAGCTTCAGATTCTCGATGGCTATATCGCTAACGAGAAGGGAAATATTTTCCAATTTTGAAGGGCAAGTCCAGCAGGGAGATAAAGAACTTATACCAAAAACTTTTGTAAGCGTTTTTGAAGCTTTTGAAATTTCATCTGTATAAACAAAAATCCTGCTTGGATTGGTTTCTATCTTGTGCTTTATTCCTTTTCTATCCAGAGCTTTTCTCACATTTTTTACAAGCCTTTCGAAAAATTTTGGCTTCACTTGCTCTGATTTAAGCGAGAGCTCTCCTGAAACGCGAACAAGCAAGCAATCGTATTTTCTCATAAAGATTCTTTAAATTAAGCCAGAATAAAAAATTAAAGTCACAACGCTTCTCTGCTGAATTAAATTATTTAAATGAATTTAGGTATGTCTAAATTATGTCAAAGGGCATTGCTACTAACATGGCATCAGAATTCTATGTTGCCTCTATTCTTTGGAGATTAGGATTTGATGTCACCATAACTCTGGGTCATACTAAGGAAATTGATATTATCGCATGGAAGAAAGGAAAGGAAATCACTATAGATGTGAAAGGAAGGATTGGTGGTTCTCATCATCTCTTGCAATTGGATGAGGAAAGATTTAAGAGAAAAAATCATTTTTTCATATTTGTTAGATGGTCTAAAAGAAATTTTTCTAAAGTTTGAAAAGAGATGTAAAGTTAAGTTCAAGGATCTAGAATCGTACAGGGGATGGAACAGTTTAAAACGACTCGTTTAAAATCTGCTTTTATAACAAAAAACTGGTGGACCCGGGGGGAATTTCTTTGGCACGGAAGGGTTGATAAGGGCGGGGAAGGCGCCCTTATTTTGAACCCCCGCTCTCCGCCTGTTTCTCGGGAGGGTGCAGGGAGGGCGCAGCCCTCCTGCTGCGAAGGCGGCGTGTTTCCGCTACACCACGGGCCCCTAAGCTATTATAAGCCCTTCTTCTTCAAATTTAACATTTTCTTCCAATTCATTTATACATTTTCCAAGCGAAAGAGATTCGGTATCGTGAATATACGTATTAACGATATTATCCCATCCAGATGGATATCTTCTTCTATTTCCTCCGATGTATCGGAAAACATCGAGAGCTTTTACAGCTTCTACTGTACATTTTATCTTTACGCCATAGCGTTTTTCAAAAAGCTCTATAGCCTTATTTAGTGCTTGATCGAAGTTAATCTCATTTTTTCCTTTCTCAGAAAAAAGATATAGCACGTTAATGTAGAGCTTTGCAAGTTCTTTAAAAGGATTAACCCCAATTTCCAGTAGCTTGGAGATCCATTCTTCTTCTAAGACTCTTTCAAAATACATAACTACTATTTGGTAGAAACTATATATAAATTTTATCATGAAAGGCAAACAGAGCAAAACTATATATTCTTCCTTCGCATAACATAAATCAATGCTTGAGAAGTTTTTTTCGCCAAAGAGTATAGCTGTGATAGGCGCTTCGCGAAAACCAGGAAAGGTTGGTTATGCAATTCTTCAGAATCTAAAAAACTCCTTTTCTGGAGAAATTTATCCGGTTAATCCGAATGCTACAGAAATTCTAGGTTTAAAGGTTTACCCTTGTGTAAGAGATATAGAGGAGAAGGTCGATCTTGCTATAATAGCAGTAAAGGCAGAAATAGTTCCTGAAATTCTGGAAAGTTGCGGAAAAAAGGGAATTAAAAACGTTATAATAATTTCTTCTGGCTTTAAAGAAGTTGGAAACATAGAAGGAGAGGAAAAAATAAAGAAAATAGCAAAAAAATACAAAATTCGCATTCTCGGACCAAATTGTATAGGAATTTACGATTCTTATTCAGGAGTTGACACTTTGTTTGCCGATCCAAAAAGGGTTAAGAAACCTGCGAAAGGACATGTTGGCTTTATCTCTCAATCAGGAGCTCTTGGATTAGCGCTGCTCGATAGATACGCTGAAATGGGCCTCGGAATAAGCAAATTTGTTTCTATGGGGAACAAAGCAGATGTTAATGAAATAGATTTTCTTAAGCTCTTTGGAAAGGATCCAAGCATAAGAGTAATTTCCATGTACATAGAAAGCGTTAGCAACGGAAAAGAATTTATGAAAGTTTCCAGAGAAGTAGCTAAAACCAAACCGATAGTAGCTTTAAAAGCTGGAAGAACGGAAAAGGGAAAAAGAGCTGTAGCTTCTCATACAGGAGCTATGGCAGGAAGCTACGAGGTTTATGAAGCGGCATTTAAGCAGAGCGGTATAATAGAAGCTAACGATTTGGAAGAACTAATGGATTTCACAAAAGCTCTTGCGGCACAGCCTGCGATGAAGGGGAATAAAATAGCAATTGTAACCAATGGTGGTGGTTTTGGAATAATAGCTTGCGATCAGGCAGAAGCAGAGGGTTTGGAGCTGGCTGAGCTTTCAAAGGATACACTGAAAAAAATAAAAGAAATTCTTCCTGCACACGCAGTAGCTGGCAATCCAGCTGACTTAACGGGAGATGCCGATTCCGAGAGATACAAACAAGTTCTCGATGCCGTTTTTAAAGATCCTGCTGTGCAGGGAGTTTGCGTTATTTGCTTAATGCAGCTAGCTCCTTTAGATGAGCGAATCGTTGAAGTTCTCGAAGAGTGCAAAATGTACGCTAAGCCGTTTACGTTGTGCATAGGTGGTAGCGCGTATTCTATAGAAATAGCGAAACGCTTGCAGAGAAATGGCATTCCAGTTTATCCAACACCGCATCGCGCGGTAAAAGCTTTGCGAGTGCTTTACGAGTATGGAAATATTTTAAAGAGAGTAAAAAGAAAAAGTAAAACATGAAGAAAAAGTTTTTAGCCGTAGTTATGATTTTAGCGCTGTTTATTTTTTCTAATTCCTTAGTATTTGCGCATGTTTCGAAAGAGAAAGAGGAAAGGATAAGGGTAGTATTGATTCCTGAAAAGCAAAAAAATGTTAAGTTTAAAATGTTTAAAGCGAGTTTCCTTTCAAAAATAAAGTTTATCAGAAAGTTTAAATTTAAAAATGGAATAGTAGCATTGATTCCGAAAAGCAAAATTAAAGAGCTTGAAAAACAAGGATTCAAAGTATATATCGATTACAAACTAAGAGCTTTCCTTACAGAAAGCGTTCCTTTGATTAATGCCGATAAAGTTTGGAAAATAGTTTTTAACTCCACAAACATTACTGGAAAAAGTGTGAGCGTTTGCGTTATTGATACAGGTGTTGATTATACTCACCCTGATTTGGGAAACTGCACAAAGGAAGAATTCTTGAGCGGAAACTGCGAAAAAGTTATAGCAGGCTATAATTTCGTTAATACCAGTAGCGATCCAATGGACGATAACGGACATGGAACGCATGTAGCAGGAATAATAGCTGCCAACGGCACGCTAAAAGGTGTTGCACCAGATGCAAAAATAGTTGCTGTAAAAGCTTTAAACGAAAATGGAATAGGAGATGCGAGTGATATAATAGATGGAATATGGTGGTGTACAAATCACAGTAAGGAATATAACATAAGCGTAATTTCACTGAGCTTAGGCACAGAGAATCTTTACGCAACATATTGCGACAAGAATTTTCCGCTTTTTTCAGAAGTTATTAATGCCTCTGTTTCGAAAGGTATAGCAGTTGTTGTAGCAACTGGTAATGAAGGAAATTATTCTGGAATTGCTGCACCGGCTTGCATTTACAATGCTATAAGGGTAGGGGCAACATATAAAAGAAATTATACTGGTAACGTTAGTTGGTGTTTAGATCAGTTATGTTCAAGAAAGTGTGTTGACTCTAACCCAAAAATAGATAACATAACATGTTTTACCAACAGAGGCGGTGAGTTTGACGTAATTTTAATGACTCCTGGTGTAGATATAAATTCAACTTTGCCAGGTGGGTATGATGAATGGAGTGGAACCTCAATGGCTACACCACACGTAAGCGGGGCTATAGCTTTGATAAGGCAAGTGAATAAAAATCTTTCTCCAAAAGAAATCGAAAATTTGTTCAACAAAACAGCAAAGCAGATTTACGATCCCGCTACGAAAAAGCATTACCCGAGAATAGATGTTTACAAAGCTGTAAGCAAATTAATAGCTCCGCAACTCTTCTCTCCAAAAGTATTTCCGCTTTTCGGAAATGCAAGCACAGTTTTTAATTTCACAGTTAATTACACGCATGCAGCAAATGTTTCGCCAGCATACGTAAAAGTTTGCATAGACAGCAATTGTTTCAACGCAATAACCAATTGCAGCAATTTTGCTAGTGGATGCATTTTCACTTTTTCAACGAATTTAAGCTATGGTGTACATAAATTTTATTTTGAAGCGTTTGACGGCGAGCATGAAGTTAATACCAGTACTATTAACTTTCCGTGGGTTGCTGACAAGTTTTGGCTCAGTGAAGAGGAGAAAATCAGCGCAAAAGAAAATCTCACTGGAAAATACATAATAACAAATTCAAGTTTGCTGAATGTTACCGGCACGCTTATTTTAGAAGATTCTTTTGTGAAAAACACGAAAAATCTTAGCATTGCAACTTATGGAAATTTATCGCTTATCAATACAACTTTTTTCGAAACAAAGCCAGTCCTGAAAATTTACATAGTGAACAAAGCCAACTTAACCTGGAATTTCAGCCAAGGAAAAATAACAAGTTTAAAAAATAACATAACAGTTTCCAATACCTCTTTTGAAAGCGTTTTCATAACGATTGAAAAAACTTCTGTGAACATTTTCAATTCTAGTATTGCTACGCTAGAATTGCTCAACGCTTCTGTTTTTGCAGAAAACTCTTTTATCAAGCTTTTAAATCTTCTGGAGAACTCTTCGCTAAAAGGCTATGTAAAAATAAAAAATGTAGCATTTTCTCAAGGAAAATTCTTTAACAGAAGTTTTCCTGTGAAATTAGTGAAGGATATTAATGGCACAATAGTTGAAAGAAACATAACCCTTTGGAAAAACCGAAGCCTGGCCAATTTCACCACGCGAAACGGATTTGCATGGGTAAGTGCTCTGTTTTCCGAGAAAAATGAAAGTTATTATTTGGTTGTAGAAAATTATGGCTTTGCAAGAATTAACGGAAAAAATCTTTTGCTTTGTGCTAATTTTGATAGCATGGGAAACATAACTTTGGATGTTGTTTTTCCAAGCGCAAACGTGAGCGTTTCAGAAATTTTTATCTCTCCTTTAAGCTCGCATGGAGTAAAAGATAACACAACGATAAAGCTAAATTCTTCAGAGCCTTTAAAGCAAGAGTGCATTTTCATAAACACAAGCTCTGAAACAGTTTATCAAGCTTGTGGAAATGTATTTACTTGGAACGCCAGCTCTATGGAAGATGGAGTTTACTCTTTATGGATAAACCTAACGGATTTCTGGGAAAATAGAAACATTACAAAAGTTGGCGAAATAACAGTTGATAACACCTTGCCAGAAATATCGCTTAGCATGATTCCAAAAGTTGTGATAAACTCGTCAAAAATAAATATTACTGCTTATGTGTTAGAGCAAAATTTAAACTTCTCGCTAATAAACATAACTTCTGCAAACGAAAGTTTTTCCAGAATATTTTACAATTTCACAACCTTTATTTTCATTCCAAACTACACTACAAATTACACGATCTCAGCGCTATCATTAGATAAAGCAGGAAACAAAAAAGAAGTTCTCTATAGTTTAATTTCCCGCCCTAAAATAGAAGTAAATCTAACCATAAAAACGAAAGCGCCTTTACAGCTTTCTTTTATTTATGAAAACTCTTTGGTAAACCAAACTAATTTAACTCAAAGCTCAAAACTTTATCTACCAGACTGGATTTATAATGTTTCAATTATTTCCAACAATTCAGAACTCGAATTGCTGAATGTTAATACAACAGAAAACAAAAATATGAGCTTACGCGTAGAGCAAGCCTTTGTTCGCGGCTTTTTAAAAGCATATGCTTTCGAAGTAAATGCAAATTTTTCCATATCCATTGTGAGAATAAATTACAGCGATACCGATTACACAAATGAAGATTACTTAGCACTTTATGTTTGCGATATATGGAATTTTTCAGAGAATAAATGTCATTCCTCTTGGAAAAAAACAAACTTCACTATAAACAAAACATTAAAGATAATAGAAACAAACACGACACACTTTTCCGCTTTTGCTGTAAAGCAAGAGCCGTATTGCGGAGATGGTATTGTTAACCAACCGAGCGAGGAATGTGACACAAATGATTTTGGAGGAAAGACATGCGAAAGCTTTGGCTATGATTATGGCACGCTAATATGCACAGCAAATTGTGAAATCTCTCTTTCTAATTGCAGGTTTTCATCAAGCACAAGCAAAACAAGCTCTTTTACTACTTATTTTTATTTTCAAAAAACAAAGAAAAATGAAACCAAAAAAATTGTAAACATTTCCTTACTTTGCCCAGAAAATTTAACCTTTAGCTCAAAAAACGTATCTTTTGAAATTTTAGTTCTTAACAGTGGAAATGCAAGCACGATAGCAAAAGTTATCGTTGAACATCTTAATATTAGCGCAGAAATTAATCTTTTGGTGGGAGAAAACAAAACATTAGCATTTAACACGTTTCTTGGCGATGGTATTCATGAAATAGTTGTAAGCACACAAAACTCTTCTTGCAAATTTTTTATCAGTGTTTCTCTTCCAAAAATTTACCATACATTAAAAGAAAGAGTAGAAGCTCTCAAAATACTTTCCAAAGAGCTTAATCTCTCGTCAAAAGAACTTGAAAAAGCTGATACATTGCTTGAAGCAGAAAAATACGAGCAAGCAAAAATCTTTGTTAAAGCATTTGAAGAAAAAATACAGGAAAGATTAGAAGAAGTTTCGCAAATGAAAAAATCTGAAAAGAAAAAATTAAAGGAAAAATACCTTCAAGAAATTTACATGAGGGTAACAATTCTTGTTATGTTCTATGTTTTCTCGGTTGTTGCAATTTATTTTTTAGAGAAACGCTTTAATATTTTTTCCAGAAGATAAAGCAACTAGTATTTTCTTTCCGATTTCAGAAGCTTTATTTACTTTTATCTGCCCCTTCCTTCCTATTGTAGCGGTGAAAAGATATTCTCCTTCTACGTAAATATTAGCATTTTTTCCAGCTAGCCTTGGAGAAAACCTGAAAACAAAATAAGCTCCGCTTTCTTCCAAAGCAAATTTCACTTCTTTTCCAAGCGTTTCTATTTTTGGAGCTATTTCTATCTTTATTCCGAGCTTTTCCTCAAGCTTTTTAACTTCTTTGCCTTCCCTTCCTATTATTCTGGGAATAGCTTCGTTTCTTACTTTTATCAAAGCTTTTCCTTCCTTACTTAGCTCTATTTCAGCTGTTTTATCGTATTTTTTAATTTCTTTGTAAATTCTCTCTTTTGCTAGCTTGATTACCGCGCTTTCCTTTTCTTCTTTTACCGGTATAACTATATTTTCTTCTCCGAAAGTGTAAATCTCGTATTCCAATTTACCACTTTCAAAATCGCGAACCTCTACAATTGGTCTAGCCAAATCTTCTTGTGTCATGCCAGTAGGTACGCGAACAGTTAAAGAAAGCTCATAAATTTTCTTTATTTCACCGTCTTTAATGAAAATAATCGTATCTATCACATGCGGTATCATTCCGAGCTCTATTTTTCCTATGAATCTTTGCACCGCTGAAATAGCATCGCTAGCGTGCACTACGCCAATCATTCCTATTCCAGCTAAACGCATGTCTGCAAAAATATGAAAGTGCTGAAGCTTGCGAATTTCATCGAAAATTGTATAATCTGGGCGAACGAGCAAAAGAATATCAGCAGTTTTGGCAAAGCTTCCCTCTAAAGGGGCATATTGCGTTATCTCTTTAGATACCTGTAAATCACGAGGAGATTCCATTGTTTTTACAATAGCTCCTTTTTCTTTGTGGTAAAATTCAGCTAGACTTGCTGCAAACGTGCTTTTACCAGAGCCTGGTGGGCCAGCGATGAGTATTCCTTCAGCCCTTTCCAGCAAGCGTTGCTTCAATTTTTCTGAAAGCTTGTAATCATCTAAGGTAAGCTTAACTATAGGTCTTACAACAGTAACTTCTAGGCTATCAGCAAATGGAGGACGAGCTATAGAAATTCGCATATCCCGCATTTGAATTACAGTAGCACCGCCTTCCGCAAATTCTAACTGCACATCTTCTTCGTAGCGAATAGCGTCCATTATTTCGCTTATTATTTTTTCGACCTCTTCTTCTGTCAATGGCTTATCACTTAAAGGTACTAGCTTTATTGCTCCAGGCTTTCCGCGCTTTGCAAATGGAATGGCATTAACCTTTAAATGCAGAGACATAGTGTTAGGAGTGAGAAACCTTTCGAAAAGCTTTTCTTTTCCAGCCTCATACGGCTCAAAATAAAGCACTTTAATTCCCTTAATCTCTGCTACTAGCGCTTGTGGCAAATCGCATGTTACAAGCACGGCATTTTCTTTCTTCGCAATATCTTGGATTATTATGTCTATTCTTCCGGATTTTGCAAGCATTATATCTTCATAGCTCGGTCTTTCTCCAGAGAATTTTATTTTTATTCCTTTTTTTTCTGCTTCTTCTCTAAATTTCTTCAGCTCTTCCAAGCCAATGAAACCAACATCCTTACCACGAGTAGCTTGAGCCATTAGCTCGCCGAGAACGGCTTCCGGAATTATGACTTCGCTTTTGTCGAGCTTTCCATTTTCCAAAAGCTCTGTAAGCTTGCCATGAATAATCGCAGAAGTATCGAAAACAACTTTTTCGAGCTTACATTCAACATTTTTTGGTTTTATTCTTCTTTTTCTCATAAGAGTAAAAGTGGAAAGGAATATTTAAATAGTTAGATTCTGTTTTTATTCAATAGACTGTAATAATGAAATTAAAATTTTACGTATAGGATCATTATTGGGA
>CAZQLM010000013.1:0-20130 GCA_964594175.1 uncultured archaeon | reverse complement strand
TATACTTCCAGGAAAAAAGAGACCGTGTGTCGTAGAGGTAAATGTGTATCCCGGATTGAAAGGTATAGAAGCCGCAACGGGCGTGAACGTTGCAAAGGAAATTGCTTGCTACATGCTGGATCTCTGCTCCAAATAAAGTTACATTTAAATACCTTTTCAAATAAGGAGATTTGTATGAGCTTCGGAATAAAAGTGGAAAATGTGGTAGCGTCTGCAACTCTAAAGGTGGATATACCTCTTGATACGGTTGTCAGAAAGCTGGAAGGAGTAGAATATGAGCCAGAGCAGTTTCCCGGAGTTGTGCTAAGACTTAAGGAACCGAAGACAGCTTGTTTGATTTTCAGCTCCGGAAAGCTTGTGTGCACAGGAGCAAAGTCGCCGAAGGAAACAAGAGAAGCTGTAGAAAATATAGTTAAGCTTCTTAGAAGGATAGGTATAAAGGTACCAAAGAATTATGAGGTAGATATTCAAAATATAGTAGCTTCAGCAAAACTCGGAAGAGATCTTAACCTCGATAAAATAGCTTTTGAGCTTGAGAATGCGGAATACGAGCCAGAACAATTTCCTGGGTTGGTGTACAGGATAGAGGAACCAAGAGTAGCGTTTTTACTTTTCAGTTCAGGAAAAATAGTCTGTACAGGAGCCAAAACAATAGCTGATATAAAAAGAGCTGTGGAGAAACTTGACAAAAGATTAAAGGAGCTTGGAACATGAGGGAAGAGAAATGAAACTGAAAACAAAAGAAAAACTCGAAGAGTATCGAAGAGTGATAAGGGTTGCTGTAAAACCAGATAAACAGGAATTTATCGTTACTTCAAAAGTAGTAGCACTTGGTGTTGCTTTACTGGGCTTTCTCGGTTTTTTCATTCATCTCCTTTTCATTTTGATTAGAGGAGGTTAGGAAATGATATATACAATAAAAACAACTGCCGGAAGGGAAATGGCAGTGGCCAATGCTTTAGCTAATCGCGTACAGAAACTTGGAGTTGATGTTAGGGCAATCTTTTACCCTTCGGAGCTTCGTGGATATATTTTTATTGAAATAGGAGAAGATGTTGCTATTGATGCGCTACTAAGAGGAATTCCGCATATCAAGGGTATAATTCGTCGCCCTGTGAAAATAGAAGAGATAAAACACTTCTTAGAGGCAAAGCCTGCCGAGATCAAAATTTCTCGCGGAGATATAGTAGAAATTACGGGAGGTCCTTTCAAGGGGGAGCGCGGAAAAGTTGTGCGCGTTGATGAAGCCAAAGAAGAAGTTACCATAGAATTTTTAGATGTTGCTATACCTATTCCAACAACGATAAGCATAGATAACGTAAGACTCGTTGAGAAATTCGAGGAAAAAAGCGAGTGAGGTGCTGAATGTGGGAAAGCAGGTTGTAAAAGCGCTTGTGGAAGGAGGAAAGGCGAGTCCAAAACCTCCTCTTGGGCCGCAGCTAAGCCAGCTAAAGCTGGACATAGGTAAGGTTATTGCTGAGATAAATGAAAAAACAAAAGAATTTGCTGGTATGCAGGTTCCTGTTGAAATAATTGTTAATGAAGACAAAAGTTTTGAAATAAAAGTTGGCACTCCGCCTGTTTCTTCTTTGGTGAAAAAAGAACTCGGTGTGCAAAAGCTTGCCAAAGAACCCGGAAAAGAAGTTGCTGGAGATTTGAAGTTTGAGCAGGTAATTAAAATCGCTAAGCTCAAGCTAGATTCTCTTGGAACTAAAGACATGAAAAAAGCTGTAAAGCAAATTTTGGGAAGTTTGGTAAGTATGGGCGTAACTGTAGAGGGAAAGCATCCAAAAGATGTACAGAGAGAAATCGATGAGGGAAAATGGAACGAGAAGTTTTCTCAAGGGTAAAAGTATGTTTTGCTTTTTTCAGAAGCAATTTAGCCTCTCTTAAAAGTTCTGCAATTGTGATGAGGTCTTTTTGGCCAATTCTCTCCTAACTTTTTCCCTTTCTGATAGCCAGAGTTTTTCAGCTTCGAAGATTATATCCTTGAACCTTTCTATATCTTCCACATATCTAATGTTGTGACTATACCATATGTATACACTTCGAGTATAGGATTTCTCGTCTGGACGATAGCTCTGATCCCAGCAATATATAATTATTAAAAATTTCAAGGGACCTTCCTCTTTAACAATTTTTTCAAGCGCATCTTCAGCCTCTACGTCATAATCATCCACTGGCTGAGGATTCAACGGTTTATACATAAAAACATTGAAGTGATATGAATCGCTTCTAGAAACTTGCATTCTTATTCCATATTTTCTTTTGTATTCGTATCTTAATTTTTCTTCGATTTCTCTCGCGAAACTATCATCGATAGGCGTTAGGACTTTTGCACTTTTATCATTTTTAATTTCATCTTTTACGTATATCCGAGGCACCTGTATAAATTATAAGCCAAAAGATTTAAAAAACTTTCAATTTTCTCTACTATCCTGAAGTAAATCTTTGTAAGGTAAGCGATTTATATTGTTAATACTTGTTGTGCTTTCCACTAAGCTCGTTTTTGGCTATCTTTAGGACAATTGGTTAAGACATAATATTTTATTAATGACCAAAACCTGATTTAGCTGATAAAAAATCAAGCTTGAAATTTAGAGCTCCAAAACTTTTTGGTTGCTAACATGCTTCATGCTGTAGAATCTATTTAAAGTTCTGTAAAATTTTTTTGGTGCAGTATTCTTTAACTTCTTTGTACTTTGGTTTTAGCCTTTCTTCAACAAAATAATCCCGTTCTCTCATCGCATAGCTTTTTAATTCTTCATCAACATCTCTCGAAAGTTCAGAAGAAAAAATTCCATAGATGTAGCAAATATCTTTCATAAACCTGATGTAAAGTCCGTCCAATATTCTTGCGTCTTTGCTCACCCTTTCGCAAATAAAGTAATCTCTATCAGCTTTTTTCAACTCGTATTTTATCTCTTTAAGTGAAATAATATTTTTTACAAGTCTCTTCGCTTCATCGGTATAAGCTTTTAAAGCTTCTTTTTTCTTGCTATCGAAAACAGTAAAAGCCAAATGATTCACAAAAATTTCTTCATCATGAACAAAAAAATCAAAATTTACCGCAGTTTCTACTTCTCCTATTTCATGCAATCTTCTTAAAATTTCTTTTCCTGAAACATTCTCTCCTACGCATATTCCTGCTAAATGATAAGGTGTTGGTTTGTTAAAGGGGTGCACATCAAAGTGCTGAAGAAACCAGAATTCATCTGCAAGCTGCGAAATTGTGAAGTTCCTCAAACGCGGTGAAGGGAATCTTCTTGGCTTGCTGACATAACGGAAGTTTTTTGGTCTTACTAATTTAAGGACTTCATGAAAGAATTCATGAAGAGAAAGAACTTCCATTGGAAGATCGTGATTTTCGATGTAACTCTGATTGAACCAAATTTCAAATTTCAATAATTTTTTCTTATAATCAATACACGATTCAGATTTAGCTCTTGCGTGCTTCATCACTTCCCATTGCCAGAATTTATTTTTCACTTCTGGTAATATTGAATAAAGATCAACAACTTTTACACCTGTTTTAATCTCCCAACCTCTCAAAAAATCTCTTACAATTTCACTTTCCGAACACACCAGCTCTATAGCCTCTTTTGCGTAATCCTTCATAACAACTTATAAACAAGATAAATTTTTATACGTTTCCTGAAAATCCTTATCCCCAACAATCTGAAGAACTTGTCAGACTTCGTTTAATCTCAATATATTATGCGAAATTTAGATACCTCGCCAAATTTTAGGTGGCTTTATATATCTATTCTCTTCGTCATGGTATTTAACGACTCTAACTTCACAGTCACTGATTCTGCAACCATAACACGGATGTTCAACACCTTTTCCTTCCCAGTCATCTTTTCTTAACTTTTCAATAAGTATTTTAGCAGCAAGACTTAATTCACCCTTATCATCATATGCTAACAGGCATCCTTTCGGAAATATTTTTTCATCAACCGCCATTTTAATTCACCTGCCAAAGAGTATAACCTTAATCTTTATAAACTTTTTGGTTTTTTACCATTAAGATACAACACATAAAAATACTCGCTTTCTGTATCTTACCTTTTATCCACCTTTTGGTTAATTATTATCTAGTTAGCTCTTCACCATTACGTGCTTATATATTGTGTTGATGAAGATACTTAATAAAGAATGCCGCATATCACTTGTTGCGTGGAAATAAGGAAATTAAACCTTTAAATCCTCTCTCTTTCATAATATTTTTCAGGTGGTTAGTATGCCGCATATCATAGAAGCTGTTTATGAAAACGGTGTTTTCAGACCGGTAGAAAAAATAGATCTTCCCAGTGGTGAAAGGGTTAAATTAATTGTTAAAGCAGTTGGAGTAAAAAAGGAAGAATATCTTAAAAAACTTGGAATTACAAAGAATGAAATTAGCGAATTTGAATTAGAAAGAGAAATTGAAAATGTAATGAAAGCAAGAGAAATGGAAAAAGAAAGAGTTGGATAATCATGAGAGAATTAAGAAAATCAGGAGAAATATGAACTAGAAAAGAGAGACGTTAAGCTTTTCTTCTTCAGTTAAAGTTAAGGAAAAGGGTTTGCATAAACCTGTTTCTGATTTATTAATCGCTGCTATCTGCATAAACAGAAATGAAGAACTTTTAACGAATGATAAAGATTTTTTGGATATAGAAAAAGTTTCTTCCTTAAGAGTTAAGATGTTGGCGATGAGTTTTGAATGGTGCCGAGGGCGGGAATCTCAAGGTGAGGAAGGTGATAAGAGCAGTGCGCGCTGCTATCTTTGAACCCGCGACCTCCAGATATCTCAGTTCTCAGCCTGCTATTCATCGTTGCCTCATCACTCGGCAAACTCATCACTCATAGCATTAGCTATGAGTCTGGCGCTCTAACCAGCTGAGCTACCTCGGCACTAATATTTGAAAATTCTTTGAAGAATTTAAAAATTTTCCCTGTGTTGCAAGCGTGTCAACTAAACATTAAATACCTTTCAAACACATGGCAAAAAAAGGCGATAACCATGCTTGGCCCGTGTATAGAGGAACAATGGATAACACAAAAATTAATTCCTGTAGATTAAGGTTTTGTTCTTTGCTTCAGAACTAAAAATGCTGGTGAATGTTTTGCAGGAGTGCATAACTTAATTGTTTGGGCTAAGGGTGAGTTAAGTTTGACATTTCATTCTGCAACCTTAAAAAGCCTTAAATAATTTTCGCTGGATATTTTTCTTATGAGCTATGAACCTTCAAAATGGGGTAATCAAGAAAGGGCTTATAGATTATGCATTTGTTCAGAAGATGGAAAAGCACTAATAAGATGTTATTTTTCTGAAATGGTTGAAGCAGGCATTTACCCTCATGCTCTAATCTTGTTTAAAAAACCTTTCGACATAGAAGTTGAAAAAATAGAAAGTATAGTTTCTAAGAGAGGGTGGAAAAGAGTAGAAAATGGGTTTATTAAAGACAATGTTCTATCCTCTTTTACGGGAAGGAAAGGCTACTCATCTTTAAGAATTTGTGATGGAAGGGATTTGCATAACTATTATCATGTTTATGATAAGAATGGTGAAGTGATACTATTTCCTCCAAAAGAATGTGTAGGTATAAAAAGTAACAAAATTGAAACTTATCCAGAAGATATAGAGGAGCTAAATGAAATACTTGAAGAGAACTTTCCTATTCCAGCTAAGGCTGAAGTAATTAATTTCGAAACTGTTAAAGAAGTTGAAGATATTTTGTATGAGATAGTTCTGCGAACTTTTAATGGTATAGACAAACTGATATTTGAGCCAGATGTTTTGAAACTTCCTTCTGTTAAGGATTTAGCCAACATATATGGTTCACCAGAAGAATTTGAGGTTCAAGGAAAAAAATTTTACAGGTTTGAGCTAGGGGAAAATGATTTTGTTTTGGTTGAGGATAGAAGTGGAAAAGGTTATTTACTTCCTTATACCTATACAAGAATTTTAGAGGTTGAAAAGCAAGCTAGAGACGTTAAAAGAATTTTGGAAAATAAACTATGCATTTTTTAAAAATAGCTAATAGCTTTTCCCTTTTTTCTCTATAAGATTTTTTCCAATTCAGAAAGCAAACCAATATGAGCTGTAAGAATGTGAGAAAATTGTTCAGAAAAACGGAAATCTCTTCGGAGAGATTTGGATAAGATTTACAGAAAGTTTCGTTTCCGTATATAATTTGAGTATCTTTAGCTAGATGTGAGTTAAGTTTGACGTGTATGTTAACCTTCAAGAAACATTATTTTTCCGTTCTTTGCATTCATTAGTTTTTCCTTTATGTATTTCGGAAGTTTGCTATAGCTTTTAGCCCTGCTCATTACTGTGGCAACGTGGCACACACCTTTTCTCTCGAAAGGTTTATTCGAAGAAACGTAGATATTGCAGTTTTCACACCTTTTGCATATGCCTTCTCTTAAAAGAACCGCTCCTACACTGGCTTCTATCAGTTCATGTATTATGGAGCATTCATCAGAATAAATTTTTATTTTGCTTCCTTCAATCTCCCAATATCCTTTGCATTTCCCGATGCTCCTTTCGAAACACCATTCATATTCCATTGCAAGTTTTTAAGAGTTAATTTTTATAAAGTTTAGAGATAACTATACAACTATGCCATCAATACATAAAGAAATCTGCGAAGTCTGTATAAAGTCAGATGTTCTTTGTCCCGCATGCGAGGAAAAATACAGAAGCGGAAAGATAAAAGAAGAAGAGTTGAAAATAGCGAGATTTCTTGAAAAATTAAAAGAAAAATTTAAAGTTCTAAAAAATGCCCAGATATACAAAATAGCAGTTGGTGATGAACAAATAATAATTATCGCGAGAAAGGGTGATGCCTCAAAGGTTGTTGGCAAAAACGGAAGTATAGTGAAAATCCTCTCAAAAGAATTTAAAAAATCCGTAAAGGTTGTGGAATTTGATGAAGATATGAAAAAGCTTGCAAATAAAATAGTTTATCCAGCAAGCGTTGAAGGAGTGAATGTACTTTATAAAAAAGATAACACATTAGAGTATAGAATAAGAATTCCTAAACATTACAAAAACAAAATTAATGAAAATTTGCTCAAGGAAATTATGAGCTCTATTTTTTCCCAACCAGTGGAAATTATAGAAGTGTAAAAATTTATTGCAAAAATACCTGAAAATATTTAAAAGTTCTCGAGAATTCTCTTTCATGAAAAGAAGAAAGATAAAATTTCTTGGCCAGCATTTCATTGTGGATGAGAGCATTTTTGAAAGAGCCTGCAAATATGCAAAACTGTGCAAGAACGATGTTGTTCTTGAAATAGGAGCCGGAGATGGAAGGCTTACAAGGGTTATAGCTAAATACGCAAAAAAAGTTATAGCAATAGAAAAAGATCCTGCACTTGCTGAGCTCGCAAGACAAAATGCGAAGAAGAACGTTGTTGTAATTGAAGGTGACGCTTTAAAAGAAAAGTTTCCTAAATTCAACAAAATAATCTCAAACATTCCTTACAGTATTTCATCAAAAATTCTGGAAAAAATTTTTTCCTATTATTGGGAGGTCGCTGTTCTTATGTTTCAAAAGGAATTTGCTCTTAGATTTTTTGCAAAACCAGGAGAGAGAAATTATTCGAGAATAACGGTTTTTGTCAATTATCATTCAATACCTGAACTTATGGAAATAGTTCCGAAAAGTAAATTTTACCCTAAACCAAAAGTAGATTCTGCAATGGTAAGATTGATGAGAAAGGAAACAGAGCAATTACCAAGAGATTTCTGGAACTTTATACGGATGCTTTTCACTCATAAGAAAAAGCTTGTAAAAAATGCAGTTGAGCATGCTGGAATAAAAGCTCGGCTCCCGGAAAAATTCGCGAAAAAGCGTGTGTTTCAGTGCAAGATAGAAGAGCTAATCGAAATTTATAAGCTTTTGAAAAATGAATCTGGTTAAAATTTACAATTTCCTCAATTTTCTCAAAGTATCTTCAAGAATTTCCACCACAGCACAGCTTTTTCTTTGGTCTTTCCTTAACTTTACAATTTCGCGAATAATGGCACCGAGCATTTTTTTGATTTTTTCATCAAGAGCTTTTAAGGCTATTTCCCTTTTTCTCATTTCTTTTTCGATTACGCTTTTTTCCATCTCGCATGCAATGGAAATAAGATCGATAAAGCTATTCCTTATATGTTCTCTGGTTATTTTTAATTTTTTTGCAAGTTTTTTTCCTTTTTTAGTTAGCACGTAAGCTCCGTTTTCGCATTTTTCTATTATTCCTTCTTTCCTCATGGCTTTCAAAAGCGGGTATACTGAGCCAGGTGAAGGTGTCCAGAATCCTGTAAGCTCTTTAACATTTTTTATTATTCTATACCCATTTAAAGGCTTTTTTTCAAGAACACAAATTATAGCTGCACGCAAAAAACCTTTTGGAATGAGTTTGAAACTCATAAATATTTTTGAAAAGTGGAAATATTTAAATATATCGAACCGATATAAGTTTTTTATGAGCGTGATACTTGAGTGTAGAGATGTTTGGAAAGAGTACGAAGAAGGTAAGGTTAAAGCTTTGAGAGGTGTTTCTTTGAAAATAAAGAAAGGAGAGAGTCTTGCAATTCTAGGGCCTTCTGGTTCCGGAAAATCTACGCTAATGCACATTCTTGGTTGTTTGGACAAACCAACAAGGGGAAAGGTTTTGATTAAAGGAAAGGATACTTCAAAGCTCGAGTCAAAAGAGCTTGCGAAAATAAGAGGCGAAACTATAGGCTTTGTTTTTCAGTTTTTCTATCTCGTACCCTTCATGACCGCTTTGGAAAACGTTATGCTTCCAATGGTGTTTAGAGGAAAAGAAAATAAGGAAAAGGCTCAGGAGCTTTTGGAACTTGTTGGTTTGAAGGAAAAAATGCATTTTTTGCCAAACCAGCTTTCTGGAGGGCAGAGACAGCGTGTAGCTATAGCAAGAGCTTTGGCGAATGACCCAGAGATAATTCTTGCCGACGAGCCTACTGGTAATCTCGATACCAAAACAGGAGAGGAGATAATAAAGCTTTTGGTTTCTCTTAACAAAAATTACGGAAAAACTCTAATAGTGGTGACGCACGACAAAGCTCTTGCAAGAAAAATGAAAAGAGTTATTCATATAAGAGATGGAAAAATCGTAAAGGGAGGTGGATAGAATGAAAAAATTAACCATGGTTTCATTCATAGCTAGTTTATTTTTGTGTAGCTTTTCTGCAAGCGCGCTTCCGCTCGGCGGGATAGCTGCGAGTTATACCTTGGAAAAAAGTTTTTACAGACCTGGAGAAAGCGGAGAGATTTTTCTCACGATTTCGAATCCTACAACCTATCCCTTGAGCGATGTTGATATATATTTAAAGGCAGGAAGCTATATTGCTTTGGAAAAAACCAAATTTTCTCTCGATAATTTGCCGGCCGGAAGCTCGCAGCAAATAGGGATAATATTCAGAGTAAATTCTTCTGCTCAGCCAACAATTTCATATGTAAGCGCGCATATAATTTACGAGGACTACACCGGAACGCAAAGGGAGAATGATTTGCTCATACCACTGAAAATTTATCGCGAACCATTGCTTAAAGCTTATGCCCGCGAGCTTCCAGAAATAAAAATAGGAAAAACAGAAAAAATTTGCTTTACAATAATGAACTATGGAGGGGAAGCAAGAGACGTAAGCATAGTTTTAAACTCAACAGCTCTTTCCTTTTCTCCAGCACAGAGATTCGAGAATTCCGTAAAGCAGTTAAGCGAAGTTTGCTTCGATGCAAAGCCTGTGGTGGTGAGGCCTGGGATTTATGCTGTTACACTTGTATTGAGCTATTACGATGCACTTCACGAAAGCAAATACACGGAGAGCTTTACTTACTGGGTGAACATCTCTGGAAAAATCGAACTTACGGTATATGTGGAAAGCTTCTCGGCTAAGGATAACGCTTTGACCATAGTCTTTTCAAACTCTGGCTCAGATGATATAAAAGCTCTTCATGTGAAACTTTCTTCTAGCATAAAGCTCTGGCCGAACGAGATTTACATAGGCGATCTCGATAGAGATGATTACGATTCGGAAAGGATTGTGCTTGAAAAAATTCCTGGAAGGCAAATTGTTAATGTTACTGCTAAATTCAGGGATTCTTTCGAAAGAGAATATGAAAAAACTTACTCACTAGAAGTTTTCATTCCAAAAGAAGAAAAGAAAGAAGATTTCAGCTATGTTTATGTTATTGGAGCTGTTTTTCTTTTACTGTTTTTGTGGAAAATTAAGAAGTGATGAAAATGCTGAAGAACATAGTATTGATAAGTTTTAAGAACCTTACACACAGGAAGCTGAGAAGCTTTTTAACAGTTTTAGGTGTAGTAATAGGGGTTGCGGCAATCATAGGCATGGTATCTGCAACGCAAGCTATAAGCAACATGATAACCGAGGAAATAGAAAAGTTTCAGACAAATGTTATAGAAATAGTTCCCGGTGAGTTCAAATTAGGATTCATGCCATTTGGTCAAGCGATGAAAGCAGCTCTAACAGAAAAAGATGCTAAGATAGTGAAAAGTATAGCAGGAGTTAAAGTGGTTTCGGCAAGTGTTTACGAAAGAGGGGTGGTGAGTAAGGGAAAGGAGAAATACTACCTTACGATAATGGGAGTGGACGAAAATTTCGGAAAAATAAACACCATAGGAATTTATAAAGGTCGCTATCCAAAAAACGGTAGAGAAGCTTTGCTTGGTTATTCTGTTGCTTATGATTTGTTCGATAAGCCAATAAACGTTAAAGAAAAAATTTACATTCAGGGAAAGGAGTTTAAAGTGATAGGAATAATGAATAAAGCTGGAGGGATTTTCAAGAGCGTTGATTCCGTAGTTTATGTTCCGAAGCAAACTCTTCGCGAACTCATGGGTCTTAGCAAGGATAGTGTTGATTTAATAGACGTAAAGGTAGAGGAAAATGCAGACCCAGAAAATGTTGCAAAAGAAATAGAATATAAACTTGCGAAGGCTCACAAAGTTCCTTTGGATAAGAAGGATTTTACTGTTTTCTCTCCAGAGTTTTCCAAAAGGATAGCCTCGCAAATCACAGGCATGCTTCAGATTTTACTTGGAAGTATTGCCGGAATTTCCTTTCTTGTAGGAGCTATAGGTATAGCCAACATGATGTTCACCTCTGTACTAGAGCGCACGAGAGAAATAGGGATAATGAAAGCTATCGGGGCTACTGATAGGCAGGTGATGCTTATCTTTTTAGCAGAATCCGGTTTTATAGGGCTAATAGGCGGTTTAATAGGAATTTTTGCCGGCTACGCACTTGGCCAGGGATTTCTTATTCTTCGTCAGTACATGCTTATGAAAATGAGCGTGATGCAAACAGTTGTAAAAGTTCCGACAATAAAAATTGATCCGCTTCTTTCTCTTCTGGCCTTGATTCTTTCGTTTGTAATAGGTATAGTTGCAGGTTTATTCCCCGCAAGAAAGGCTGCAAAGCTCCCGCCTGTAGAGGCTCTTAGGTATGAGTGAGAATAAAATTTTGGAGATAAAAAGTTTGGTGGTCCGGGCCGGAATTTCTGGCACTCTGGTACGAAAGAGCGTGTGCTGCCCTTGTTTTGAACCGACGACCTCCACGTTATCAGCGTGGCGCTCTGACCAGGCTGAGCTACCGGACCATGTAGGTTTTTATTCTTTCTAAGTTTTTAAAATTTTGCCGATATTTTTAAATATTATTTCATTACTAAATTTTCTCATGAAAAATTCAAAGGGAGTAGAACTTCCGATGAACACTCTTGTAGTTGTGACGATAGCTGTGATAATTCTTCTTGCAATGACAGCTTTCTTCATCGGCGGTTTCGGCCCTATTTCTAAGGACATTCAGCTAAAGCAGGATTTCCAGAAATGGTGCAACCGCTGGGTTCAGGAGAACTGTGATCCTGATTCGAGCATTGCAGATGAAGTATTTAATGCATACAATAAGTGGCAGCAAAGATATAGGGATAGTATGGGAAACCTTGTAACAAAAAGTAATATAGACTCTGCTACTGAATGTCAAGGAGTTGATGACTGCTGGAATAAGAAGGTTATTCCAACCCTACAGTCTGCCTGCGGCTGCTGGTTCATAGCTCCCACATCTCCAGAAACTGGTACGCAACCGCAAACAGGCACAGAACAAGGGCAACAGGGCGCTCAAAAAGAGAAATAAGTTTTTATTCTCTTACAACTAATTTTTCTCATGGTAAGAATAAAAAAGCTTGTGCTTCACGGTTTCAAATCCTTTGCCTCGAAAACCACTTTGGTTTTCCCCTCAAACTTTACCGTGATTTGCGGGCCTAATGGAAGTGGAAAGAGCAACATTCTCGATGCCATTTGCTTCGTTCTCGGAAGAAGCTCTGCCAAGCGCTTGCGCGCCGAGCGCATGCATGAAATGATTTTCCACGGAAGCAAACGAAAAAATGCAGCAGAATATGCTACTGTCTCTATATATTTCGATAACAAGGATAAAAAAATTTCTTTAGACAGCGATGAAGTTGTAATAACGAGAAAAGTTAATAAAAAAGGTGTTTCTGTTTACAAACTCAACGGTGAAACAGTAACCAGAGAAAAAGTTCTAGAAGTCCTACGCCCTGCTGGCGTGCATCCAGAAGGGCATAACATAATTCTTCAGGGAGACATTACAGAAATCATAGAGATGTCTCCTGTGGAAAGAAGAGAAATAATAGACGAGATAGCAGGAATAAGGGAATTTGATGAAAAACGTGAAAAAGCTATGCGCGAGCTCGAGAAAGTTGAAGAGCGTTTGAAATCTGCGAAAATAGTTCTTGGTGAAAGGTTCAACCTTTTAGAAAAACTTAGAAAAGAAAGTGAAGCAGCAAAACGTTATAACGAGCTGAGCGAAAAAATAGAAATTCTCCGCGCTTCTATTGTAAAGAAAAGGCTTATCGAAGTAGAACAGGTAATGGAGGAGCTGAAAAAAAGAATTGAAGGAAAAGAACAAGAAGCAAAAGCTCTTGAGCAGGAGCTTAAGAAGGCTGATGAAGACCTCGAACTCGTGGAAAAGGAATACCGCAAGCTAGAAGAAAACATTTTCGAAAGGTCAAAAAAATTGCACGTGCTTAGGGAAATTGAAAGAGTGAAAAGCGAAATTACTAGAAAGAGAGAAAAAATCGAAGCTAATAAAAGAGAGATACAGAGATTGAAGGAGCTCATTTCAAAAATTTCTGCTCTTTTTGAAGTCAAAGACAAAGCGATCGAGGCGGTGCTCAGGCTCGGATGGACTGGAATTTATGGGACAGTAGCGAATCTAATAAAAGTAAAGCCAGAATACTCGCTTGCCATAGAAACAGCGGCAGGAAACCATTTACATGATATTGTTGTTAAAGATGAAGACATAGCTATAGAATGCGTGAAATATTTGAAAAAGAACAGAATAGGCAGAGCTACGTTTTTACCGCTTAACAGGATAAAAGCTAAAACCTTGCCAGAAAAACCAAAAATTGAAGGAGTTATAGACTTCGCGATGAATCTAATAGATTTTGATGAAAGGTATTTACCAGCTATTTCATTTGTTTTTGGCGATACGCTTGTCGTAAAGAATCTGGATGTAGTTAAAAAAATAGGTTTTGGAAGGTTCCGTTACGTAACTCTCGACGGTGATTTGGTTGAGAAAAGCTCAGCTATAATTGGTGGTTTTACTCGAGAAAAATCTACCGGAGCAGAGGAAATAGCTCGCTATAGAGAGCTCATTCGCTCTTTAGAAGAAGAGAACAGAACACTTGAACAAGAAATAGAAAAACTTGAGATAGAGCTGAAGAATTTCGAAAACATTAAAATACCGGAAGAAGCAGACATCAGAGAAATAGAAGAAAAACGCAAAGTTCTTAGCAAAAAGCTTGAAGAAGCGCGTCTGAAAAGAAAAAGAATTTACGAAAAACGAATGGCTTTGCAAAGCACGCTAAACAGGATGAACATACAAAAAGCCCGTTTAGAAGCTGAGCTTGAAAATATAAGAATAGAGTTCCAAAACTATAAAGATAAGCAAACCATTGAAGCAAATGTTGAGAGCCTAGAGGCAGAGCTTAAAAGAGCTTTGCAGGAGTTGAGAGCACTTGGTCCTGTAAACATGAAAGCTGTTGAAGAATACGAACAGCAAAAAATCGTTTACCAAGAAATGAAAAATCGAGTTGAAACACTTGAAAAAGAAAGAGAAAAAGTTATGAAAATGATTCTGGAAATAGAGGAAAAACGCAAGCAAGCATTTTTCCGCGTACTAGAAGGTATTAGAAAAGAATTTCAGCAAGTGTTTTACGAGCTTACAGGTGGAGAAGCTGACCTCGTGCTGGAAGAGCCGGATAACATAGATTCTGGTCTTTTGATAAAAGCTTCTCCAAAAGGTAAAAAACCTTTAAACATAGATTTGCTTTCTGGAGGAGAGAAGGCACTTACTGCAATAGCTTTTCTTTTCGCTATTCAACGCTTTAAGCCCGCTCCGTTTTACATTTTAGACGAAATAGACGCCGCACTTGATAAGGCGAATACAAAAAAGATAGTTGAACTTTTAAGAAAATACTCGAAAAATTCTCAGTTCGTAGTAATTTCTCATAATGATATTACAATTCAAGCAGCTGATTGCGTTTATGGAGTAAGCATGGAAGATGGTGAATCAAAAATAGTTGCAATAAGAATGCCAGAAAGCTAGGGAAGCAAAACCGAGGTATACGTTCTAAAAATTTCTTCTGTGCTCAAGCCATGAGCAGAGAGAAAAAGAAAGCTTATGAAAAACGAAGCAAAAACTATTAAAATTACTGCCATATCTGTTCTATCAAATTCAAGCTTTTCCTTTTCTTTCGGGAGTTTATGCGTATATAGCTCTTTGGCTATTTGAGCTACGCTTTTAGAAGCTTTAAGAGTTCCTACAACACGGGGAAGAGAGCGCAGAAGCTCGATAATTCTGATTTCACGAAAAAGCAGAGAAGCCTCTCTTTCAGCCCTTACAAGCGTTCCTATCCTTCCAGGAGCTAAAGCAAAGCTGTGCTCGGCAATGGCTTCTACAGCTATTCCAACAAAAAGAAACATGAAATCTATTCTGCAATGTTGCAGCGCAATAAGAAAATCTTTAAGAGAGAAACTGTGAAAAAGGTGAAATCTCTTATAGAGCTCGAGAGCGTAGTGAAAGAGTATCCAAAGAAGGAAGTAAAACAATCCGAAAAAAATCGCGATTATCGCGGAGAGCGAAACATAAAGGATTACAAAAAATTTTATGTAATCATGGAAAATTGCAAAGTTGTGCAATTTCTTTTTCATGGAAAAAGTTTTAAACAGCTGGCATAAATTATTTTCTATGCTTGACAGGAATACAGTAAAAAAAGTAGCAGAGCTGGCTAGACTTAATTTAAGTGAAGAAGAGATAGAAAAATTTGCTGAAGAACTAAAAGAGATAGAAAAAGCGTTTTCTAAAATAAGGGAAGTTTATACAACAGATGTAGAGCCAGCTTTTCATCCATTTGAATTGAAAAACCTTTGGAGGGAAGATATACCAAAAGAATCTTGGCAACAGGAATTGGCTTTAAGCAACACAGAACACAAAGAAAATGGTTTTTTTAAAGGACCGAAAATAGTGTAAATTATTGTTTCTTTTTAAATTTTATTCTGAAAAATCTCGGAAGCTTTATTAAATGTTTTACATCTTCCTTTTCTTTGCTGTTGTTTTCGTATTCTTTTTTATTTTCTCCTCCTTCTTTTACGGCTTTTACCATTGATTTTATTTTTTCTCTTGCCTTTTCCTCGTTTTTTTCGATTTCGAAAGCCGTTCCTATTTGAATACCATCAGCTCCTGCCTCTACAAGTGCTCTAACCTGCTCAGGCTCTCGGCAACCACCACCGTAAATAAGCGGAATAGATATATGTTTCTTAACACTTGCTATGAATTCTGGTTTCACCGGAGACGGTGCCCCTGAACCGGAGTCCATAACTATCATGTGTGCACCAACATATTCCCCTGCTAAAGCTGTAGCAGCTGCTAAGTCTACTCGTTCTCTTGGAATCAAATTAGCATGCGAGACCCAGCCAGCAGCTTGTCCAGGCTCAAGAATTATGTAAGCTGTAGGTATTACCTCTAAACCTATTCTCTTTATTACAGGCGCGCTCTGAATTTGAGCAGTTGAAAGCCAGTACACGTCAGAAGAATTTATCAAAAACATGAATTCTATGGCATCTGCATAAGGCGTTATTGTACCTATATTTCCTGGAAAAAGCACAATTGGAATATCAACCTTTTCTCTAATAAGTTTGGCTGTTTTATCCAGAATAATACCCTGCGCTCCTATAGAGCCGCCTACAAGTATTACATCCGCTCCACATTCATAGGCTATCTCTGCCATCTTTGCTCCCTTTTCAAAGGGCTGCTTATCCGGATCTACAAGAGCAAGCAAAATAGCCCCTTCTTTTCTTATCTTTTTTCGCATGTACTTTCCTACTTTCCCAATTTTCAATGGAAACACCCCTAATTGAAAAAACCGTGCAAATCTATTTAAATTTCCCGATTCTCTACAGAAAAAGAGAAAAATTTATAAAGATTAAAATGGTGCGGGGGCTGGGAGCTCCATGAACTACGGTAGTCAACCTTTTTGAACCCAGGAAGGCTCTATTGTGTAACCCTTCCGTCAACGCTTCCGCGAAGCGGAAGGGTTGCGCCACAGGAGCCTCAGTCCTGCGCCATCGGCCAGGCTAGGCGACCCCCGCTAAGAAAGAGAATTTCTTGGAATGTTTATAAAATTTCTTTAAGACTCTTCTTCCCATTCTTTATTCAACACCTTCCATATTGCTCTTGCCTTTCTCTCGCCTATTCCCTCTACCTTTCTCAGCTCTCTTTCGCTTGCAGAGAAAATAGCCTTCGGAGTTTTGAAATATTTGAGCAAACGCTTTGCAAGCGTGGTATTGACAAATGGTAGCGAAGCAATTAAGGCAAGCTGAAACTCCTGCAAACTTTTCGGTTTAAGCTTTGTTTTAAAAGCTATTTCCCTTCTTCCGTTAACCTGCTCTTTTTTAGCAAGAAAATAAATTATCTTGGCGGTTTCCCTTGGATTGGAAGAGTGCAAAAGCGAAACTCCGAGTTCAACGCAACTCGCTAAGGCTCCGTAAACAGCGTTAGGATGAACTCCTCTTGCGAAAAAATTTCTACCTTCTATTATAAGCACAGGCTTCTCATAGCTTTCTTTCAGTCTTGCTATTTGATCGAAAAGTCTTCCATCTATTATACTTGCTGTAAAATCTTCTGCTGTTTTTCTCTCCACACATATTCTTTCCGAGCAGACGTAATCGCCTAAAGGAAGCATTTTTTCAACAATTTCGCATCCAAAATCGTGAAGCTCCCTGACTACTGACGAATAAATTTCCCTTGTGTCCACAACCACGACAATTTTTTTACTTGGAAGGGTTTTCTGCACAATGCACACCTTTTATTTTATATTTTTATTATGTTTGAAATTAATTTATGATTGAGAAATTTAAAACTCTCGTAGATAAAAAGAAAATTCTTCTCATAGAAGGCGAAAGTGGTGCTGGAAAAACTCTACTGGCTTCTTTCATTGTATTAGAAAAAATGAAAGAAGGGAAAAAATGCCTCTTTCTATCCTTTTTGAATACCGAACTTCTGAAGAAAGGATTAAAAGAATTTTTCGGAGAAGAATTCGAAAAAGCTGTGGGAAAAAACCTTATTTTCGGTCAGCTGGATCTAGGAAATGAAAAGGATTTTTTTGAAGATGTGGAATTTGCATTAAAAAATTTCAACCCAGACATACTCGTGATAGACCCTTTGCACCCTTCATTAACCCCAGGAGAACTTATGGATATTTGTAATTTACTTAGAGCTAAAAATGTAGCGGGAATTTTCTGCTCTACTAAAAGAGAAGAACTTCATGCCGTAGCAGATTACGTGCTGTACATAGTTTTCGAAAGAGTTAAAGGAGATATGAAAAGGGAGATTGTACTAAAATGTAAAGAGAAAAGAAAGGAGGAAACATATTCTCTCTCCATAATACCAGGTAAGATCATAATAGAAAGTCACGAGGCATATGAGTCAGCGCCCGAGTAATAAAGGAGAACCGCCAGCATGCCAAGATAAACGCGGACGGATTTGAACCTTGTAAAGTCTTTCAGAGTTATCGTCAAGGATTATTGCTGTGCCCTTTGTGCGTGGAAGCTGAGAAATTGTTTTTCTTATATCCTCTAAAAGATATGTTTGCATTATTTGTGAAAGAGCGTCCAAGTCTGGCTTAGAGGTTAAACGATGCGCTATTATTAAATCCGCTTGTGATATAGCATCTTCATGAAGTTTGTTTGGTCTCTGTGTTATGAACACGCAGCTTATTCCTGGTTGCCTTCCCTGCCTTACAAGGGTTAGCAAAGCATCGCTTGCTGCAGTTTTGCTTTGCGCTGGCAAAAACTCGTGAGCTTCGTCTATTATAAACCAAACCATCGGAATTTTTGTTTTTTCTTCCCCCTCTATTATTGCTATTTCTTCCTTTCTTCTTGCATACATTCTTATCTCATAAATCTTTCTTGCAAGAATACCGAGCATTAAATTGCGCACGCCCCATTCTTGTAGAGAAACATCAAGCACGGTTGCTATTCCCGGTTCGAGAAATTTTTCTATTGGTGTTGCTCGCTCCGAAAAAATTCCCCATTCCTTTGCGGAGATAAAGCGATTTATCAAAGCCAATTTTTCCCTATCGCTAGCTCTTTTATCTTCTTCTATTGCTTGGATTATTTCATCTATGCTGTAATTCTCTTTTTCTTTTTTCAGTTTTCGAAGAGCTCTTTCAAGAAGAATTCCTAAAGGGTGCTGAAGAGAGAAGCCAAAGGTTAGAGCCCAATCGCTTGCTGTAAGCTCGCTTGGCTTTATAGCAAAAGTCTCATCAAAGCTTATTTTCGATTTTTCATAGCTTCTTGCTAATCCAATCGGCACAAAGGTTTTTATTGGAAAAGCTTGAGGTTTGAAACCCCATTGAGTAAGAAGATCAAAATCCCTTTCGTTAGGATATTTCATCGACCAGAAAATACCCATGGTATCTATAAGGATGCAGCTCAAATTTGATTTTATCTCATCTGGCAATAGCATGATTTCCTCTGCTATAACTCCACCGCTGTAGCTTTTTCCTGAACCACGCTTTCCAAGAATCAAAATTATATGTGGACGAAGAACATCCATAACTATTTTGTTTGCAAGGTGCGATTCATACGCTTCTCCTACTATGTGTTTGCCAATGTAAACACATCCTTTGCTGCCGAATCTTTCTATGTCTTCTTGGTCTCTTCCCACCACTATATCGATTACGGGCATAGAATTATATTGAAAAATATTCTTTTAAATTTCTAATATTTTCGGCATAAGCTCTGGTTCTGGAAGTAATAGTGATAGCAAGATAGTAAAATGGGAATAAACCGATTAATTCAAGGTTTTTTGAATCGTTTCTTTCGTTTTTGAAAAGAGAAATCGCACTGAAAATCTCGCTTCCATATGTAATCGAGCGTTTGGATAATTTTAACTTAAAAATTTCTTTCAGGAAATATTTCGTAGTAAGTTCGAAATCGTCACCTTCAAGTTCGCCTGTATGCTTTTCCAACGCTTCCAAAAGCGAATGTCTTTCGTAAATTCCTGCACATCCCGGAACGCATCTCTGATTGCTTCCTAGTATTTTTCGGGTGAAATCCGCGAGGTAAAATTCTATTTCCTGTAATCGTGAAAGTAAAGACTTTTTTCGTACCACGGCTGAACCGATACGGTAGAAGCTTTAATATTTTTTTCCATCTTTTTACATACTTCTTTTAATTTTGAAGGCGAAGAACAGATTATCGTATCGTCATCCAAAAGAAATATATACTTCGATTGCACGCTTTCTGCACCGTAATCTTTTTCGAATCTTTCAATTTCAGGAGAAGTATTATCTCGAGAGCCATCATTTACTATTGTAAATTTTTCATATCCGTTTTCATAATTTCCTTTCAGAGTTTCGTAAATTTTGCTTCCAGCATTGTAAGTAGGTATTACAATTTCACACTTCATATATTTACTATGTAGTAGTAAATATTTATAAGCTTTTCATTCATTTAAAGTTTTTATTTTCTTATCGTTTATTCCATCATAAGCCGGGGTCGCCTAGCGGTATGGCGCGTGCC
>CAZQLM010000012.1:0-20150 GCA_964594175.1 uncultured archaeon | reverse complement strand
GCGAACTTTTATAAGTATTTGGAAACTCAATTTTTAAAGGTGAAGCTCGTGAGAGTGCTTGAAATAAAACCAATTTGTATGGCGCTTGCTAAGGAACTTATGCTTAAAAAGGAGAAAGAAGAAGAAATTTCTTACGAGCAAAAACTTGCAATAGAGCATCTGAAGAAATTTACCAAACTTTCAAAAGATAAAGCCCTTAAACTGGCAGAAGAAATTTCTTCTGTTGTGAAATTAAGCGACGAAATACTAGTACAAATAGTAGATATTCTTCCTCAAAGTGCGGATGAGCTAAGGCTTATATTAGCTTCAGAGAAATTTTCTCTGAGAGAAGAAGAAATGAACAGAATTCTTGAAATAATAAAAAAGTACGTTTAAGGCTCAGAAGAGGTGTTTCTGATGAAAGACGAATATGCAATAGTTTTAGATTTTCTTCCAAAGGGCTATGGTTACGGAAAACCTGAGCCTATAGCTCAGGTACTTGGTACAAGCTTTTTCACGCTTCTTGAAGTTGTTCCGAGAGAAGGTTTTGTGCTTAAGGCAGGAGACAAAGTTTACATAGGCTCAGGAAAGAGAGAGGAAATAGACCACATCAAGAGAAGGATAAACTATCAAAAACTTACGGCTTTTGCGAAATCGGAACTTGAGCAGGCTGTAAAAAGAATTGTAGAAGAAAACGAGCAAAGATTTGTTGATTTCTTCAACAAAGCACAGCCAGTAACTGTGCGTTTGCATCAGCTCGAGCTTCTTCCTGGAATAGGTAAAAAGCACATGTGGGAAATACTTGAAGAAAGAAAAAAAGAACCTTTCAAAAGCTTTGAAGACATAAAAAACAGACTCAAGCTTCTTCCAAATCCGAAAGAACTGATTATAAAAAGAATTCTCATGGAAATAAAGGGAGAGGACGATAAATACAGGGTGTTTGTTAGAAGGTGAAAAAATTCAGGTTAAAGCAGGTGCAAAAAGTGTATAAATGAGCAGAAACACGAAAAATAGCGTTATGCTTCTCGTTATTCTTTCTCCTCTTCTTTTTCCCAATTTTTCCTTAAGAAATGCGTTTATCATTTGCCCGCCGTCCAGAGGATAAATTGGAAGAATGTTTATAATCCCAATTGCTATACTCAGAAAAAAAAGCAAAGAGAAAAAACGAAATATCGGGATGCACCATGAGCTGAGATTAACGCTTATACCCAGAAACGGAGCGTTTTTCATTTCTGGATGTTCTGCCAGTACGAGGGTATAGTTTCCTTTATCTGTCTCTACGAAAACTCTTTCTCCAGGGTGAAATGAATATTTCCTGAAAGTACCGTTTGTTAAAACTTTTAGGATAGAAAACGATGCTGTAAGTTTTTCTGGTGAACCCTCAAAAGGAAAACCAGAGAAAAGAGAAAAACTCGTTTTCACAGGAATCCCGTTGATACTTTTCAGAATTTCACCTTCTCCTATTCCGGCTTTTTCGGCCGGTGAACCTGGAAGAATTTTTTCTATAACTACTCCAGGAACGCAAAAATTCCATAATGCTGTGCCAAGGAAAAAAACTATAAGAGCTACGAGAAAATTAGCAAAGCTTCCTGCTGCAAACACCCGAAGTTTCTGAAAAAGCTTTTTTCTCTCCAGCCTCTTTTCGTCAATTTCTACAAATGCTCCTGGAAAAATCAGAAAGAGCAAGAGGCCGACAGATTTCAGTGGAATTCTTTCTGTTCTTGCGATAATACCATGAAAAAGTTCGTGCGGAAGTATGATGAAAAAAATCGCAAGCAACCACATCCAAAATGGTAATAAAATGTAAGCATATCCTGTCTTTGTTTGGCTTACAGGTGCTGGAAGTACCAGCTTCACACCACCCTCTTTCAGTTTTCCACTTGCTGCTTCAAAAGCTGTTTCGAAAAGTAGAAATGAACCATAAACCATAAAGAATATACAAACCGTGACAGCCAATGTTCCGATAACCTTCCACAAGCGTATCCCTGAAGAAGCAATTTTATCTATTGCTTTCATGAAGCGTTTTGTTTTGTAAAGCACCATTACACCACGAACATCTATTTTCTCTCTTTTCATCCATATAAGTGCTGCTAGAACCAGAAGAAAAATCAGAAAGCCTACAAGATTAACATCCATGCCATCACCATTTTTCCGTGTAGTGGATTTTAACGACATCAAGCTCAAGGACTTTTGCCGTATTCTTCAAAAGCCCGGCAACGCTCGGAGTCGTTCTTCCCTCATCTCCTGTAACGAGCTCTTTTACATATAGTCCTGCTGAACACCTGATAAAAAGTTCTATCCTTTTCTTGTTTATTTGCTTCCATTTAATATTCTTTACTTTCTTTATCCTAAGCTTATCCGCTCTTCTGTGAAGAACCCTTTTCGGCGTTTTTTGCCTTATTTTTCCGACAAGTTTTGAAAGATTTTTGAGCTCATCCTTAGTTACGGGCTTTTCGAACTCCACAAGCACGCGATACGTTTTTTCTGGAGTTGCGTGCTTTATTCTCTCGATCATTTTTCTTTCCACAAATTTAAGAGATTTTACTCTTACCTTTCCGGAAGAGTTAATTTCTTTTGAAATTTTTTTCAGATTTATTTTTCTTTTTTTCGGCAGGAGAATTTCTATCACGAAAGCTCTCCACCCAAAGCAGCGCGCGTCTATATCTTCTCTTCCACATCCGTGGAACTTGCTATCTTTGCCCTTTGTTTCGCGAAGTAAAGGCTTGGCAATTATCTGCTCTACCGAGGTTCTGTATTTTCTCGGTATACCCCATTTACACTGCGGAAAGCCACGGACAAGTTTTTGATAGTACCCGAAAATGTACAATGGCATTACGTTAAGCTCTATTTTCGGTTTTCCTTTTTCCCAGTTGAAGATAACAACTACTTCAGGTTTTTTGGGTTCGTGCTTTTTTCCAAGCTTAGCAGAAATAAGTTTTCCAAGCTCGCGATTCAGCTCTGCTTTTAACGGTTCGCAAAAATCCAGACCGGCGAGTTTCCACATTTCCTCTTCTTTCTCGAGCATTTCTTTACTTGGCTTGCTTCCGACAAGGAAGGTTTCAAATTCTATCTTTGCCAGCATTTTGCACGCTTTTTCAGATATTTTTTCAAGATTTTCAAAAACACCATTACAGAAATAACACTTCTTTTTTCTCGATTTCTGAAGTTTTGAAAAGCGAAAGTTAAATTCGCGAAAATTGCTTTCGTCAACTTCTTTCAGTTCTCCAGCCTCTACGAGAAAAGCTGCAAATGCTCTTAAGGCTTTTCCTCTTTCTTCATTGCTCATTCCGCTCAACATTTGTGCAAAAGCTCTTCCGAGACAATTATCGCAAATCGGTTTTTTCAAAAGATTCCCGAGTCTTTCTACTAATTTCATGGTTTAGAAATTCAGAAAGGAATTTAAATAATTTACAAATTCATTCCATTATTCTTTGTATCCTTTTTGCTGCCTTTTCCATTTCAAGCATTACCAAGCCGAGATTTGCACGAGGGGAAACTAGAGTGGAAAGAATTGGCGATTCCTCATCAGTTCCGACTGATATTGATATAAACTTTCCTTCCTTTGCCTCTACCATAACCTCGTTAAGCATTCCCATTTCAAGCTCTTTTGTAACTTGCATTCCGGTACCAACTATCGCAGCAGCCATAGCAGCCAGAGCTCTCTTGTTCACGCTTTCCGGAAGATCAGAATATATTAGCAGACCATCAGAAGTAACTACGGCAGACCCTACAACACCGGAAACATTTTTCAAATCTTCCAGAGCAGTTTTAAGCTCTTCTTCTTTGCTCATTTGCCTTCACCCCTGAACACATTCCTTTTTAAAATTTCGTCAAAAAGAATTAATAAAGCTTTCTCTGTGTTTTCTCCCTTTAGCGCAGATCCTCCTATAACTATTGGTACCCCCAATCTCTCTTTTATTTCCTCTGGCGAAAGCGCATTTTCCAAATCCTGTTTATTTGCAAACACAACGAAAGGTATATGCTCTTTCTTTACTTTTTCAAGCATTTCAAGGGCGCGTGGAAACGTTTCAGGTTGGGTTGAATCTACTATCAGAATTACCCCCCAAATATCGCGGGAAAGCACTTCCATTATCCAGTCAAACCTTTCCTGTCCGGGAGTTCCGAAAAGGTTGCATACGAATCCCTTTCTTTCCACATAACCGTGATCTAGAGCAACGGTTGTTCCTAGCCTGTCTATGCTTACAGCGGTTTCAGAAAGCTGCTTTACCAGCGTGGATTTCCCCGCGTTATAAGGCCCGGTGACGAGAATTTTAGGGATGTAGAGAGAAACTCCTGTGAGAGTTATCTGAAACGGCACGGCAGGTTTATCGTCAACTTTGTAATAATTCAAATAATGAAGTTTTTTGTGAATTGTAGCTGTTTCGATAACAAGGTCGAAAACTTCTTTGATTTTCTCTATTTCTTCCTTTTTATATCCCCAATCTGTGAGGATAAATGCAGATGTTGTTTTTGTTTTTTCATTAAGCTCTTTACACTCTTTAATGAATTCTGGTATCTCTTCTGCGAAACCCATAAACGTTTCTAAACAATCCCAGACAGCAAATTTATGCTCACCTTCCTTTTCCATTGCCTCTCTCCAGAGATTCTTTACCTCTTCCCAAGTTGGCCTACCATTGGTTATCGGAAGCTTAAGCACATAGCTCGCGCTGCTTTCCTTTCCAATAGTGTGGGAAAGACAATCTATGAAGACTATTTTATCTTTTGCAAATCCGTGTTGATACATATTTCTTTCCACATCATCAGGTAGCTTGTTTGTAAGAAGATATACGCATTTATCTCCTTCAGAAATTCTTTTGGAAACAATTTGCTGTACGAATGTTGCCGCATCTACAAGAGGATCGGCAAGAACAAGTACACAGGATTTGCTTTCTATTCCTCCTTCAAGAAAATCATCAAGTTTTGGTATTCCTGTTTCCAGTTTCATTTCCATCACTTTAAGCTATTTAGAATTCCTGTATAATTCTATATAAAGTTTTTTGGTGAAATAAAAAATTATGCGCACATTTGTGCTTTGGAGTAGGGGTATAACTTCACCGGATTTTAATCTAAACGATTTACCATCTTCCGGAAAGCGCATAGATATAGTAGCGCGTTGCATTATTTCGGCGCTCTGGCTAAGCCACGCTCTGCGCAGAGATACAAGAATTTACGCTGTACTTTACGGAGCTCCAGAACCGCCGAAAACCGTGCTTTTCACACCAGAGATAAAACGAGTTTCTCCTGACGAACGCTCTATAGCTATTTGGCTGAAAAAAGCCTTAAACAAACACAGAGGAAGAAGGGATAAGGAATGGGTAACTTTAAGCAACGGAATAAAAATTTCTGGAAAAAGTTTTCAGGATGTAATAAAAGAGCTTGCTGATGAAGGCTGTAGCTTTTACGTTCTGCACGAACGCGGAAAAAGCATAGAGCAAATAGAGATAAAGGAAAATCCTGTGTTTGTTTTGGGTGATCACAAAGGTATACCAAAAAACGAGGAAGCTTTTGTGCTTAGGAAGGGAGAAAGAGTTTCCTTGGGAAGAAAAAGCTATCTTTCAAGCTTTTGCATCTCCGTTATTCAATGGATTTGTGATAATAGGGGGATTAAATAATTATTTTAAATCTCAGAGCTTCAATAAACATTCATGAATCCCGGCTTCAAAAATTTAAAAAATCATCAAGCTTTCATGCAGTTTGCTGGAACCGCTAATTTTTTCTACGCTACTAGCTGTGATTTTGGAGTTCATTTAATTTTTAAAGGGAGAAATTACCTTTTTGTTTCTTTCATGGATTACGAACTTGCAAAGGAAAGATTTTCCGGAAAAATAATAAGGGTAAAAAAGAAAAGCGAGGTTTTTGAATGGTTAAGGAAGAAAGGTGTTAAAGAGATTGTCCTTCCTTATGAAACAAGTTACGGAAGGGCAAAGGAAATAGAAAAATTAGGATTCAGAGTAAGTTTTTTCACGAACCCGTTTTCAAAGAAGAGAGAGATTAAAACGGCAAAAGAGCTTAAAGCAATAAAGGAAAGCTGCAATGCTGTTTTGAAAACTTTTAAATATGCGCTAAGAATTTTGCAGAAAGGAAAAAGTTGTGCAGAGCTTAAGCAAAAGCTTGAAAAGTATCTTTACACGCATGGGTATGTTTGCGAAGAACTTATAGTTTCTTCTGGTAAGCTTTCGGCAATTCCGCACGCAAGTGGAAGGGGAAAGATAAAAGAACACGTAGTTATCGATATTTTTCCGTATTCTAAGAGAACGCGCTATCACTCAGATTTTACCAGGACTGTGCTGTTGGAAAAAAATACCGAGCTTGAAGAAATGCTCCTTGCATGTATAGAAGCAAAAAACAGAGGTATTGCGAAGATCAGACACGGCGTGAAAGCAAGCAGTATTTATCACGAGATTTGCGACGTTCTTGAAGAAAAAGGTTTCGATACACTGAGAAGAGGTTCCGGAGAAGGTTTTATCCATGCCGCAGGGCACGGAGTTGGATTAGAAATTCACGAAGCACCATCGCTTAGCGAGGATTCGAAAGAAATTATTAAAAAGGGGATGGTTATAACAGTTGAACCAGGACTATATTATAAACACATCGGCGGAGTAAGGGTAGAGGATACCGTACTTGTTAGGAGAAATGGAGCGGAAGTTCTTACGAGATTCAAGGATTTTTTAAGAAAATACTAACTTATTTCGTTTATTAGCGAAATAAGAGTCGGTGTTAGACGAAATGTTTATATAGAAAGCGGAACCAATATCAGCACTTTATGAAGGAAAAAAGCACGCAAGTAATTTGCACGATAGGACCTGCATCGCAGAATCTCGTGAAAGAGCTCGAAAAAGCAGGAATGGATGTGGCACGGATAAATACAGCGTATACGCAAGAGATTGATGTGAATTTTGAAAATCTCATGATAGATGTTAGACATTGGAAAGTTCTTCAAACCTTGCACATTCCCAAGAAAAGTACTGTTGCAGTTTCTTTTGTTAAGGGTGTAGATTGCCTTAAAGGTGCGAGAGAATACGTCTCGAACTCCATATGTGCAAAGATAGAAACACGCGAAGCTTTGAAAAATCTTGAAGAAATAGTTAAGGAAAGTGATTACGTAATGATAGCTCGTGGCGATTTGGGTAAGGTTTTTGGTATACACATGATTCCGCTTCTTCAGAAGAAGATTATCTCTGTGTGTAAAAAGTACGAGAAACCATTCATCATTGCAACAGAAGTGTTAAAATCAATGGTTCATAATCCAGAGCCCACAAGAGCAGAAGCCATTGATGTTTTTCATGCTGTTGAAGAAGGTGCATGGGGAATAATGCTTGCTGAAGAAACAGCAATCGGAAAATACCCTATTGAAGCTGTAAAATGGCTCAACAAAATCATTCAAGCATGTGAAAACGGAAAAATTTAGAGATACAGGTATTATTTCTCCTCTTTCTCTTCCCTTTTATCACCAGCTTCTTCAGGTTTTTGCTCTTCCCGAGCTTTTTCTTTTTCTTCTTTCTCCTTCTTTTTCTCCTCGGATTTTTTCATAAAGCTGAACTTTATTCCGAGAAGCTCTGCGTAAACTCTACCTTCATGCAGAATAGCATGCACTCTAATCCTGCGCGGCGGTTTCTGAGCACCCCTCGACCAGACAGCCTGATTTATACTTTCTCCCAGGACAATTTCTTCATTTTTCATGTGTCTTTTCAGAAATTCCCTTATGATAGAAATAGCCTTTTTGGCTCTTTTGTTACGGCTAGCCCTATACGCCTTTCTCAGAGGAATGGTGAAAATTTTTTCTTCCACGGAATCACCTCTTGAGTTTGCTCCTTCTCCAATGCCTCAAAGCTACCCGAATTCTTCTTGTTCTAGCTCTTTTTCCGTATTTTTTTAAATCCGCCCATCTTGGAGCAGGTTTTTTACGGGCTGCGATTAATCTTAGCTTTTTGGCCAAATATTTTAGCACGGTAAACACCTTTATTACTTTCTAATTATTTTTATTTTTCCTTTCGATTTTTTCGATGTGAACGAAGATAAAATTTTCTTCAGCATCTCGTCATCTATTTCCCGCTTTATCTGTCCCATTTGATAGAGCTGAAGCAGATAGCTCTCTAACTGCGCAGCAAGAGCAGGGTTAACGAGCTTTACGCGACCGAGTCTTTCAAGCGCATCTTTTGTAAGTATTTTTCTCAGCATCTCCTTTTTCAAAGCTTCTGTTAACGCTTGATTTTGAGCTTCATTCATTTTCTTTCACCAGCTTCTTAGCAGTTTGGTGCAGTAACCTTATTCCGGCAGGTGTTAGCATCCTTCCTTTTCTTGGTTTTTCCACCTTTTTCACAAGTCCTGCATGCTCTAACTGCTGGAGCATCGTTCTTATAAATTTCCCTCCCGCCTTCATATGCTTTGCGGGAGCATGCCCACGTCGTCTTCTCTTTCCGAAATGCGTTCTCAAACGCGAAACCCCAAGAGGGCCACGAAGATAAAGCTGCCTCATTATAGCTGCGCACCGCACATACCAGAAATCCTTTTGCTGAAATGGGCGCTCGCAGCATACACCGGTTTTTATAGGAACCCTATACGGATATTTAATCACATCAATTTTTTTCAGCTCTTCTGCAACAGCATGAACTAGCCTATGCGGATTCACATTTCTTATATCCATGGCTGCTCACCATTATGACTGGAATTAAAATTAAGACCAAATGTTTTTAAAGATTTGCCTGAAAGGAAAAGAGAATTAAAGTTAACGGCATAATTTTACTCAGGCCGATAGAGGCAACGTATGAAGTTGAAATAGATTTAGATAAATCAAGACATAAAGAATCAACGCTAGTTACTAATCTTTCGTTTTCCTCGAAAAAAACAGAAAAGAATAAAAAGCAACATACAAAATTTTCAGCACTGCAAACATTCTTGGAGAAACAGATGCTCCTACCACTACCGCACTTTTACTTTCAAAAAATTTCTGTTCACTAGTTGGTCGATGAATTTTTTGATTTTAAAGGAAAAAGAAAAAGCAAAGAATATAAAAGATTTCGCAAGCGTTTTACAAGAAACTGCAAACGGCTATTCCCATAGAAAACCTTCTGAATCACTAAAGTATAAAATAGGCGAAAGAAGAAACTTGAATGAAGCTGATACGAAAAAATTGAAAAAAGAATATTCTTCTAAAAGTATTTACACAATTTCCTATTATGCGCCAAAAGTTCTTAAAGCACTTGAAAATTTGAGAGTAGCAGACGTTGCGACAATAGCAAGTGAATTAAATGTACACAGGGATAATATTTCTTCTATCCTTTCTGCTATTAGAAAGCTTGGAATGGTAGAAGTGGTGGAAGGGAAAACTCGCGAGGAATTTATTATGAAAAATTTCTAAAACCCTTGCTTGAGCTTTCCGGATTTTATGAAGTGTTGAAAGAAAAAAACTCATAAATCCAATTGTTGAAAATGCTTATTGTAGATTCGAATTTCAGGAAAGATGCATAGAAGCGAGAAAAAGGCAGCAGGAAGAAAGCGAAAAGATAAAAGCTCGTTCGAAATAAAACTCACGGCTCCAGCCTTTCTGGATCTCTCGGAAACAAAACGGCTTCTCTGATATTGCTTAAATTCAGCATGAGCATCACAAGCCTATCCATTCCCAAACCAAAGCCGCCATGAGGAGGAGCTCCGTAGCGGAACATTCTGAGATAAAACTCTAAAGCTTCAGGATTCATGCCTTTTTCTATGCATTGTTTTACCAAAATCCCGTATCTATGCTCTCTTTGCCCGCCTGTAACTATTTCAACACCCTTATAAATCAAATCAAAAGAACAAGTCCACTCAGGCTCTGTTTCCTTGCGGTAAGTGTAGAAAGGTCTTGTCTTCCAGGGAAATTCTGTGAGAAAAACAAAATCGCTGTTAAACTTTTCCTTGACAATTTTGCCAAGCAATTTTTCTCCTTCTGTATCAAGCTCGTCTCCATAGCTTACAGAATAACCTTGGTTTTCCAAAAGTTTGTAAGCCTCTCTCATAGTAATTCTCGGGAAAGGCGTTTTAGGTTTCGCAAGCTCTACACCCAGAAGTTTGAGCTCTTTTTCGCAAAGTTCTGGGATACGAGAGAAAATCTCTACTATAAGCTTTTCAACCACTTGCATGATATCTTCATAGCTCTCTATAAATCCGATTTCCGTATCCACAGAAGTATACTCTGTCAAATGCCTAGTTGTATGGTGCTTCTCTGCCCTAAATGCAGGGGCTATTTCGAAAACCTTTTCAAATCCTGCTATAATGCATGCCTGCTTGTAAAACTGCGGACTTTGCGCAAGGAAAGCCTCTTTCTCAAAGTAAAGGATTGGAAAAACATTAGCTCCACTTTCTGTTGCGCTTGCAACAATTTTAGGGGTATGGATTTCGTAAAAACCATGGTTGTAAAAAAACTCGCGAATTGTATTTGCTATTTCCGAGCGTATTTTAAAAACGGCTCTTACTTCTGGTTTGCGTAAATCCAAGAAACGATTATCCAGTCGTGTAGGAAGCTCAGCTCTTGCTTTGCTTCTAACTTCTAAAGGCAAAATGCTTTCAGCTATACCAAGAATTTTTATCTCCTCTGGCACAATTTCCTTTCCTCCAGGAGCTTTTTCGTTATTTCTTACATTTCCCTTTACAGCAACTACACATTCCTTTCCTAGCGAATCTATTACATTTAGCAGTTCTTCGTCAACCTCACCGGTTTTCGCAGTGATTTGCACTTCTCCTTCACGATCTGCGAGAATTATAAATTTAAGCTTTCCGAAATCGCGAAGCTCGCGAACAAACCCAGCTACCACTACAGGAGTGGAGGCCTCGCATTCAAACACATCTTTCGTATAAATTCTTTCAGAAAGCTTCATAGCAAGCACCTACGGAGAAAGCACATTGTAAAGCACTGTCCACATTATGAACCAAGCACCCCAAAAATACCAACCACCACCCTTGCTCATGAGCCATTTCAGCGTTTTCTTTCCTATAGTAAGCTTGACAACAAAGCTTACAAGAGCGAAAAATGCTAATCCAACTAAAAACCCCTGCAAACTCGCATAATGCGAGAAAGAGTGCACATGCACATTCCAACTTGCATATCCAGCTACCAAACCGAGCGCAATATTAATTCCGAGCGCTTTTTGCTCCTCTTTCATTTTATCACCTATGAAAATAAAAAATTTAGAAGTATTTAATGATTAAATATCAGGTTCTGCAAACTTGTTGTTTGTGAAATCCGTCAAAGAATTAACTATTTTATCATATCAGTTATTTTCTTTTGTTTTTGCTTATTGAGAAATTCTCTTATTCTTTCTTTTGCTAGTTTTCTTTTTGCCATTAAAGCAGCAATAGCCGTTGTGCCACTACCCATAAAAGGGTCCAGAACAACATCGTTTTCAAAGGTATATAGTTTGATGCATCTTAAAGGCAATTCAATCGGGAAAGGAGCAGGATGATTTTGGATGAAATTTATATAAATTTTTCTCCAATCTTTTTGAAAGTTTTAAAAATCCTCAAGCTTTTTTTGCTTTTTCTGATTTTCTATTTCTACCGCTGTTAGCCACGATTTGCGCACACAAGAAGGAAAGTTTTTTGCATGTGCTTGAAGAAAAGCTATGGTTCTTTCGTCATGCGGATAACCAACACCAAAATCAAAATTAAACTCTTCCTTGAGTTTTTCTATTTCCCTATCTCTTTCGACTTTGGCAATAATGCTCGCAGCTGCCACAACAGGATATTTGACATCGGCAAAGTTTTCAGCAACTATTTCGCAAGAGCATGAGAGCATTGGTTTAAGCAAAGCCACAAATTTCTCTGTGCTAACCTGCGGACAATCAAGAAGAACTCTCTTTGGTTTTAGTACATTTATTATCTCGGCCATTTTGATAGCTTCTATTAGATTCAGAGAGTATTTTTTTCTTAGCTCGTCTATCTCGTAAGCAGAAACTTTTAGAATAACATAATCTTTTGCAATTCTTACTATTTCCCTGTACAGTTCCTCTCTCTGTTCCGGGCTAAGAAGTTTACTATCCCTTACACCAATTTCTTTCAGCTTGCTTTCATTTTCAACAAGCACTCCAGCTATTACCATAGGCCCGATAACAGCTCCTCTTCCTGCTTCATCTATTCCCAAAATCATAAACCAATACACTTTTCAAAAAGTTTTATAGTTTTGAAACCGTAAACTTTATATAGTAGTTAGCGTGTAATTATTAGTAGGTGGTAACATGCCGAGAAAAAAGGCAATAGGAAAAGCTTTAAAAAAGTTTTCCGTTGAAGCAAGATTGAAAATAGCAGAAGAGTTCAAGAAAAAAGTTCTGGAAAAATTTGGTGATTTTGTAAAAACAATTATAATATGGGGCTCTGTAACGCGCGGTGATGTAAGCGCAAAAAGCGATGTGGATATTTACATAATTTTTGACGATACGAAATACAGCCTGAAGGATTTTAACAGGGTCAGGGACAAAATAGATGATGACCTTTATGAAATAGCAAAAAAGGTTGACAAAAGAATTCACATTCAACCAATAATCGCCTTGACAGAATTTATCGACGGTCTAAGGCACAGCCATCCGTTATTCATAAATATCGTTCGAGAAGGTTTTGCGATTTATGATACGGGCTTTTTCATTCCGATGCGCAAACTACTTGAATGGGGAAAGTTCCCGCTTACAAAAGAAGCTGCTATTGTAAGAATAGAAAATGTTCCAGAATACATTGAGAGAGCAAAAAGAATGAAAGCAAGAATAGTTGCAGTAGACGTTTACCACACAATTCTCGACTCTACCCAGGGGCTTTTAATGTATCTTGGCATAAATCCACCTGCACCAAAGATTACAGCAAGATACGTGAGAGAGCACCTGGTTAAAGCAGGCTTGCTTACCGAAGAAGATGCGAAGCTTGTCGAGGATGTTGTTAAATTTTACAAGGGTGTGGATCACGGAGAAATAAAAGAAATAAGCGGTAAGGAGCTTGATGAATGGATAAAGAAGGCAGAGGAGTATTACAAAAAAATTCAAAAAATCTTCTCAGCTTTAGACGCCAAGCAAAAAGAGAAAGATGTGAAGGAAGCATACGAGTTCATGATTAAAAGTATTGTGGCTTATCTTTCCGCAATCGACAAGCTTCCTCCAGACCCAAAGAATTTGCCAGAGGCTTTCGAAAAGGAAATGATCAAAAAAGGTTTAATACCAGAATTTTATCGTGAAGTATTCAGAAAAGTTATAGAAATGCGCAGGCTGGTAGAGGAGAAGAAGTTTAATGAAATAAGCGATAAGGAGCTTAATCTCACAAAAGAATATGTGAGAAGACTCGGTTTGAGAGTTAAGGAGCTTATAGAAAAAGCAGAAAAAGAAAAAGGTAAAAAAGGGAAAAGGAAAAAATAACTACCGTCTTTCTAATTAGGTGTAGAAATGAAGAAAACACATGTAATAATCAATGATGTGTGGGAAACTATTGAGGGAAAGGAATGTGTGCTAGAATGTATGGAAAAAGCATTTCCCAATGATTGTTTGAGATGGAACTTAGAAGTTTTGAATTCTAGAGAACTGAGGGATGAATTGTTTAAGAAAATAGAGGGATATGTTAATAACCACGATAAATTTGATCTTATTCTCTTGTTAACAACAGGCGGTGCTAGATTTTTTTATTCAAAAAAGCTTTATGAATTAGGGAATATTGTTGAGATACTTCCGTATTCTACAACGCATCACGCTCATGAAAAAATAGTCGGGAGATATTTACTCAAAAGTCTTGAAAAGATTAGAAACAACGAAAAACTTAAGATTTTGATTCTTGATGGAGAAATAGGAATTTGGGGATGTACAGAACAAAAGTTTTACAAGCTAAAGAATGCAATAGAGCTATGGGCAAACTATTATGAGAAGGAAATAGAAATAAAAGGAGGTTGCGGAATTGTCGTAAAGGGGCATTTAGATCCAGAAATAATAAGCTTCTGTGGATTTCCAGAATATGGACATTCTGTATCGCGACTTTCTGAAGATATACTTGAAATGTATAGAAGAAATGCTGGAACAGAACTAGAAAGTTTTAAGAAACTTGTGAAAGCTTTATATAGAAGGTGCTTAACAGGCACAATTCCATTTTAAGAATTAATGGCTACCCGGCGTCCTGGCTTTCCCGAGCACAAGGCTCAGTACTCGCCAGATCCCCGGGGAGATTCACTGCCGTGTTCGGAACGGGAACGGGTCTTGCCTCCCCGGTTTGGCCGGGAGCCAAATTTTTATAACTCCTAAATGTATTTAAACTTTATGGAGCTTGCAGTAGTTTTAGCAATTGTTTATCTGTTTACATTTATTTTAGGGCATTTTTTCGAAAAAACAAGGATACCATGGATTTTTTCTGCACTTTTCTTAGGGTTTATTTTTTCCATTTTTGGAATATTTAAAGAGGTAATAAACTCTGATACATTTACATTTCTGGCATCGCTTGGAATGTACTTTCTGCTTTTCGTGATAGGATTCGAAATAAATCTTACCGAACTTATAAGAAATGCCGGATTCTATGGAAAGGCGACGGTTTTCATAATATTTACCGAAGGACTTATAGGTTCGGCACTTCTTCACTATCTTTTCTCTCTTTCATGGACAATTTCTTTTATTGTTGCTTTGTCTTTTGCCACAGTTGGGGAAGCTGTTCTCGTTCCTATTCTCGAGGAATTTAAACTCATGAAAAAACCGCTTGGAAAAGCTTTGATAGGAATAGGTATTTTGGATGATGCTTTCGAGCTTTTTGCATTGGTGCTAGCCTCTATCGTTGTAAGCTCTGCAGTTCCAAGAGAAAAGATAGAGATTATTGGCACAATACTGGCGCTTTCCATTCTTTTCCTTGTTACGTATCTTTTTTCCTTTTTAAAGGAAGAAGGAAGAAAATTTAAGCATCCGAATATAGAGACTCTTTTCGTTTTTGTGTTTTTCGTATTCTTCGTTTTTCTTGCTCTTGGAAACTTAGCAGACGCCTCTCCTCTCGGAGCACTTTTTGCAGGAATAGGTTTAAGAAATTTCCTCCCGGAAAAAAGACTGAAACTTATCGAGTCTGAAATAAAAACGATGAGTTACGGATTTTTTGCTCCTCTTTTCTTTGTATGGGTCGGGGCAACAACAAGCTTCGAACATGTTATTGGTTTCGCCCCCTACGTTGCAGCGATAGTTCTACTCACAGGAACCGGAAAAATTTTTGCAAGCTGGATTTCGACGAAACGCAAACTTGGTAGCAGAAATGCTTTCCTGTTGGGAATCGGACTATGCACAAGATTTAGCACGAGTCTGGTGATTATCAAATATCTTTTTGAAAATGCAATAATCGGTGAAAAGCTTTATTCTATTTTAGTAGCGAGCACAGCTGTATTTACAGCTTCCATTCCGCTACTTTTCTCTTTTCTGCTGAAAAAATCTTTTCGAGTCTAGCAAATGCGCTTTTCGCATGCACAAGCCATGAACTTAGCCTGCCTTGAATTTCTGTTCCCCCCTTTCTCACAGCTTCGAAAATGTTATCCTCGTTAAGCTCTGCATGAACAAGGGTTTTAGCTTTTCCGAGCTCGCTCAGAGTATGTGCATCACTCCCAGCTACTATCGGTTTTTTCATAAGCTTTGCGAGTAATTTTGCCCTGGAATTGAAAATGCTAAGCGTGCAACGAGAGTTGAAAGTTTCAAGAGCATCAACCTTTTCGATAATTTTTTTTATTTCTTTATTTCCGGTTCTTCTTGCACTTGAGCTTTTTCGTAAAATATCAAAAGGATGCGGAAGAACCGTAAGAAAGTTCTCATCTTTAGCTATTTCTAAAATCTCCCAGATACTGCCGCGAAGAATTCTTTCTGCTCCGAATACTATTATCTCTCCTTGCTGAGTTTTTATCTCCTGCCCTACGAGCACAAGGAAGTTCGTCGGTGCATACTTTTTTGCTATCATAGCTCCTTTGTTCGAGTTGTGATCTACTATCCCAGCAACGTTATAGTTTAGTTTTTTCAAGAGCAAAGGCAAAGCTTTTGGCGAGAGATAGGAATCTTTGGAAACCGAAGTATGTATATGAAAATCTGCTACGAGCATGAATTAGGTTGGAAGAAACAAGATTTAAAAGTTTTAGGTGTAAACTTGTTCTTATGAAAAAAGAGTTAAAATCATACTTCCGCAAAGCGTTAACAGAGTTAAAACGCACATTCAACATAGGAGATTTGAAAATAAAGGGAAGAATTACTACCTTTGATCATGAGGAGCTTGAAAAATTAAAGGAGGATAATATATTTTCTCCAAATAATACAGTATTAGTGTACAATTCAAGGGATGAGGAATTGCCACACGGATTCTATTTTGTTAAACTTGAGGAAATTATTCAATGCCCTTTCCTTAGAAGTTTATCTAAACTGTTAATTCTTCCTACTCTTCCATGGTATAAAGGGGAAATACTTTCTCCTCATACTCAAATGTATATTTCTGGCCCAATAAGACAAAGGGGTAGAAAAAAAGGCCCCTATTTTGATAAAATACTTGCCTATTATTTAAATGATCCGTTGGCACAATATCGTATTTCAACGAAAAGGTTAATCGAGCATTAAAATTTAAAAATTTTTCTGTGTAACCTCTTTCAGGTGAAATGTATGAAAATGACGAGAAGAGAATTTTTATGTGTTTCTCTCGGAAGTGTGGTAAGCTTTCTTACTGGCGGATGCATAAAAAATGAAAATGCTCAAGGAATAGAAAAAAGAAAAAAATTTATCGGAGTTGTTGTTGATGTAGATGAAGACTCAATAGCCATTTCACGAAGTTTCTTTGGAGAAGGAGTAGGAGAATTTCACTTTGAGATATATTCTCTTAAAGACAATAGTGGAAAAGAAATAAGACTTGTATATCCAGGTCCGAATTCTGTAAGGAGTGGAGATTATTTAAGAATAGAATACATTTTCTACGAGAATAGAAAAATCCCCTATGAAGATATAGTAATGAAAGGGTATAAAAAAGAAGCGCATGTAATCCAAAAAGGCTACGTAAATGCCGATGGAATAATCACAGAAATTACGCAGATAAGTTATTCAACCGATAAAAGCTAAATTTTTATTTGTGCAATTATTCTTATGGAACAAAAATCCTTTACGGAAAGCTCGCGGGTTACTCTGAAAACGTTTGAAAAGGATTTTTGTGTTGTTGGTATTGATCTTGCTGGAAAGGAAGAAAATCCCACCGGCTTTTGCGTGCTTCGTGCCACAGGAGCCAAAACAAAAAAGCTTTTCACTGATGAGGAAATTCTTTCAGAGGTGAAAAAAGTCTCTCCAAAAGTTGTGGCCATAGACGCTCCACTCTGGCTCCCGAAACCGGGTATAGCATGGCGCATCGGTGAGATTCTACTAATGCAACGCGGCTTTAGACCGCTTTCTCTGCTCTTGCCAAGCATGCGTTTGCTTGCTTTGCGTGCCAAAAACCTTGCGCATGAAATAAGAAAAATGGGAATAGAAGTAATCGAGGTTTTCGCGAATGCGAGCGAAAAAATTTTTGGGTTGAAAAAAGAAAAGGGAAAAAGCAAAGACGAATACGACGCTTTGATTTGCGCTTTAACAGCTAAGGCTTACATTGAAGGGAAGTATGAAGACCTTGGAGGAATAATAATTCCGAAGTTCTGATACATTATTAATATAAACTTCTTCAAAAATATTATTAGGGTTTGAGAAAATGTTTTGGAGAAAAAAGAAAGAAAAAAGGATAGAAGAGGTAAGAAGGGAGAGATTGAAAAAAATTCTACAGGAACTTAAGCCTAAATTCGACATCGAGGAATATACGCCAAAAACTGAAGAGCGTTTCCGAACGAAGGATTACTATCAATTTATAAAGGAAATTAGGAAAGAACCTAAAACGCTTTATGAAAAGCTATGCTGGAAAGCGCAAAAAATTTTCCCTGTGAAACCGGATAGAAAAACTGCAGAAAAATTGGAAGCGGAAATAAAAACAGCATACCTGAATGTAAAGCCAGAAGGTGTTTTTTCTCTATCCATTTTACTCTTTCTCATCGGAGTTTTCATTTTTTTCGGATTTTTTATAGCTTTCAGAGCTTTACTCTTTTCTTTAATCGTTTTTTCTCTTTTCGCTGGTGCGGCTTGGTATTGCTATACCTATCCTTCCAAAAAATCTAAAGAGCTTGAGATTAAAATGGCAGCAGATCTCGTGATGGCAGTTCTTTATATGGTAATTTACATGCGGACATCACCAAATTTGGAAGGCGCTCTTAAGTTTGCTGCAGAAAATCTCTCCGGGCCGCTTTCTTGGGATCTGAAAAAACTTCTTTGGGATATAGAAGTGGGAGTGTATCCTTCTATGGATCTTGCAATCGCTTGCTATCTTGCAAAATGGAAGGATAAGAACGAGGAATTTGTCGAGGCATTACAGCTTCTTAGGGCTGCTACTGGTGAGCCAGGCGAAAGAAGATTAAGCCTTCTAGACGAAGCAGTGAACGTTATGCTTAATGGCACAAGAGAAAAAATGCGTTATTATGCTAGAAACTTAAGAATGCCTGTGATGCTCGTTTACAGCATGGGAATAATGCTTCCCGTAATAGGTCTGGTTATGTTTCCGGTTGTTGCGATTTTTATGACAGAGATAGTAAAACCAATTTTCATCTTCCTCGGATATGACGTTTTGCTTCCGATCTTTCTTTTCTGGTTCATTTCAAATCTACTCAGCACAAAACCGACAACGTTTTCTCAGCCAGAAGTAGAGGAAGCCAAAGGTGTTCCTAAACTCGGTAAATTCAGATTTTTTGGAAAAGAGGTAAATATCCTTCCATTTGCTATAGCTGCTTCACTTCCGTTCATTCTTTACGGTATTCACGGAATTTCCCTTACTTCTACGCTTTCACTCGAGGATATTTCAAGACAAACCTTTTACTCCATTTTCGTGATTTTTGGAATAGCACTGGGTATAATCACATACTCCTATCTCGACTCTTTTCAGAAGATGCCACTGAGAAAAAGAATTGAAAGAATTGAGAATGAATTTGGCGAAGCGCTTTTTCAGTTCGGAAACCAGCTTGCGAGCGGAAGACCTGTAGAAACAGCAATAGACAAAGCAACGAAGGATATGAAGAATCTAAAAATCGCTGGACTTTTCAGAGAGGTTATAGCAAACATGAAAAAACTAGGGATGACGTTTGAGCAGGCGCTTTTTGACAGAGAAGCAGGAGTGCTGTGGAAATATCCTTCGAAACTGATAAAGTCAATATTTCAGGTGATAATAGAATCTGCTGAAAAATCTGTTAAACTCACAGCGCTTACTTGCCTAACGCTTTCAAGATATCTTAAGGGAGTTAAAATGGTAAAGGAAGAAATAATTTCAATGCTTTCCGAAACTATAACTTCAATGCGTTTTCTTGCAACTTTTTTGGCTCCTCTCATTTCTGGAATAATTGTAACAATGGCCATAGTTATAATGGAGATACTTTTCGTTATGATGTCTAAAATGAGAGAGCTCATGTCAAGCGGTATGCCTGTAACACTTCCGGTTTTTCTTACCTGGGCATGGTCAGGAGGCGGAGAAGGAATGCCAATAACTCCGGCTGGTTTTCAGATTGTTGTCGGATTGTACACGATAGAAACCGCGCTGATAATTTCATACTTTGTGAACAGGCTGGAATACGGAGAAGATGCAATAGGTTTCAGAAATATTCTTTATAAAACTCTGTTCATAGCTATAATAACCTATACTCTTTCGTGGTGGATAAGTTTCAGAATTTTCGGTCCTGTGCTTGCACAGATTCTTACACCATTCTGAGCTTCTGTACAAAGTTGAACAAAGAAACTAAAATGCTCAAGCTATCCGCATTCTTCTGCATAGCAAATATTTGTTGGTGTAACAGTGGGAGAGGTTGTAATTGGAGAAGGTGTACCCGGAGATAGCGAAAGTTCTGTTTTGCTTGGCGAAGGCTCTGTTTTGCTTGGAGTAGGAGATTTAACTGTAGGAGAAACCGATTGCATGTGAGAGCAATCAGGAATGTTTCCATTAGAATCCAGCTTTATCACGAGGGAATCGCCATTTCCTGCACCGAACGAGATTGTATATCCAGCTACTATATAGCCACCATCACTTGTTTGTTGGATAGAGCCTGCAGAATCCCAATCCGCTCCTCCAAACGCCCTTGCAAAATAACTAATACAGCAATAAGGCAAAAGATTTTCGTCCTTCATTTCGAAACA
>CAZQLM010000011.1:0-20590 GCA_964594175.1 uncultured archaeon | reverse complement strand
TAGTGGTATGACGCCTGCCTTACGAGCAGGAGGTCGGCGGTTCGAATATCCATAGGATGCTTCCTTTACAACTTTTCCTTACAGAGTTTCCGCCCCGGCCCACCATTTAAATTTTCTTTTAAAATTCTTTCCAACAAAGAATAAACTTTTCTGCTTTCAAAATTCCTAATACAACCATGAAGATATTCAAGTTCTAACTCATTAAAAGTTTCGAAATCAAGATTTTCAACTTTGTGCCTTTTTTCTGGGAGTGTTATTACTTTCCATCTACTCTCTTGATACTTCCTTTCTCTTTCAAACTTTTCTCTATCATGATTATAAAGAACCAAACAGTACAATGACGAAATGAATTTAACTTCATGTACGAGCTCATCTCAGGATCTTCTCTAACCGTAACTGTTATACTTTAATCTTTCAAGTTTATCTATGGAAAATTCTATCTTAAATTTCGCACTCATTTTTCCCACCATTTTTCATCGAATACTATGAGCCTAGCGGTTTCCCTTTCTCGATTTTCACACTATCACCCTCTTCGAGCAGTTTCAAAGGTTTTCTCTTTTCCAATTATGTGCTCTCTCAAATACTTGTCAAGACAGTTCAATTTTTTTCACCTTCTATACTTCATTTCTCTCAAAGCTTGACCAAGTGGAATCACCTCTATACCCAAGAGCGGAAACTGTCTTTCAAATGCATAGGTATTATCGTCAATTGCTAGCTCACTTGGCAAATCTTTTACACACTCTCTCACGACTTTCGTTTGATAACCTCGCATGGCTGCGGCTAAGCCTGTAGCTAAGACGCATATATTGGTAACAACTCCTGTGAGGTAGAGGTTTCTCGCTTCGAGTTTCTTTAGCACATCATCCAGTTCTGTTTTGTAAAATGCGTCATATCTAGTCTTCTCGATTACTATGTCGTCTTCTCTTGGTGTTAGTTCTTCAACAACTTCTGCACCCCATGTACCCTTCACAGCATGTCTTGGCCATTTCTTGAACTCTTCATCATTTTCTTCATGCGAGTCATTTGCATAAATTACTGGAACTTTATTTTCTCTCGCTGTATCCACAAGCTTTGCAATACTTGGTATTATTTCCTCTGCCTGCGGCACATACAAGGCTCCGTTTTTCCTACAAAAATCATTCAGCATATCTATTACAAGCAAAGCTCTCATACACACACCTCTTAAGGAGTTTGTTGATCATCTTTACTCTCGTACTCTATCAGAATCACTGGTTTGTTGTGTTTTTTTGCAAATTTCAGCAAGAGCTCTATGCTCTCCCTGACTTTGGCTGCAACGTATTTAGGGTCTCTTTCTAAACTCTCACCTTTCATCAACCTCTCAAACGCTTCTTCTGCCTCCTTGAGCAAACCGTTGTAATTCAAAGCGAATTCATGTGTCCACACAGGTCTGCCGAGCAGTTTTTCTGTACCTTCATGAAACCTACCAAAATCGATTATGAGGGTTTTTTCTTTGAGCTGATAGTATGCGGCTAGTTCAATAGGATAATCAGGGTCCCACCAATGGTTATCTCCATATTTTTTCATCGCTTCCAGCATTTTCTTTTTGTTTTCTTCAGGAATTTTTTTACCATTTCTTTCAAGCCAGGTAACATATTCTTCTGGTTTCATATCACCACCATTTTCAACTTTTCGAGAGTTTTTTGCAAACATGAAGTAGGAAGCACGGGATACTCCCCTTCTTTCAACTTTTCAAGCTGTTCTTTAGCGTAATTTCTTATTTCCTGTAGGCTTGGCAATTCTTCTACGAGTTTACCTTTTTTCATATACATTTTCAGAAGAGGTTTTCCATCAAGCTTTTCTTCCCAGAGTGAAATTACGTCTTTTTCAAACTTTCCGTTTTTCTCATATCTCCATACCTGCAAATCACCAGGATAATATCCCTTACCCTTGCTGAATTTCGTTACATATCTTATTTCTCCGTTTCTTTCAACTTTTTTCAGCTTATATACAAAGTCTAATCTTTCTTGTGGCGAAGCCATTTTTCTTCCTACACCGAAAGCATGCACTCTTACTTCAGGATCTTTCAGCATGTCTTCTATTACATTCTCGTCGAGATCACCGCTATAGACTATTTTTACATCATTTTTTCCAAGTTCTTTGAGCAAAGCTTTAGCAAATTTTACAGCATTTTTTCCTCCGCTGTCCAACCTTATCGCTGCAAACTTTCTCTTTGCAGCTTCTTTCACCCCTCTTTCTATATCAAAAGTGTCAACTAGTGCTATTTGATTAGGGAAGCTTTCTTCATATATCTCAAACGCTTTTGCATCACTTCCAAAAAATTGAATAAGCGCATGCGGCATTGTTCCAGTAACTGGTATTTCAAGATAAAAGCTTGCTAAGTTATTCGAAGTAGCGGTACAACCTCCTATGTAGCTTGCTCTTGTTGTCAAGACTGAAGTTTCTGCATTGTTCGCACCTCTTGCAGAAAAATCTATTACTGCAATTCCCTTTGCGGCTTTCACAATTCTTGAAGCTTTTGTTGCGATATTGGTTTGATATTTAAGCAGGCGTAAAACAAAGGTTTCTGCTATCTGGGCTTCAACTGGATTTGCCTCAACTCTTAATAGCGGCTCGTGAGCAAAGAATACAGTTCCCTCTGGAACTGCATAAACATTTCCACAAAATTTGAATTCTTCTAAATATCTCATAAAATCGCTGTCGAAGCTTTCCTGTTTTTTTAACCATTCTAAATATTCATTGGTGAAAGGATTCTCTTTTGAAGCCTTTTCAAAAACTTCAAGTACCTGTTCTAGTCCCGCTGCAAGAAGATAAGTGTAGTTTTCCGGTAATTTTCTCGTAAATACTTCAAAGCTAACAATTGAATCTTTACCATATTTGTGGTAAAGATCTGCTGCTTTGAATAAATAGTAATCTGTTGCTTGAAATTCTCGCCTGAAATCTATAATTTCTCTTTTCATGAGGAAATAATACGTATTTTTAATTTATTCCAAATTCGTTTGAGGCAATTTGCCTTCCCAGAATTTTTCTCAGTGCAAAATTTGCCAAAGTAAAGGAAAATTATGCTTTTATCCAGTTACAACATAAATATCTTGCCTAGCATCTCTCAAAGAAGTTCTCTTTTTCACTAACCCGTTTTTCAGCAGAATCTCAAGAGCATGCCTAACTGTTCTTGCTGGAAGCATGGATTCTTCTATTAATTCCTTTTGCGTCATGGATTTCTCGTACTGTAAAAGCTTTAAAATGTATTTCGCACTCGGTGGGAGATATTTCACTATATTTTCCTTTGCGATTTTGCTTGCCTGTTTAGTATGAAAATCTTTTTCGAATCTCACAAACACAGCATCTTTTTTATGTGCCTTAACAATTATTTCCTCCTCGGCTTTCTTCCTGTAGTACCCGTCTACAACTACTTCTATTCCGTAGCGGGAAGATAAATCAGAAACTGAAATAGTACTTTTTTGAGACACTACTAAAGGTTTTACATTTCTTGAAACTGAGGCAACAGGAGTTATTACAAAAGACTCAGAGGTTTGCAAAAGGATTGGCCCCCCTACGGATAGAGAATAGCCGGTAGAGCCAGTAGGAGTAGAAATTAAAATACCATCTGCAGAATCCTTCCATACAAACTCACTATCAACACGTAACGTATAGCTGATAAGGGTGGCTGTTTTCGTTGAGAATATAGCGATTTCATTTAAAGCTGGAGGTGTACGCTCGCCATCAGTTTTAGCTACAATTCTTTTTCTTTTTTCGAGAAAGTAATGTCCAGATTTAAGTCTTGAGAAAGCTCGTTTGGCTTGTAAAGCGTCTATTTCCGCCAAAAAGCTTTCTTCGCCAACACTTATTCCGAGAACAGGTATTTCTCTTTCCAATCTTCCGATAGTTCTCAAAATAGTTCTATCGTATCCCACAACAATTATTACGCCTTTTTTAAAATTTTCAACTGCTTTTATTTTTGTTTTCAAAAAATTCGAATATTTATCTGCAAATACATCAAATTCTTTCTGAAAAAGCATTTCAACTATTTTTTCACTTGCCTTCATTGAAAGCTCATCGCTCTCCGAAACCAAGCATATGCGCATAAATTTAAATATGTGAGAAAAATCCTTAAATATATTCCTGGGCCCGTGGTGTAGCGGAAGCACGCTGGCTCGGCAAGCCAGAGGTCCCGGGTTCAAATCCCGGCGGGTCCACCATCCTTTTCCACTTTGAATTTATTGAAATAACTGATCAAAGGCCCGGTGCAAAAATTTCTTAAATTTAAAAGTTTATTACCAGTGATATCTTGTTTCTCTCTTTTCTATTTTTTCCTTTCTTTTTCTCCATCCTTCTATTGTCTTTTCAAGAATTCTGCAAATTTCCCTTCTTTTGTCTTCCCAAAAGTTTTTTACCTTAAGCAACCACTCCGCTTTCTTTCTTTCATTAGCTTCTATTGTTATAAGAAATTCTTCATTAAGCAAAATTTGCAACTCGCGATAAAGCTTAGAAACAATTTCCTTATCCTTTTCCGAAAGAAAAGAGCGCTCAACAAAAGTTTTATAGGATTCGCCTAAAAGCAAGGCCTCAAGATAATCTACAACTTTTTTCAACTTGCTATCAACAGCTTTTATAACATCTTCGACATTGTTTTCTTCAACTTCAAAATTCTTTTTCATCCATTCAAGCGAAGGAATTTTCGAGTATTTTTTTCTAAACACTTCGTATTTCATGGAGAAATATATCTATCAAAATCTTAATAAGTTTCATTATGTTCTTTGTGCAGATTTACGAAAAATGGCTCAAGGAAACGCAAAAAGAAAAAATAAAGCAGATTTTAGAGAAAATTAAACCAAATGGAAGGATTCTCGATATTGGCTCTGGCTTTGGAGCACTGGAATATTTTGTCAATGCAATAGCTCTGGATGTCAACGAAAATTATCTCAGAAAAACTAAAGCAGAATATAAAGTAAAAGCTTCTGGAGATGCTTTACCATTTAAAAGCGGGAGCTTTGATTTTGTTTTTTGCATAGATACTGCACACCTTCTGAAAAATCATAAGGAAATTAAAAGGGTTATGAAACAAGGAGGAAAACTCATTATTTCTGTGTTTTGTTATAAGCAAAATTTCAAAGAGCGTGCAAACTGGCTGAGAAAAATTGTGAAAGATATGGAGTTAAAAACAGTAAATGAATTTCTTGTAAAGACAGAAAAAGAATGGGATTTTGTAATAGTGGCCGGGAAATTTTAGTTTTTATTCATTCGATTTTATACCTTAAAAATCCCGCTATACCGCAAAAATGATAAAACTTTTCTCCCGCAGGATGGGAAGAAGAGATTAAAATAACCTCTGTTTTCAGCTTTTCGGCTTTTTCCAAAATATCTGTGTATTTTTCTAAAAGTTTTATGCTTACTAAAATTTTTTCCAGAGCTCCTAAATCAAGTGCTTTCCTAACCTCTTCTTCTCCGTAAACAACCAAACCGTTTTTTGCAAGTTCTTCGAAAAATTTTTCCACAATTTTCGTTTCTTTAGAAATTCTGCTTTCTTTCGCAATTTTTTCCAAAATTTTCCTTTTCAAAAGCTCGTTTACTCCAGCCAAGCCCGTGTGCGAGACGGAATCGATGAACACCCTGTTCATTTCAAAACCCTTTTCCTTTAGAAATTCTTTTAGCTCATCTTTAACAAATCCTGGACCAGCGATAATTATTTTGCCTTTCCATTCATTTAACTTAGAAAAAATCTCTGAAAAATATTTTGCTTTAATAGAGAAATCGGAAAATTTGGAATATTGAGAAAAAATTCTCGCTTTTTCCTCTACACTTTCACCGATAATATATACATAAGCTTCTCTTTCATCGAGTACACAAGCCAAAATCCTTTCAGCTGGTTTTGCTAGTTTTCTTAATTTTTCTATTTCCCATTTTTGCCACTCTTTTTTCACTGTTATATCAGAACCAACGGTTACGGAAAGCGAGTGATATCCGCTAGCTTCAGAAGAGCTTTCAACTATTTTTCCTAAAAGCTTCAAGGTATCTTGTTTTAGCTCTACCTTTTCAACGCTTATTGTAACAATAATTTTTTCCTTTCCTACTTTTACCTTTTTTCCGTCTCTTATTATTTCTTTGGAGCGCATTGTTTGAGCTTTTACCAAAGAGCCTGGAGAGATAAAACTTTTTAAAAATACGAGCTCCTCAGGTGATTCGATTTTCAACCTAACGGTATTTTCCCTAGCGTTGTAAAGCACCTTCACAAACTTTTTATTTGTTCGCAAGCTTAATATCTTTATGCCAGATTTCGCAAAAGTAATGGCGGCAGCTGTACTAATTCTTGCAGGGCTTTTTGTGCTCACCTCGCAGGAAACAGGCTTTTTTGCATCTCCACAAGCAAAGGGTGTTTACTATACAACTTATGAAAAAATCTCTGAAGAAGAAAGCGAGGCTATAGAAGTTAAAAGGGAAATGGTTGGTGAAAAGGAAGAGATAAAGCATATAATTCTTGCTAAAAACGTTTTGGTGAGCTTTACGGCAGGAAAGAAAGTGCTTATAACTGAGAAAAATTTTACCGTGAAAAACGGTTTTGGAGGAAAAGAATTTTATGAAAAAACCTTTGAGCTGGAATGGCCTGAAAATATTGAAAAAGGAGAGATAGAACTGGAAATCAAGAAAACAAACCTTTACGGCCCACTAATAGTTGTGCTTAACGGAGAAAAAATATACGAAAATTATACTCTTCCGGGAAAGGTGAAAATAAATTTTAATGTTAGTTTGTTGAAAGAAAAAAACACTCTTTTCATTGGCTGCGGCTCTTCTGGTTGGCGTTTATGGGCACCAACAGCGTATGAGCTAGCGATGAACTTTTCCGTGTATATCTTTGCATTGAAGAAAAAAGAGCTTCCATTCAACATAGGAGATGAGATAGATACGTTAAAACTTCTGAGGCTTTACTGGCGAGTGAAAAAGATAAATGGTAATGGAAACATGGCCGTAAGGGTTAATGGCATCGAGGTATACAGAGGTAGGGATGCAGCGCCTTTAATAGATGTCAATCCAAAAGATGTAGGGCTTGTAAAAGGAGAAAATACCATAGAGCTAATTGTTGATAAAAATACTGCTTTTGAAATAGAAAAGTTTGAAATTTTGCTATTTTATGAAATAAGAAAAAAGCCGGTGTTTTGGTTTAACATAAGTTCATCCGAATACACTCGCATTAAAGAAAAAAACGCTACTCTTAAATTCTATATAGAAAGAATCGCTGGAGATGTAATCTCTCTTTCCATTCAGATAAGAGACGGGGCGGGATACGAGCACGTTATAATTCCTCAGGGTATTTTAAGAGCAGGAAATGAATATGAAGTAAGGCTTACAAAAAACGAGCTCGCACCTGGAAGTAATAGAATAGAATTCAAAGTCGGTGGGAAAGGGTTTGTCACAATAAAAAATGTTACAGTAAGTATAGGGTGAAAGAAATGAAAGGGATAGAGAGCGTGATTTCTACTGTAATAACAGCTTTTATAATCTATTTGGCTGAAAGTTTTTCACGAATGCGCGAGTATCATTAGAGCGCTTGTTGTTGCAGTAATAGCAAATTTTCAGCATTATATAATACCTGTAATTATAGGTTTGTTCGTAAGATTTGGAGTTGTAATTTCTTACTCTTTTATAGTTATTCCTGTAATTTTCTGGATTTTGCTTATAAAACTATTTTTTCAAGAAGTTCCATGGACACATGCGGTTATTATAGGGATTCTTTGCTTCGCAACGCATACTATTTTTGAAGCGTATGCGCCAAAGTTTATTGTGTGAAAAGAAGAAGTAGTGGGCCGGGGCGGAATTTCTGGTGTTGATGAGTTGATAAGCACATAGCAACGCAATTATATCGAACCGCCGACCTTCCCCGCGTCAGGGGGACGTCATACCACTAGACCACCGGCCCGCAAAAATGTTTTTTCCTTAATCGTTTAAATTTTTTTGCCTCGCATTTTTTCCGATTTTTCCTGCTTTGAATTCTTAAAAATTACTAAAAGGATTTTCTTTTCTTTAAATCCAGAGTTTAAGAGTTTTTTTCTCTGTAACAAAAGCTATTTAAAGTTTTCTGTCGAATATCTCTCTTAAGTGGTGCCTATGCCAAAAAAGAAAATGATAATACCACCAGCAGCGATGGTAGAGCTTATGAAAAAGGCTGGAGCAGAAAGAGTAAGTGAACAGGCAGCACAGGCAATGGCAGAATATCTAATGGATATAGGTTTTGAAATTGCTCAAGAGTCAATAAAACTTGCAAGGCACGCAGGAAGAAAAACAATAAAGAAAGTTGACATTGAGCTAGCGAAAACAAGAATTTAAGGCATCACAGGCACATGCATGCCTTTTAAATTTTTTTATTTCCAATGAAAACTATGCTGAAAATAAATGAAATTTACTCTGAAGGTTTTAATTTTGATGATGGATTAGAAGAATCTGAAATTATAGAAATTTATGTAGTTAATCTTCCAAAAGTTAATGTTAATTTTCCAGAAACAGAGAGCGCTCCAAAGGAAATTGAAATAATAAAAGATAAACTTTTTCAAGGATTCGCAGACGGAAGTAGAATTGATGTATCTATTATCCTTTATTCCGATGGAGGTTCTGCAATGTCGCTTTCAAAAGAAGGATTGAATATTGGAGAAATAGAAAAAAGTATAGCTGAAAAAATATGGAAAGAAAGATTTTATGAAAATTTAATACTTCCACCTTATTTACTTGATGGTTTTTTTGAAAAGAATGAAGATTCTCCTTTTGTAGAGGAAGTAAAAGTAATAGATACCATCAAAATAGATATTTACGTTTCAAAAGAATTTCTTTGGGACTCTCTGTTTCGAGCAATTAGCGGACTGTATAATCAAAAAGAAAGATGGATAGGAACGGGTTGCGTGAATTTAGCGAAGGAAAAACTCAACATTCCCGCTTACTATGTAGATTCTGACAAACTACAGTTTCATCCTATGTAGTTGATTTTTCTTTCTTTCTCTTCCTCAATCCTTGCCTTTTTCAATCCTTCTGCTACTTTCTTATAAGCTTCTACAAGCTCTTTTGAAAGAGAAGGTTTTATTTTCTCCATGGCTTTTTCAAAATGCTTCATTTTAACTTCCTTTGCATTTATATCTTCTCTCAAGGCGAATAGCGCAGCCTCTCTGCAGAGAGCTTCCAAATCAGCCCCGCTATAGCCTTCTGTGCGTTTTGCGATTTCTTCCAAACTAACATCCTTTGCCAAAGGCATAAATCTTGTGTGCACTTTCAAAATTTCCAGCCTACCTTTCTCGTCCGGAGGAGGAACAAAAATAAGCTTATCAAACCTTCCAGGGCGGAGCAAAGCTGGATCAAGCATATCTGGGCGATTCGTAGCAGCTACTACAACAACATCCTTAAGCTCTTCCAAACCAGACATCTCTGTTAAAAGCTGCGAAACTATGCGCTCAGTGGCATGGCTCTCGCCTGCAAAAACTCCGCGTCTCGGAGCTATTGCATCTATCTCGTCGAAGAAAATTATGCACGGCGCTACTTGGCGAGCTTTTCTAAATATCTCGCGAATTCTCTGCTCGCTTTCTCCAAACCATTTGCTTAAGATTTCGCCTGCTTTTATCGAAATGAAATTCGCTCCGCTTTCATTTGCAAGAGCTTTTACCACATGCGTTTTTCCACAGCCGGGCGGGCCGTAAAGCAAAATTCCTTTTGGCGGCTTTATGCCAAGGCGCTCAAAAGATTCGCGATGCTTTAAAGGCCATTCAACAGCTTCTTTCAAGGCTTGCTTTACCTCTTCTAAATCGCCAACATCTTCCCATTTTACATTTGGTATCTCGATAAGAACTTCGCGCATAGCGCTTGGTTGCACAACTTTCAAAGCGTGTTCAAAATCTTCTTTTGTAACCTTAAGCTTTTCCAAAACTTCTTTCGGTATTGGCTCATCTTTTTCCAATTTCCAGATATCTGGCAGTATTCTTCGCAAGGCATGCATAGCAGCTTCTTTGCAAAGAGCTGCCAAATCTGCGCCAACAAATCCATGCGTTCTTTCTGCAAGTTCTTCCAGTAAAGCATCTTTTATTGCATTTTCTATTGTATTTTTAGTTGAAGAGCTTAAAGAAGAAATAAGCTCTTGAATTTCTTTCATTTCCTCTCTTTTTCTTTTCTTATCTTTTTCCTTCTCGACTTTTCTTACGAGCTTTTTAACTTTTTCTTCTATTTTTTCTACCTCTTCACCTGTTTTTATCCAGTTTTCAACGAGCTCTATTAGCTGTTCTTTTGTTTTGACCCTTTCTTGCGAAACTCTCGAAACTATTTCTTCAAGAGCAATATTCTTTTCAATTTTTTTGGAAAGGTTGAGCACTTCTTCTTTAAATTTGTTTTCATCAATCTTTCTTATTTCTAGCAGTATTTCTCTTGCATCTTTTCCTAATTTTACAAGTTTTGTTATAACATGCGAGATTGTAGAAGGATTTGTTATATCATAAATTTCTATTGGAACAGAGCGAGTATGAATTTGCAAAATTTCCTTTCTCCCGTTCTTGTTAGGAACTCCTATTTCTATCTCGCGGTCAAACCTCCCTGGCCTGCGCAAAGCAGGGTCTAAAGCGTTTGGCCTGTTTGTAGCAGCAATAACTATTACCTTTCCCCTGCTTTTCAGCCCGTCCATCAAGCTTAAAAGCTGCGCAACTACGCGGCGCTCAACCTCACCTGTAACTTCTTCTCTTTTTGGTGCTATTGCATCTATCTCATCGAAGAAAATAATAGCAGGAGCGTTTTTCTCTGCTTCTTCAAAAATCTTTCGCAGGTTTTCCTCGCTTCCGCCATACCATTTGCTCATCACTTCCGGGCCGGCAACATAAATAAAATGCGCTCCAGCTTCATTTGCAACAGCCTTAGCTAGTAAAGTTTTTCCGGTTCCTGGCGGACCGTAAAGTAGCACGCCTTTTGGTGGCTCTATTCCAAGCCGCTCGAAAAGCTCTGGATGGCGAAGCGGTAGCTCTATCATCTCTCGAACTTTTCTTATCTCTTCTTTTAGCCCACCGATATCCTCGTAGGTAACGGTTGGTACTTGAACTTCCTTAACTTCAACAGCTTGAGGCAAGACTTCTATTTCCGTATTATCCGTAATTTGCACGATTCCATCCGGCTGAGTAGAAGCTACTATAAGCTTTGTTTCTAAACCAAAGCTAAGAAAAACGTCTCCGAAAAATTCTTCGAAAATCGAATCTTCCCTTCTTTTGAAAACAGGGTTCGCCATTACTATATCCCCTTTTCTTACAGGGCGAAGATACATGTTCTGTTTTATAAGGTTAGGAGAAATGTGTAAAACTATTCCCTTTTCGGCAGGAGCGAAAACAACTCGCTTAGCTTCTTTTGGCTCTGCTTTCCTTACCTTAACATATTCTCCTATGCTTGTTTTCGCATTCCTTCTAACAAGACCATCTATTCGAATTATGTTCAAACCAACATCAGCAGGATAAGCTCTAACAGCAATAGCTGCTGTCTTTCGAGCACCTTCAATCTCTATAACATCACCTTCTCTAACTCCAATAGCTTTCATTGTTTTCATATCAATTCTTGCAATACCCCTTCCGTAATCTCCACGATTCGTTAGCTCCCCAACCTTGAGCTCGATTTCTTTATTTTCGCTCATTGATTCACCTTACTCAATTTTTATTTCCACAAGCTTTTTAGCTTCTTTTTCATTAATTAATACAGGATAAGTTTTCACCTCAACCTTCTCTTTCCACATTTCAAAGTAATCCAGTATTTTCTTTAAATATTTTTCAGCTATTATGAAGACCGAGTTATCCACCTTTATATGCGGAATCTTTTCTAATAAGCCGCTATGGTAGTATTCGTATCGCTTTTCTTTTTTTGTTATAACTTGCTTTCTTCCGTAAAGACCCCAGTAAAACCTGTTTCTCTCTGATGCTGATCGAAATTTTTTCAGCTTTGCATTGAAACAAATCAACATTGCAACCTTTTTCTTTTTCATAATTAGTATGTATGTATATACAAAGATTTTTAAACTTTACGTTTCTTTCTTTTAGAACTTCTTTTCCTTTTCGATTTTTCAGATTTCAAGAAATTCTTTTTTTCCTTGTAGAATATGAAAGCAAATGCAACAATCAAAGCTATAATTAGTAAAAATACGTACATTTCTTGTGTTTGAACAGATGGACTCTGAGAAAAATTTATTTCCTTGTTACCAACAATTATTTTCTGAATTTTTATAACATGTTCCATAAAAAAATTAGGTTATATATCAAATTTAAATGTTTCCCTCCTCTTGGTAAAATGACTCGGGAAATTTGGAAAGAGAAATAGTATAGAATCGTACGAGAAGCCTGAATAAGCTTGGTAAAACATAAACCTTGCACCATCAAAGCAAATATTTTCGTGATCTTAAGCTGAAAATACGAAATTTTCACTACTTTGAAATAATAGATTTATAAATCTTCGGCTAATATATAATATAATATGGAAAGAAGTAAAAAGGTAATTTTTGTCTCTCATTGCATTCTGAACCAAAATGCTTCATCGCTTGGGAATGAGAAATATCCGGGTGTTGTAAAGGAAGTGCTTGAAATGCTTTCTGAGGCAGATGTTGGTATAGTTCAGCTTCCATGTCCATCTACCGAGTTTTTTCCAGATATAGAGCGTGAGAAAAAGCCAAAATCTTTCTATGACACACCAAAGTACAGAAGTTATTGTAAAAAGCTTGCCAAAATAGTGATAAAGCAAATAGAAAAATATCTCAGAGCCGGCTATAAAGTACTTGGAATACTTGGTGTAGAATTCTCACCAGTTTGTGCCGTTTATCAGATAGAGAACGGAAACAAGATTTCTCCAGGAAAAGGTATTCTTATAGAGGAAATAGAAAACGAAATGAAAAAGAAAAACTTTCAAGTTCCAATAGTAGGAGTGAATTTCAATAATATTTATGCAACAATAGAAAAACTTCATGCTTTGCTCAAATACGGGTAAAGTCAATATTTAAATACTTTTAATTTTGTAATGTATACGTAATGTCAGAAAACCGCAAAGAAAAAAAGGAAAAAGCAGAAGAAAAAGATCCTGCATTATTTTGGAAAGTACTTTCAATAATATCTCTTGCAGGATTTTTTATTCTGTTTTTTCAGGGATATACATTTGAGAAGAAAGGTATCGAAAAGAAAAATCTTATAACTTATGATTCTTGTAGCGAAGCAAGTGTAAAGAGAGCGATTAAATTTATCAACGAAAATCTTGTTAAACCAGGTTCAAAAGCCTCTCTTATTAACTATTCTTCCGAAAATGTTTGCTGGATACTCACCGAATACAGAGGAAACAAAATACCGATAATACTAAAAAACGGAAGCGACTTGGTTTTACCTTATAATGTGATAAATCTGGATGAAGCAGAAAAGAGAATAGCTGAACGTAAAAGGAGTTTCGAAGAAAAGGTAAAGAAAACTTCAACACCAGATGTAAAGCTTTTCATAATGAGCTTTTGCCCCTATGGAAGGCAGGCAGCAAAAGCTATGATACCTGTTTATGCTTTGCTGAAAAACAAAGCAAACATAGAGTTTCGCTACGTAATATATCCAAAAGAATGGTATAAAGGAAGGGAGAAAGAGTACTGCATAGGCAACTACTGCTCGATGCATGGTATAAATGAAACAAGAGAGGATGTTCGCGAGCTCTGCATAGCCAATCTCTATGGTAAAGATAAGCTTGTGGAATATTTGGAAGAAGAGCTACAGAGCTGCACTATGAGCAATATAGATATTTGTTCAAAAGAAATAATGGAAAGAATAGGAATAGATTCTGAAAAAATAGAAAAATGTGTTGGGCAAAATGCTACAGCATATCTCAAAGAAGAATACGAACTGAATAAAAAGTACGGTGTAACAGGTTCACCGACGCTACTGATAAATGAGGTTAGATACACCGGGCAGAGAACACCTGAAGCGTTCAAAAATGCAATTTGTTCAGCTTTCATTCAGCCCCCGAAGGAGTGCGAGCAAACTCTTCCTTCTAGCTCTGCTTCTCCAGGAACTTGCGAATGATTTTCCATATTTCCTTTGCTACATCTTCTATGCTTTTCTCTCCGTTCACGATTTTCCAGTGACAGAAAATATTTTCCTTTGCAAATTTCTCGTAAAGCTTTTCAACCTTATCCAAAAACTCTGGATTCTTCTCAAACCTGTCAAGCTCATTTTTTTCTATTTTTTTTCTTTTAACTGATGTTTCACTTGAAATTTTTAGAAGAATGGCTATATCAGGTTTTGGAAGCTCAAAAAGTTCCGCAAGTTTTAGAAGCTTTTCTACCTCTATTCCCTGCGCTGTTTGATATACAAGTGTAGAGGTAAAGTAACGATCCGCTACAACTATTTTTCCTTCTTCAAGTGCACTGAGTATTTTTTCCTTATCTTTTAGGAAATCCGCGAGAAAAAGCAGAGTTAGAGCTTCTGGAGTGAAAATTTCCTGCTTTTCCAAATGTTCGTAAATAAACTTTCCAATATCTTTGCTTCTATCAGGATAGCGAAGAAGCAAAACTTTTTTCCCTAGTTTTTCAAATCTTTCCTTTAAAATTTTGCTCTGCGTTTCTCCGCCAGCTCCATCGATACCTTCTATTACAATGAAAATTCCTTTCCTCACAAAAAATGTATGAAAAAGAAAGGATAAAAATGTTTGCAAGTTTTGGAATAATTTATGTTATACTGGAGATAACAAACTTTGGCATAGGCACAAAAGTATTAAAATTTTTTATATGGAAAATTTTGTAATTGTATTTATTATGGATTTAGTTTATAAGTTTGTTGCATTGTTCTAAAAATTATGGCTCTGGCTGAGTATGTTTTTGAGATGTGCAGGAAAATTTTTTACTATCCTTTGCCTGACAAAATTTTATCAATGATAGCCTTATTCTTGTTTTTTGTAGGATTTTCTTTCGTGATCGCATCTTTATATAAAATTATCAGAAAATTGCTCGAAAAATATACAACTCCTTTCGGAAAATATGAAGAAGGATTTTTCGGAGCGTACATGAAAATCAAAGATATTGGCGTAGCTGCAAGCATTTCTGCAGTAGTTGGAGTTTTCATAATGCTTGGAATTTTTGCTCTCTCGATTTTTGTTAGAAAAATAAAGTTTGCTGAATGCAAAACTTGTTCCAAAAAATGTTTATAGATGTAAATCATGAAATCTAAACTATGGAAGTTGAAGAGCTTTCCAGAATATTACCAGAAAAACTCATAGAAAGGTTAAAAGCTTGTGGCATTACAAAGCTCAATCCCATGCAGAGCGAGGCTGTTGAAAAGGGTTTGCTCGAAGGAGTTAACCTTGTGGTTTCTTCTCCAACCGCAAGCGGAAAAACGTTGCTTGCTATTTTAGCAAGCGCGAGCACGCTTTTCAAAACAGGAGGGAAAGTTGTTTACCTAGCTCCTTTAAGAGCTCTGGCAAGCGAGAAATTTGAAGAGTTTCAGAATATTTTTCAAGGAATGTTTAAAGTAGCCATTTCGACAGGTGATTACGATTCCGCTGATCCTTGGCTTGAAGATTATGATATGATAATACTTACTTTCGAAAAAGCAGACTCTTTGATAAGGCACAAAGCAAAATGGATTGAAAGCGTTTCTCTGGTTGTAGCAGATGAAATACACTTGCTCAACGATCCTGAACGCGGGCCAACGTTAGAGGTTGTGCTAACTCGCTTTAAAGAGCTTAACCCGCAGATTTTGGCTCTTTCCGCAACAATAAAAAATGCCGAAGAAATAGCTCTTTGGCTAAATGCAGAAGTGCTGAAAAGCGATTATCGCCCTGTGAAGCTAAGAAAAGGTGTGCTTCTTGGCAAGAAAATAAGGTTTACAAATGAAGAGCATGAGCTTGAAAGCAAGCAAGGATTTGAGGAAGGGATAGTGGAAGATACTTTGAAAAAAGAGAAGCAAATCTTGATTTTCGTATCTACAAGGAAAAATGCAGAAGCTTTAGCGGAAAAGCTTGCAAAAGTTACCCAGGTTTTTCTTTCACAAAAAGAAAAACTCTTGTTAAAGAAACTTGCTGAAAAGGTTAAAAATGTTCTGGAAACTCCTACAGCACAGTGCAAAAAACTTGCAAGTTTTATTGAAAGCGGTGTTGCGTTTCACCATGCTGGCTTGGTTGCAAAGCAGCGCATGCTTATAGAAAAAGCTTTTCGCGAAAATCTGCTCAAAGTTATAGTTGCCACTCCAACGCTTGCCGCAGGTGTTAACTTGCCAGCTTTTCGCGTGCTCATAAGAGATGTTAAAAGATTTTATCCTGGTTATGGTGCTTTATTCATTCCTGTTCTGGAATATCAGCAAATGGCAGGAAGGGCAGGAAGACCAAAATACGATAAAGAAGGGCAAGCCTTAATTCTTGCAAGAACAGAAAGAGCGGCAAAAGAACTTTTTGAAAGATACGTGCTCGGAGAGGCAGAGGAAATTTACAGCAAATTAGCTTTAGAGCCTGTGCTAAGAGCGCACGTTCTTGCTTTAATAGCAAGCTACGAGAAAACGAATGAAAGCGAGCTTTTCGATTTTCTCGAAGAAACTTTTTACGCTTACCAATATGGTGATGCAAGCAGAGTATGCGATATGAGCGCAAGAATAATAGAGGATTTGATTCAATGGGGTTTTATCGTTCAAGTTAACGAAAATCTCCATGCCACAAGACTTGGAAAAAGGGTTAGCGATCTTTACATAGACCCTGAGAGCGGTTTTAAAATAATAAGTGCTTTGCAAAAATTTGAAGCAAGCGAATTCGGGCTTTTGCATTTGATATGCTCTTTAAGAGAAATGCATCCTTTGCTTGCTGTGAAAAATTCAGAGTATCGCGAAATTCAGGAGCTTGCGTTTAAAAAAGCAAATGAATTAATGATAGAGTCCGAGTGGTTATATGTAGACGAGCTTCTTGAAGCTTTCAAAACAGCTTTAATGCTTGAGCATTGGATTAATGAAGCAAGCGAGGAATACATTTACGAAAAATTTTCCGTAACTCCGGGAGAGCTTTACGCAAGGATTGAGATAGCTGACTGGCTTTTATATGCGGTAAGCGAGCTAGCATTGCTTATTGGTGTAGACATTCGCAAGCTTGTTAAAAAGCTAAGGTTAAGGCTGAAATACGGTGTTAAGGAAGAGCTTTTAGAGCTTGTAAGCGTTAAAGGTATTGGTAGAGCCCGCGCGAGAAAGCTGTGGAATTTCGGAATAAGGACAATAAAAGATTTACAAACTATTCCGAAAGAAAAGCTTGCAAAACTTGTTGGAGAAAAAACAGCTGAAAAGATTCTTGAAAACGTTAAAAATTAAAAAGGGCTTTTCAATTGTTTCAGAAATTCATCTTTAAATCTACGCTCTAAAGCACGTTGAGCAAAGTTTTTATTTTTTAATAAATTTTCCCACTCCTTTTGAATAACACCAGAAATATAAGCTTTTAATAAAGTTTCATTTGTCATTTCATCAAGATTAGGCTTGAAAAAAACACTTTGAGAAAGCTTTTCTCTTAAGATTTTAACAGCTTTTTCCTGAGGTAATTGCTCAATTTCTGTTACGGATGGTAAAGAGAGAAGTAATTCTTTTTCTTTCTCCAAAATATCTTCAATGCGATTTTTATATCTTTTCAGAATTTCTCTTACATCATATATTTCAAGTATTTTACAGGCTATTTCTCTGTCTGGATAAGGAATTTCATAGAGCTCTAGTATTTTCCTCCAGAATATTTCTTTCCTTCTTGTTGTTTCTATAATTGCTTGAGCTTTCTGAGAAACTCTTACAAATTCTTGAGTGCCAGATTTTGAATTTTTGGAGTAAAAACCTATTTTAATCCTTTTTTGTGGATGTGTCTCGTTGTTTACAATAAATAATTTTAAATAATCTTTATCTATTTTAATCTCTCCATAGAGAGAGTCTCCATTCTCACCATAAAGCGAAAACTCCATATAGGCTTCTTTTATTTCTATTCTTTCTAATTCATTCTTTTCAATAATCTGTACCTTAGCTAAAGGAAGAGAAAATATTTCAGTAATTTTTCTATTTTTATCTTTAAATTCACCTTCGTAATAATCATCATAGTATAAAATGCTATTAATTATAATGTCTCTTAAATCGAGCAATGAGTTTATAATTTCCTTCTCATATTTCCTGTTAGGAAGGTAGTTGAGTTTTTCAAATATTCTTTTCATTTTTTTCACCTTCATCTAATTTGTCAAATATTTCTAGTGCAAATTCTTCTTCTTTCCTAAACTTTTCAAGCAATTTGGCTACATCTTCTTTCCTAGATTCTTTTATCTGTTCTTCAATGAATTTCTTAAACTGCTCTTCATCAAAAGAAGATACACCAGCATTCTTTAAAATAATTCTCAAAGACTCTACACCTTCCTTTACAGCTTTTTCTACACTTTCCCTTATCTCTTTTCTTATTTCTTCAATTTTCGTTTTATGTTTCTTTTCAAGCTCTCTTAAAACGTCTTCTTTTTGAGAATATAATGTGCTATCTGTGTAAATAAAATCATCTTCTTCACTTTCGGAAACATCTTCATTTCCTTTAATCAAAAATCTTTCCTCATTTTTCTTAGCAGTTCTTGACGTGACGTAAGAAATAATTCTTTTTAATTCCTTTGGTATTCTTTCTATTTTTCCTCCCGCCTCTAGCACTTCTTCTAATTCTATACCCAATTTCTTTCCTTCAAGAAGAAGATGTAACATTTCTATAGCTGTTATTTCTGCATCTTCTTCACATAATTCCTCAAGAGGTAGCGCTTTTTCTAAAATGGAAAGAGCCTGAGTTTTAATCTTTTCAAATTCTTTTTTTCCAAAAGATGCAGAAAATTTTAGCGAATCTAACTGGAGAGATATTTTCTGAAGATCAGAAATTATCACATCAAACCGGTAATGCTCTGTTTCATTTACATAGACTTTCCACATTTCTAAGAAAGAAATATAATCTTCCAACTTTTTGATAAAAATATTTTCATCTAATGAGTTGTAGGAAGAATTTCTGATAAACCTCATTAAATACTTGGTTCTTTTCTGAAGCGAACCCTTAGGAGAGGAAACTGATATCATACCTTCTTCGATCATCTTTTTCAAAACCAGACCATCAAGATTACCTTCAAATATTTTTTCATTGATCTCTTTGCTTGATCTTGGAACTTTAAAATATTTTGCAACATCTTTTTCTGATGGGTTTAGCGATTCAAAATTTCTATACCCTTTTTCCGTAAGAGTGTAAATACCATCTCCCACAGTATGATATACTTTTTTATTATTTTTCTCCCGTTCTCTTAGTCGCCTGTCAATATGATCGTCTCCTATAATCCTAGACATGTGTACCTTTTTAGTGATAAAATTTAAAAATTTAACGATTTCTTAGGCAATTTCTTATTATGCAATTTTTCGCTCTTACCAAAAAAGGAATGGATCATGAAGAAAATGAGGATAGTTTTTTAATTGATACAGAGAAAAATCTTTTTGCTGTAGCAGATGGAGTAAGCATTCCAAAAGGCGGTGGAGAAGCAGCAAAACTGGCGTGCAAATTTTTATCAGAAAATTTTCACGGTGATTTAAAACAAGCTTTTTATAAAGCCAATACTAAAATTTTTAAAGAGCGAATTAAAGGAAAATGCGGTTTTACCACGCTCACGGCTTTGCATATTGGAAAAAATAACAAAGCCCAGCTCTGCTGGGTTGGCGATAGTCCTGCTTTTCTGGTAAGGGAAGGTAAGATAGAGCTTCTCACAGGTTTTGAAGACTCTTACGGAAATGTTCTTTTACAAGCTATAGGAGAGGAAAGCATTAATGTTCATGAAAGGGTTTTTGAAGCAAGGGAAAACGATTTCATGATTCTCTGCACAGACGGAATTTCTTCCGTGCTTTCTCTGAAAAGAATTCTTTTTATTGTTCTTACTGAAAAAACTCCAGAGAAAATTTGCAAGGCTTTGGTAAAAGAAGCCGAGAAAAAAGAAAGTGTTTACAGGGACGATAAAACTGCCGTGGTGGTGAAAATTACTTAATTATTTCAACATCCAGTTTTGGTTCTACTTTTTTAATCTTCTCAAAATCCTTATCTATTGTTAATAGCTTTTCATTATTCGAAATTGCTATGGAGGAAATCATTACATCACCATCGTTAACAACAATACCGTTTTTTCTGAGCTTTCCCCAAAGAATTGCTGAAATTTTTGCCTCTTTTTCCGAAAAGGGAAGGATTTTAAGGTTTTCTATAACTTTTAATACTACATTAAGTTCTCTTTCCGAATTCTCACGAAACTTTTTGTACACAGCCCCGCGCAATAGTTCGTATACGCTTATGCTTGTGAGCCTGATTTCTTCATTAATATTTTTCTTTATTTTTTCAAAAAACTTTTTATCTCTAAGAATTTTCACCACGACAGAAGTATCAAATATCAAATTTTCTCACCTTGAATTTCTTTCTCTCGCTCAGAATTATTTTCTCCAAATTACTTTCTTTCAATTTACCCGCCAATTTTTCGAACACCAATAGAGATTTTTCCTTTCTCTCCTTCAATAATTTTTCTATTACATCTGAAAATGAAAGATTTTCTCCTTTTAATTCCTTTAATCTTTCGTACACTTCGTCTCTTACTATAATTGTCTTCATAACAGTATATATG
>CAZQLM010000010.1:8676-20885 GCA_964594175.1 uncultured archaeon | reverse complement strand
ATCATATACACTAACTTCTGGAATGTATTTTTTTATCTTATTTTCTTCAAACCCGACAATTTTTGCATCGAGAAGCTTTTCTAATGTAAGAGCTTGAAGAGCGTTAAGCGTTGCTGTTAAACCTAAAACCTGTGGATAATAAGAAAATATAATATAATCGGCTACAGCTCTATAGTCCTTATTAATTCTATACCCTGTTTCTTCTCTCCATTCTGCTGCGAGAAAGTTGTGCACCTCATCCAAAACAACGAGTTTTATTTTTTCTCTAATTCTTTTATCAAGTGTTTTAGAGATAAGATCACTTTCCAAAAGCTTTGGAGTAGATATTATTATTTTAGCACTTTTAAAGAATTTTTTCTTTAATTCTTTACCGTACCGTTTCGAATAATAAAAATCTTTATTTGGACGGTTTAAAAAAATGAAATAGTTTGAGGAGAAACCAGTTTCATTAAATCTTTCATACCACTGAGTAGCAAGGGGTCTTGATGGCACAACAACCAGAACCTTTTCCCCTTCATCTATTTTTCCGTCCTCTATTTCCTTTGCGATTGTAAGAAATGCTATTTCGGTTTTTCCTGTTCCAGCGGGTGCGTAAAGAACGTAATTTTTGGAATAGTTTCGAGAAAATTCTTCTGCCGCAGCAATCTGGTAATCCCTCTGTTCTATGCCTTTAAGTTTCATGAAAAATTTCATTTCGAGAAAATTTTAAATTTCTTTCTCGTTTAAGGTTTCGTATGGTTAAAATCTCTTTTATCGGAGCAGGAAGAGTCGGAGCAACCAGCGCTTTTGCTTGCTTGAAAATCGCCTCTGAAATAGCACTTGTTGACATAAACAAAGAGTTGGCAGATGGTGAAGCCCTTGATTTAAAACACGCTTCTTACGCTCTGGAAAAACCTGTAGAAGTTAAAGGCGGTAATGATTACTCACTTATAGAAGGTTCAGATGTAATTGTAGTTACAGCCGGTGTTGCAAGAAAACCAGGAATGACGAGGCTCGATTTAGCAAAAACAAACGCAGAAATCATCAAAAGTGTTGCAGAAAAAATAAAACTTCACGCAAAAAATGCTGTTGTAATAGTTGTTACAAATCCTGTTGATTTAATGACCTATGTTATGCATAAGAAAAGTGGTTTTGAGAGAAAAAAAGTTATCGGAATGGGCAATTACCTTGATACAGCAAGACTCTGGTGTTTGGTAGGAGAAAATACAGAAGATTTTGTTATTGGCGAACACGGAGAAAATATGTTTGTTTTCGGAAGCGAAAAGGCAAAATCATTTGAGCATGCTGTCAGAAATTCAGCAATCGAAGTTATAAGCAAAAAAGGTGCAACATTTTTCGCCCCTGCTGCAAGTGTTTTTAAAACGGTAAAAGCTATAGTTAATGATACAAAAGAGCTTTTGCCGGTTTCTGCTGTGCTTAACGGGGAATACGGAATTAACGATATTGCCTTGGGAGTTCCAGCAATTATTGGAAAAAATGGAATAGAAAAAATAGTTGAAATTGAAGGTGTTGAAAAAGAAATGAAGGAAATAGCAAAAATTTTGAGAGAAAAGTTAAAGGAAATTAGAAATTATCACTAATTCATATTTTTCACCTGTCAAGCCTTAATAACAATATCCAAAAAAAGAAACCGTAAGCCAGATACTTATTGCAAATGTTACATTCAACTTTTCATCCAATTTCTCTATTTATACTCTGCTCTTCCTTTGTATACCTTTTCCAGTTCTTTTAATCTCTTTTCGAGCTCAGCTATCTTTTCCATTATTTCTCTATAATCTTCACAATATGGACAATCATCTGGATGATTCCAATGCCTACACAACATTTTCACACACCCTCTTTTATCATAGAAATTTAGAGTTAAGAATATAAAAATAATTGAATTTAGAGCTTGAGAACTAATAAACATCGCATTTTCTTTCAGAAATTACTATGCCTTCCGGAGTTAGTAAAGTCGCTGTTTCGTTTTGTTGATCGTTCCACGTAATTCCTGTTACATTTCTATAGAGCTTTACACTTTCTTCTGGTTGCAAAATGAGCTCGCCGAATGTGTAGGAAGCGGTGGAAGCGCCCTGTGTATCTTTCAATACATAACCCTTAAGATTTACTGGAATCATGCGATTATTTCTTATTTCAACGTACTCGCTTTTCTCTCCACCCTTGCAATAAAGATAGGAAATCTCAATTTTTCTCAAACCAAAAACATCTTCTGTGTAATTTTGCAAGAGCTCCAACTCTTGTTTAAGTTCCTTTTCCGCTTCTTCGAACATTTCAAGAATCTCTTCTTCCGGAATAGAGGACTTTATCTCAGTAGAATTATCTCCATATCGAGATAGCATTTTCACATAACCATAAGGAGTTTCAAGTTTTGATTCTATTGAAGAAGAAGTTACGTTAATAAAAAATCTTTTATTGGCTTTTTTAAGCTCAGAAAACTTGTAAAAAGCCGTTTCTTCCGTTTTAACAATTTTGTTTATTTTTCTTATCTCTGATTCAAAACTTTCTGGTGAAATTGAAATTATTACCTCTCCGTAAGGAGTTGAATAAATATAAGTAGTTTTATCGCAGGAAAAATCCCTTTTAATAGTGTAAAACGCATTTTCTATGGTATTAATATCGCTCGTGTTTAGAGAAAGTGCTAAAGCAGGTTTATAATCATCTGAAAATTTTAAGCCAGAGGAAATTAAAGGAACCGAGGCTAAAGTTGTTATTATAAAAACTGCATGTGAAATTTCGCTCAGATTCATGAAAAAAATGGTTTAATAAGAAGTATTTAAAAATTTCGTTATACACTTAAACGAAGCTCTTAACATAATTTTACAATCATTAGTTTTGTCATGCGGTACTTTTCTTTCCAAACACCTTTCACGTGTATAGAAAGAGCCTTTATCCACAAGAATTAACTCCGGCTTACCGATACATTTGCTCAGAACTTTTTTAACAAAAACAAAAGCATCCAGAGAGCTTTTTCCTTTGCTTACATGCAGAGCTATTATTTCTTTTCTTTCCAGGATTTCTCCGAGGAATTTTCTTTGTTTTGAATGCTCAAATAAAAATTCTTAATCTTTTTATTTGTTTTGTTCTAATTACTTCCATGCCACGAAAACCTTATGAATTTCCAGAAAAAGGAGAACTCGTAATCTGTAAGATAAAAGAGGTCAATCCTAACTCTGCTGTTGCAGAGCTTTTGGAGTATCCAGGAAAAAATGGAATGATTCATATCTCTGAAGTTGCAAGAAAGTGGGTAAGAGATATAAGAAATTTTGTGAAGGTTGGACAAAGGGTTGTTGCTCTTGTACTTTATGTTGATGAAAAAAAAGATTTCATTGCTTTAAGTCTCAAGCGCGTAGGAAAAAGGGAAAAGGAAAAAAAGTTACAAGAGTATAGAAGGGAAGAAAAAGCAGAAAAAATGCTGGAACTCGTTGCAAATGAACTTGGAATAAGTTTGGATAAAGCCTATGAAGAAATAGGTTTTTTCCTTTATGAAGAGTTCGGAGAAATGTATCAGGGTTTTCTCATTGCAAGAGAAAAACCTAGCCTGTTAGTGAAAAGGGGTTTAAATAAAAAACTTGCTGAAGTTGTGAAAAGAATTGCTGAAAAAGCAATCGAAATTAGAGAACGAGAATTTAAAGCTGATATAGAAATTACTTGTGATGAAGGAGACGGAATAGAAAGAATAAAAAAATTGCTTAACGAAATAATGAAAAGATTTAAAGTCGAAATAAAGTACATATCTGCCCCAAAATACTCGCTAACATTAAAACATAAAGATCCGAAAAAAGCCGAAAAAATCTTGGAAGAAATTGAAAAATTCGGAGAAAGGCAAGCAAAAAAGCTTTCGTGCAATTTTTCTATGAAAAGGGTAGAATAAAATGAAATTAAAGAAATGTCCAAAATGTAAAAGATATACGCTTAAAGAGCTTTGCCCTATTTGCAAAGTTAAAACAATCAGTGCACATCCACCAAAATTTTCTCCAGAAGATAAATACGGAAAATATAGAAGATTGATCAAATTTGGGAGAAAATAAAAATTATTCCACTCTGTACACTCAATGTTTAATACATTTCAACACAGCGAAAGTCTTCTCCAGTTATGGGTTAAAGGATTAATTAAGGCTGTCACAGTTGGAATTACAATTACTGAAAATGACTTGAGCATCTTAAAAAAATACTATTCTCCGTGAAGACACTGACCTCATTGCAGACTCATGTTACGATTTAGAGGTTAAAAGAAAAATTATTCCACGAATACCTTATTAGAAATTTTAGAGTTGAACGTTTTCAACTTTTATAAACTTCTTCATATAAGTTTAAACCATGAAAGAAACTATAATAAAAGTTATTAAAAAACCTAAATTAAAGGACCCTGTGCTAATTGTTGGATTACCAGGAATAGGGAATGTCGGCAGACTTGCCGTTGGTTATTTAGTTTCCCATTTGCGAGCTGAAAAATTTGCCGAGCTTTATTCACCTTATTTCTTTAATTTCGTTGTTATCCACGAAGATAAAATACACATGCTAAGAAACGAGTTTTATTACTGGAAAAACAAAAAAGGAAAAGATATCATCATGCTTATAGGAGATGCTCAGAGCTCAGATTCAAAAGGTCATTACGAGATTGCTGGGAAAATAATAGATTTCGTTTCAAAACTCGGTTGTAAAGAGATAATAACCATTGGCGGTTTTGGAACAGGAAAAATAGCAGAAATGCCTAAAGTTTATGGTGTACCGTGTGAAGAAAGCATGAGAAAGAAATATAAGAACTGTGGAATAGAGTGGAATGTCTCTGGAAGGATTGGAACAATAATCGGAGCTGCTGGAATAATTCCTGGGCTTGCAAAGCTTCACGGCATAAAAGCAATGGCTCTTCTGGGAGAAACTCCAGGTTTTCCGATAGTAACAGATCCAAACGCAGCGGAAGCTGTATTAAAGGTTCTCGAAAAGATGCTAAAAATAAAGATAGATTTAGAGCAGTTGCACGAGAAAGTTGAAGAGATGCACGAATTTGTTAAAAGAATTGAAGAATTGCAAAGAGAAGCCATAGAAGAGATGAAGAAAAAGAAAAAACAAGAAGAACTTAAATATATAGGGTGATGATAACCTCTTCTCCGTATTTTCTAATATCACAAACCTCGAACATTCCTATATCCGCATATTCGTCTCCTAAAGCTATTATTTTTGCCTTATTTTTGTATCTTTTCTCAATTTCAAATTCATTTGCAATTATCTCCTTGAAAGTATCTTTATACCAACAAATCTCCAATATTTGGGTTATTATTTACTTTTGGCATCTATTATTTTAGAAATATTTTTGCCATACGAGAAATTAGCCCTTCATCAGGGTTTGCATCTAAAATCTCCACAAAAGGTAAATTTCAAATAACTTCCTTTTTATACTTTTCATAAACTTTCCATAAAGTTTTTTTGGAAATTCCTGTCTCTACGCTTTCGAAATCGAATTTATATTCATATGGTTTTTCTTTTGAATACTTTTCAAGATTTATCCCAAGCAAACGAGCCTTTTTCACCCAAACCGAGTAATTTAGCCCGAAATCAAAAACATTAGCCAAAAGTTTTGAAATTTCTTTGTTGCCTATGCTTAAAAGCATTTGTATGAACGCTTTTTTAGGATTTGTGAAATGTGTTTTTACAGAGCGTAGTTCTCTTTTTAGAAAAAGGTTTTTTCTTTTAAGGCTGGCTATGCTTTCAAAAGGAGCAAACTGCATTGGAGTATGAGCTTTTGGCACAAAAATGCTGAAACTCGCTGAAATCTTTATGGTTTTTCTCAGATTCTGAATAAGCATGACTATTTCTTCCAAATCTTCTTGCCTTTCACCTGGCAAACCGAGAATGAAATAGAGTTTCAGCCTTTTCACACCCAGTTTTTTTAGCAGTTCTGCGCTTTGTAAAACTTGTTCGTTTGTAAATTTTTTACTAAGAGCTAATCTTATTCTTTCACTCGATTCAGGTGCTATGGTAAAACTTTCTGGTTTTAGCTCTTTAAGCAAATCTTTGAATTTTTCTATTTCTTCTATGCGCGATGAAGGAAAAGAGATTTTAACCTTTTTTGTTTTGAGAAAATCCAAAAGCTCTTCTATGTATGGATGCGAAAACAAATCACTACCTATAAGATAAACCTCCTCAGGATTGTAAGAATTAACAATTTTTTTCGCTTGCTCTATACTGCAAAAACTTAATTTTTTACTCCAGCTAAGCAAACAAAATGCACAAGCATTCCTGCAACCACTTTGCACTTCCAAGAAAAGCGTATTGTCGTGAAAAGCGTAATAGCAAAATTCTCTTTTTCTATTAACATTTGCGTGTTCTTTTCTTTCTGGAATAAATGCAAAATCGAATTTTTCCTTTTCTTCGCTTTCTATGAATGTTTTCACTGTACGTGAATCAAAATCTCCTATAAGAAAGTAATTCACGAAATGGTAAAGCGGATATGGGTTAATAGCTACAGGACCGCCAAAATAAAGCTCTTCTTTCCTTTTCTTTCTGAAAATGCTTATCCCAATTTTTCTGAGTATCTGGAGAATGTATGGATAATTATTTTCAAAATGGCAGCTTATCAAAATTTTTCTTGCTTTGTTTTGAAAAGCAGAATCTAGGAAATATAGTTTTGCTTTAGGAAAAATATTACGAAGCCAGTGAACACTAATAGCCTGTATTCCAACTTTTTTCTCTCTTGGGTAAATTATAGCGTGTTCCATAAACTATAAAAGAAATTTAAATCATAAGAAATTCATGAAAGTGCTTTTCATAAATGCAAAAGAAAGAACTTTTTGGGTAGAAAAAATAGAGAATCCTGGCATAAAAGGTGTGCTTGATTTAGCTATACATCTTCATTTAGAAAAATACAAAAGCTACGCAAAAGACGTTTTTCACGAAGATAATGTTTTAATTTTTGGAACCGGTAATCTTGAATGGGGAGGAACACAAAGAGCGAGCTTTGTTTTTCGTTCACCTTTACACGGTGGTTTGCACTGCTCTACAATGGGTGATTTAGGAGAATACGTAAAGAGGGCTGGAGTGAATGCTGTTTGTATAGAAGGAAAAGCAGAAGAAAGCGTTTTTATAAAGATAAAAAATCAGAGCGCAAGTTTTGAGGAACTTTCTCTACCACAAAACATTTTCATTTCAGAAAAAGAACTCTATTACAAACTTCAGGAATTTTACAAAGATGTTCCTTTTAGGCTTGTGCTTGCAGGTTTGGGAGCAAATACAAATTATGGGTGCTTGATTTCTTCAAAGCACGGAAGGATTGGCGTTATTCCAGATGCTGCAGGTCGTGGAGGAGCGGGAAGCGTTCTTTACAGAGCACATAATGTTGTTGGTTTTTCCATTGGAGGGAAGGAAAAACTTGTGATAAAAACAGATAGAGAGCTTGCGAGAGAACAGGTAGAGGCTACAAAAAAATATAGAGAGTTTGGAACATTTGCTGCAAATTATCCTCATTTGAAAAAAAATGTTATTTTCATGAACTGGAAATCTGCTTTGCTTAGTGCTGAAAAAAGAGAAGAAGTTTTCAAAAGGTTTATAGAAGGTGAGCTTCTAAAGGGTTATACATTTTCTTCAGAAACATGCGGTGAGCTTTGTGTCGCGGCCTGTAAAAAGTATGAATCGAAAATAAAGCTTGACTACGAGCCAGCTCAAGCTTTAGGACCTTTTATAGGAATTTTTAACAGAACATACATAAAGGATCTCGTGCATACTGTGGATTCCTTTGGTTTTGATGCTATTTATTTTGGAAATATTCTCGCTATTATTTTTGAAGCTCTTGAGAGTGAGCTGTTGCCCTTAGATTATTTTTCCATTGACGAAAAACCTGTTATGAATCCTGAAAAGCCGGACTCTGAAAGAAATTTTATGCTAGCAAAATACTTTATGGAAAAAACGGCAGCAGGAGAATTTGGAATTCTAGGAGAAAGAATTAGAATCATGGTAAAAGAGCTTGGAATAAAAGATATAGCTCTTTACATTCCGCACGGATCATATTTTGATATAACTCCTAATTTTTACTGGTCGCTTGGACTCATGCTTCCTGTTGTGATGCACGGAAAGTATTACAGCGATTATCATACGATAGTCAAAGCTCCTGAAGAATATGCTTTGATTTGTGCAGAAAGGACCGTGAAAGAATATACTTTGGATAATTTGGGTGTTTGTAGATTTCACAGAGCATGGGTAGAGAGTAAAATACCACAGGAAATCTTTGAAAACTCGCGAATGTGGATAGCAAAGCTCTGGGAATATAAAAAAAGAGCAGATGCCCTGCCTATGTTTTTTGAAACCAAAAGAGGTGTAGAAGTTATTTTAAATTTATTTAGAGAAAATGGAGAAAAAGAGTGGAAAAATGCGGACGAAAGCACGGTAAAGGAATACTGGAAAGCATGGGAAAGGAAATATAAAGAAGTTTTGGGAATATCAAATGTTTAATCCAAGCCTTTCTAATAATTTAAATATTTATAAACATTCCATTCTCAATATTCTTTCATGCCAGTTTCTGTTGATAAAGCTGTAATAGCGAGATTTGAAAAGTTTGGTAAAAAATTTGAAGTATTAGTTGATCCTGAAAAGGCAATAGATTTGAAGAGTGGTAAGAATATACCTTCAGAAGAGGTTCTTGCCGTGCAAGATATTTTTGAAGATGCAAAAAAGGGATTGAGAAGCTCCAGAGATGATTTAAGAAAGGTTTTTGGAAGCGAAGATATTGTGGAAATAGCAAGGTATATTATAATCAAAGGAGAAATACAGCTAACAACAGAGCAGAGGAGAAAAATACTTGAAGAAAAAAGAAGATTGATAGCAAGCATAATTGCGAAAGAATCTATAAATCCGCAAACAGGCGCTCCGCACACAATAGAGAGAATATTAAACGCTATGGAGATCGCAAAGATTAATATTGATTTGTATAAACCAGTAGAAGAGCAGGTAAAAGATGTGCTCAAATCTATTCAAAGAGTTATTCCAATAAGGTTTGAAAAAATAGAGCTTCAGATAAAGATTCCTGCTGCTTATGCAGGAAAATGCTACGGTGTTGTAAGGGAACTTGGTAAATTGAAAAGCGAACAATGGCTTGGCGATGGCTCTTTCGCATGCCTTCTTGAAATTCCGGCTGGGCTGCAAGCTGAGGTTTTTGATAGACTTAATAAACTTACAAATGGAGATGTTGTAATTACGCAAAAAAGGTGATGTAAATGAGCGAGATATTTGTTAATGAGAGAGACGTTGTTATTCCTGGACAAACGCTGGCAAGAGGTATGGATATTCTGCCTGGTTACGGAACTTATAGAGACGGAGAGGAAATAGTTTCTAAAGTTACTGGGCTTGTAAAGATAAAAGAAAGACTAGTTTCTGTTATTCCGCTTAGCGGAAAATACATGCCCCGCCCAGGAGATGGTATCATCGGTATTATAGAGGATGTACAACCAACTTTTTGGAACGTTAACATAAATTCCCCTTATGTTGGGGTCCTTCTTCTCGGAGAAGCTGTCAAAGAATATGTTGACGTAACTAAAACAGATATTTCCAAGTATTATGATATAGGTGAAATTATTTATGCGCGCGTTCTGCAAATTTCACGCTCTGGAATAGTTACACTTTCTATGAATGATCCAAAGGCGAAAAAGCTTCGTGGAGGAAAATTGGTAAGAATTACGCCATACAAGGTTCCTAGGGTGATAGGAAAGGAAGGATCAATGATAGAAATGATAAAAGAAAAAACTCGATGTCAGATAATAGTGGGGCAGAACGGAGTTATATGGATAAAAGGCGGAAACGAAGCTCTCGCAACAAAGGCTATTCTACTTATAGAAAAGGAAAGCCATATTTCTGGGCTAACAGAAAAAGTTGCAAAACTGCTTGAGGGTGATGAAAAATGAAAAGTGGAAAACCTGAAAAGCTTATTATAGATGGTAAACGCTTGGATGGTAGAGCCTTAGATGAACTTCGTGAAATGGAAGCAAAGGTGGGAATAATAAGCAGAGCTGATGGCTCTGCCATGTTTCGTTTTGGAAACTCTGTAGCAGTAGCAGCAGTTTACGGTCCGAGACCTATGTTCCCTAAACATTTACAAGATCCGGAAAAAGCCATAATAAATTTTCGCTATAACATGGCTCCATTTTCAACAGAGGAACGAGTAAAACCCGGTACTAGTAGGAGATCTATAGAAATTTCTAAGGTAATAAAAGAAGCTCTCACCGAAATTGTCTGTATAGAGGAATTTCCAAGAACAGTAATAGATGTATATGTTGAAATGCTTCAAAGCGATGGCTCTACAAGATGCGCTGCTATTAATGCCGCTTCTTTAGCTATAGCGGATGCTGGTGTTCCAATGAAAGATTTCATATCCGCTTGTTCTGTTGGTAAAGTAGAAGGCCATATAGTTTTGGATATCAACGGAAAAGAAGATAATTACGGAGAAGTAGACATGCCTGTAGCAATTGTGCCACGAGGCAATAAAATAGTGCTTTTACAAATGGATGGAGAGCTCAGCTTGGAAGAGTTTGAAAAATGCCTGGAACTTGCTAAAAAGGGTTGTATGCAAGTATACGAGCTTCAGAAGAGTGTAATAAAAAACAAATATGTTAAAATAGCCGAAGAGAGGTGAAGGATATGCTCAAACCAGAAAGGGAATATGTGAGAAAGCTTGTCGAAGAGAACTCTCGTATTAACGCTCGTGATTTTCTTGATCAAAGAAAGATTGAAATTGAAAAAGGTATTTACAAAAAAGCAGAAGGCTCCGCTTTGGTAAAATTCGGAGAAACTGTTGTTGCCGTTGGTGTTAAGCTATCTGTGGAAGAGCCATTTCCAGACGCTCCAAATGAAGGTTTGTTAATAGTTAATGCAGAATTTCCGCCTGTAGCATCACCAGAATTCGAGCCAGGACCGCCAGGAGAACAGGCGATAGAGCTTGCACGTGTAGTGGATAGAGGTATAAGAGAAAGTGGAGCAATAGATTTTGAAAAGCTTTGCATAAAAGAAGGAGAAAAAGTATGGGGAGTTTTCGTAGATATACATGTGCTCAACGATGATGGAAATTTGATAGATGCTAGCGGTATTGGAGCTATTGCAGCCTTATTGAATGCAAAATTTCCAAAATATGATGAAGAGAAAAACGAAATAGATTATTCTCAAAAACTTGAACCCCTTCCGGTTCGAAAAATACCAATTCCGTTTACTTTTGCGAAAATAGGGAATAAAATATTGCTTGATCCGTGTAAAGAAGAGGAAGAAGCTATGGATGCGCGCTTTACTGTAACAATAGTAGATAACAAAATTTGTGCGATGCAGAAAGGGCATGGTGGATTTTTTACTGAGCAAGAAGTTAAAAATATGATAAAAATTGCTCTTGAAAAATACGAAAAAGTGGTTGGAATAGTAAAAGCTTAAATACTTGAAGCATAAAGAAAAATAAGGCGGTAAAAATGGGAAAAACCAAGAAAGTAGGCTCTACAGGAAGATTCGGACCGAGATATGGTACAAGAACTAAAAAAGTTGTTAGGGAAATTGAGAAACTTCAAAAACAAAAGCATATGTGCCCAAGATGCGAGAGATACGCACTGAAAAGAGAAGCTGCTGGCATATGGGTTTGTAAAAAATGTGGACTTAAAATGGCTGGCGGTGCTTATTTGCCAAGATCTTCTGGAGAAAAAATTCTTAAACAAGTACTTGGTATATAGGTGAAAACTATGTATAAATGTCTTAACTGTGGAAAAAGTATAAGTTTGGAAGAAGTTGGTAAAAGAATTCGTTGCCCTTATTGTGGTTACAGGATCCTTATGAAAGAAAGACCAAAAGTTGTAAAAAAAGTTGTAATTTGATGTTTTTTGAAAAATTTTTATATTGAAGCTCAACTTTTATTATGGACGTTTACGAAGCTTTGCTGCAAATTCCATGCGAAGATGCTGAAATAATTAAAAAAGCTATAGAAGTGGAAAAGGATAGCGAGTTTTCTGCAAGTGTAAAAGCTGAAAATGGAAGGCTCGTGATAGAAATTCGTTCTTCTCGTCTAAGCATGCTGCAGGCCGGAATAAATTCTTATTTACGCGCAATAAAGAGTTTAGCGAAAAACAGAAATTAACTTGAATAGAAAAATTGCAAGTTAACTTTCGAAGAGTTTAAAAATTTCTTCATTTTTTCATTTTTTATAACTGAGCCTTAAATATTTTTATGTTACTTGAAATTCTAAACCAAAATTACTT
>CAZQLM010000010.1:0-8666 GCA_964594175.1 uncultured archaeon | reverse complement strand
CCTTTACCTCTTTGTACATATTTTTAATAACTTCCTGATAATTTTTCTTTCCATTTTCTATTTCGTCCATTTCCTTTTCCAATTTTCTTGTAAGCTCTTCAGAAACATATTTTCCGTAATTCTTAGAAAGAAACCAGTAAACCTTTGCACCAAGTGCTGTAGAAAAAACCCTTCCATTTCTCTCAAAAATGTACTTACGCAAAAACAACACGCTCACAATTTTTGCATAAGTAGAAGGTCTTCCTATGTTCCTTTCCTTCATTTCCGCTATAATTTCGCCTTGCGTGAATGGATAAGCTTTTGGTACTAGATTTAACTTTGTTTTTACCACTTTAAGTTCTCCGCTTTGTGCAGGAGTTTGTACTTTTACAGGGAGTAAAAGGTTAAAGCCGTTTTCAATAATCTCTACCAAGCGTTCGCTCTTTTTTTCAACTGAATCGAATCTGAACGTTATAACTTGCTTAACAACTAAAGCTTCTTTCATTTGACTCGCTATAAAGCGGTTAAAAACTAAATCGTACAAAAGCAAATGCATTTTGGTTAAAGGTTTTTGAAGTTTTATCAAACCCTGCATTACATTATCGCGAAGCTCACTTCTATTCCATGGTTTTGTAGGACGTATGCATTCATGCGCTCCTTCTTTTTTCCAGCTTCGTGGCCTGAATAAACCTGGATAGTGCTTCTCTATATACTCCTTTGCTATGCTTATCCCGACAGAAGAAACCGTAGTAGAATCTGTTCTATGATAAGTTATCAAACCGCATTCGAAAAGATCCTGAGCTATTTGCATTATTTGGGCTACGCTTAGTCCAAATTTGCTAGCTTCTTTAAGCAAAGCGTCTGTTGTAAACGGTGGTAAGGGTGAAATTGAAGTTTTCTTTTCTTCTATGCTGACAGAAACTTTTTCTATTTTTGTATAATCTCCTTCTACATCGAATCTTAGATTTCCTTCAAGGATAATTGTGGTTTTCGGTATTTTCTTTTTCGCTTCTTTTGTTTTTTCTACTATCCATCCGAGCACAGGAGTTTGCACCCGCCCAGCGGAAAGCTTTCTGTTCTTGAAAACTTTCCAGAGCTTTTGGCTAAGAGTAAAGCCTATCCAGCGGTCTTCTATTCTTCTTACTATTTGTGCTTCAACCAAGCTTGTGTTTATTTCGCGCTTATTCTCTATCGCATGCAAAATAGCTTTTCTTGTTATTTCGTGAAACTCTAAGCGATGAATATTAGCGTTGAAAAACTTTAGCGCACAGGCTATATCCCAGGCTATTTTCTCTCCCTCACTATCAGGATCGCTTGCAAGAAAAACTAAATCGCATTCCTGAGCAATTTCTCTTAGCGCGTGAATTATCTCTTCTTTGCTCAGTATTTTATCGCTTCCACATTTTGGGCAAGTGGTATATTCTGTAAACTGCTCTCCGCATTCTGCGCAGCGCTTGATAAAATCGTAAACAGGATAAATTCCATTCTCGCAAACCTCTACGCCATGATATCCCTTTGTAAAAACAAGATCAAAACAATGGCCCATTGTAGCTACTATGTTCAGAACGTAATCACCTGAGGTTATTTCATAAACTGGAACGTTGTTTACGTAGCGTAAAGCTGGTCTGCCAAAGAAACGGGCTATTGTTTTTGCTTTTGTTGGAGATTCCACAATGAGCAAAGCTGTTTTTATGAAACTTCTCAGTTCAGGCTTTATTTTACCCAAGGCTATTTCCCTTATTAGCTTTCTGTCCTCATCTATTTTTTCAAAAATTTTTTCAGCAAAGCTTGGTTCGTATTCTTTAAATTCTATCTCGTAGACTTTTGTCTTCCTTTTTAAATCGTTAAAGGATTTAGCACTATCAACAAGTAAAAAGCTTGCTCCTTTACTCAGGCCTGCTGCGAATAGACGCGAAGTTCTACCACTTGCTTGCAAATAAGCTGCTGGGTCCGAGACAGTTAAAAACATTTCTCCTTCCTCAAATTCGAGAATAACATCTGGTGAAGCTTTTATTTTCTTTATGAGTTGAGGAGTAATTACCTTTTTCAGGAATTCCCTTGTTTGAGCAATAATGTTTTTAGCGTATTCCTCAAAACCCTCTAAAGCTTTACTCTGCTCTAAAGCGAGCTTTATCTTTTCTATCATTTCTTTGTTCATCGGAATTATTTTTCTTATGTTCTGCACAATTTTCAAAGCTTCCTCCTTTTCTTCTTCAGGCAAAAACTCCTGAATGTTTTTTATAATCGTTAGCAATCTTGAAGGGCTGTACTCTTCCCAGCTTAGCCTTATTTTAAATTTTGGAACACCAGCGAAAATAGCGTATCTCACACGCTCAGGTAAGTCTATTCCACGAGCTATAGGAGAGCGAAAAGAAGCCATTCCTATTAAACAATCGTACTCGCCGTTTCTGAACTTTTCCAAGAGCTCAGGATCCATTTTTTCATAAATTTCGCTTTTAACACCTTTTTCGCGGAGAAATTCGTTTAGCTCTCTTCCGAATTCTTTTCCCAAATCCATCGGAATAAAAATTAAACATCCTCCGCCGAACTTCGAGAAAAGTTTAAAAACATCTTCTTTAAGGTTTTCTGAATAAAGGTAAAAGTCTTCAACGTTTCTCAAAAACTCTGGTTTTGAACCAAGTTGAAAGCCTAAAAGTTCTTGAAAAAGAAAGAGTCTTTTCCCTTTTCTTATTTTAGGTGTAGCACCAGAGACAAGAAGCAAAGGTTTGTGTTTTGGCATGTGTCCTTGGATGTAGCTTCTCAATGTTTCTATTTTCTTGGCTATTCTTTCACTTCTCTTTCCAAATCTTGCTAATCTTTTTTGTTCTTGCACAAGCTCTGCAAGCTCCAAAGTTTTTTCAACAAGATTCTCTGGAAAACCAAGAGCTATAAAAATTTTGTCTATATTTTTTGGGGATTTTAGAAAGGAATCAACGTCATCGACAAAAACAAAAGAAAAGAGATGTTTTTTTATCACACCGAAATGCTTGATCAAAAAACGTTCTGTTGTTATTAATATATCGAATCCTCCTTCTTCTAATTTTTGCAAAGTTTCTTTTCTTTGCTTTGTTTTTAAACCAGAATGATAATAGATTATTCTTGGTTTTTCTTCAAGTTTTTCTAGATATTTTGCCATTTTTTCATAAGTTTGTTCAACAAGTAAACCTGTCGGGAAAATTAGATAAGATTTTTTTCCTTTATTTGCTAAGTAGATGGCTGTTATACAGCCAAAAGTAGTTTTTCCAACTCCTGTTGGAGCTAGAATAGAAAAGCTTTTGTTTGCTAGCATGCGCTTAGCCCAGACTTTTTGCAAGCTCCACATTTCCTGGCCAACCAATTTTTTGAAAAAGTTTGAAAAATCACGAAAAGAATGGTAAAGCCTGAAGTATTCGCTAAGCTTGTTAAGCTTTCTTTTTTGTTTTAGTTCACGGTAAATTTCTTCCTTTGATGAGAGTGAGAGAGGTATGCATTTCTCGCAAAGGCTACCTTGCAAAAGTCTTTCATCACTTATTCTTTCGCCACAATTTGGGCAAAGCGTTTCAAAATACGCTCTCATAATTTGTGTTTTGCTACAAGGTATTTTTATTTGTTTGCAAAATTTATAAACACTAAAAACAAAATTCTCTAAAGTTTTTTAAATAACGAGGTGATACAATGGAAATAATAGGTTTTTTTATCAAAAGCATAACGTGTAAGAGGGAAGAGCAAATAGGTTTACCTTTGAATATAAATAATAAAACTTCTATTAAAGAGGTTGAAGAAACGGAAGTTAAAGCGATAAACAAAAAATGTCTCAAGATAAATTTCGAATTTTCCTGCGAATACAGCTCGCAAAGAAAGAAACAGGGAGAGATTAAGATAGAAGGACACATTCTGTTTTTACATAAGAATTCCTCGAAACTTTTAGAAAACTGGAAGAAAAAGAAAAATTTACCAGAAAATGTTAATCTTTTCGTGATCAACCATGTGTTAAGGAGATGTCTTGTTAAAGCTATAGGTTTAGCAGATGAACTCGGGTTACCAAGTCCCATACCTTTTCCTGTTGCAAGACCTGTAAAAAGAGGCGAAACAAATTATATCGGGTAAATAGAATAAATTGAATAATTTAAAAGAAAGGGAGCTCAGTTCAATTCTAGCACAAGCTTTGTTCCGCATCTGCATCGGTTATTTCTTGTTTTCACATAAGATGTGTATGAATACTCTCTTCCGCATTTTGGACAGCGCCAAACAAGTACTTTCCATTCTTTGCCCATATGCGCCACCCCAGAAGCAACGCATTATTAATTGTCGAACTTATATATAAAGATTACGGCGAACCATAACTCGTTTTTTGTCGATTTTAGTGGTTTTGAAACTTTATTTAAATCTTCTGAAAAGTGTTTAGCATGATAGACTTTAACAAGGTTATAGAAAGGTTTCTTGAAAAAGAGATTCATGAAAAGAAAATCGGAAGATATTATCCTTCTGAAATTGGTAGATGCCTGAGAAACCTTTACTATTCCTACAAATACCCTGTGAAAGTAAAGCCCAGGCTTTTGAAGATTTTCGAGTTAGGAAACATAATGCATGATTTTGTTGTGAAGGTATTGAAAAGTGAAAAGATTCCTGAAATAGAACTTATAGATTCTGAAATACCAATCGAGCTAAAGGTTGATGACTTTGTTATTTCTGGAAGAATAGACGACCTTATCCTTCTAAAAACTGATAACAGAAAAATTCTTGTAGAAGTTAAAAGTTGTAAAGACATAAGGAGTATAAACAAGCCTCAAAATTCGCATATGATTCAACTGCAATTTTACATGCATGTAACTGGCATAAAAGAAGGTATTTTGCTTTACATAGATAAAACAACATTGGAAACAAAAAGTTTCAAACTTGAGTACGATGCTTTTTGGGCAGAACTTATTATAGAACGTTTCAGGAAGCTTCATAGAGCTTTGGTGAATGACAAACTTCCTTTACCAGAAGCTAAAATAGTTGAAGAAATTAGATGGATGTGCAATTTCTGCGAATACAAAGAAAAATGTGAAAAAAATGAAAAGTAATTTATCTGATTCCCGGTATTTCTGGTAAGCTGGTTGTTTGTTTAGCTGCTTTAGCGATAGGTGAAATGCATTTCGTTCTTATTTCTCTGACTATTTTTTGGATGTCCTCTGAAGAAGCTCCTTTACTTCGTAATTCTCTTAATTTTTTAGCAAGCTCTGCGCATTCTTTGCTTTGTGTTGTGATTTGTTTTACCACCTGAACCGCTCTGCAACTTCTAACTATCTTCCATCCTTCTGGAACGTCGCATGGTGTTGGAAATACTTTGCATTCGTTTGTTTTTGGATTAACAGCTGGTGTTAAAACTTGAATGCATACTTTGGCTTTTTTGCCTTTAACTTCCTTTGCCGCTATTCTTCTTAGCTTTCTTATTTTTTCAATTTCGCAATAACGTTTTGCTATCATTAGTTTTTCCATTGCCCTTTTGTATTCTCCTTTATTTGCGAGTTCATTTGCTATCCTTAACTCCTTTCTGCAACGTTCCGGTAGTTTTTCTAAAATTTCTTTCATTTTTTCTATCCTGGCTTTGAGAGCAGTAACTCTTTTCATAAGTTCTCTTTTTGGTCTTGTTTCTGCTTGAATTTCTTCATTTATTTCTTCTCCTAAAATGTTTCTAGCCTGCCAAACGAGCATATCCGTTTCGTGTCGCATTTCTCTAGCGATTTTGAATGCTTTGAAGTATTCCTCATTCTGCAGGGCATTATCACAATCTTCTTTTAGGGCTTCTATAAGGCTGTATCTTGCTTCTATTGTAGAAGGAATTTCTTCTGTTTCATTAAAGCTTTCTATTATGCTTTTTGCCTTTTCATAAGCTATTTCGCATGCTTTTTTAATCCTTTCATCATTTTCTTCGAGTTTTTCTTTTATTCTTTCTTTTAGTTTATGATATTCCTCTCTTAGTTTTCTGATTCTTTCCCTTAGTTTTTTCATTAATTTTTTAGCGATAAATGCTCTCTTTCCTGTTATGCATTCGTGCTCTATATTTTCACTGGCTAAAGCGCTGCATATTTTCTCTGCAAGCCAAGGAATGCCAACGACTTTGATTTCGTCTATTTTTCCATCCTCAACAAGAGTTTTCACTTTGTCTACAACGCTTGGTATTTGTTCCTCGCCTCTTACAATAACTGCAACTCCATTTGGTACAAAAGGTGCTGCAATTAAATCTTTCCAAGAACTCACTGCCACTATTACGAGCTTTTGAGCATTCTCTATTGCAATATTTTCCACTTCTTCTTCATTTTCAGCTTCCACTATTATATTTATTCCAATCTCGTTGAGATAATCTTTTACAGAATCTTCTATTTCTCCGATTAGATAAACTTCTTTAACACCTAGCTCTTTAATAGCTTCTTCTGTTTCGCTTGGTATAGAATCTTGTGGTATAAGTAATAGCGGAATTTGTTGAGTTACAGCTATATCTTTTGCTCTTGCTACGAGGCTTGCTAGTTCCTCGTCTGTGCTTCCTATGTCATCTCTTACCAGTACAGCCCTTTCAACACCTTCTGGCCAGAAGTATTTTGCTACTTCTGCCGCTGTTCCGTAGCGTGTCATTCCCCAGATTCTCGTAACGTTGTAGCTTTGAGAAAGATTTGTCTCAAGATTTTCACTTACCACTGCAGGCCCACCTATAATATATATTTGCTCTGGGCTTAATTCCTGCAAAGCCGAGTAGATGTCTTCTGGAACTGTGTCATTGTTTACATAATAAACCTCTGCGCCCACCTTGCTTGCTGCTGCGCTTGCAACAAGGATATCTGCATAGCTCACATCTGTTGCCAGCATTGCTGGAGTTGCTTGTGCTAGTGGAATTACTAACAGGCTAAAAGCCAAGTATATAGTTTTTTTATCTATCATGCATAAAATTAAATGGTTATGAGAATAAAAACTTTACATAATTTATCTTTCATTAAAGAATTCTCTTATAATTGCCAGGGCCGCCCTTATTCCTTCTCCAACCGCTACACCAACCTGCCTTTCCATGCTTGCGCAATCACCACAGGCATAGATTCTAGGAATTCCTGTAAACTGGTTTTTATCTGTAATAATAATTCCATTTTCTATTTGTAAAGCAAGTTTTCTTGCTAAAGTTAAGGGAGAAGAAGGATCTAAAGCTATGAAAAGTCCTTCAACGAAAAGTTTTTCTCCGTCATCGAAAACAACTCCTTGGAGGTTTTCTTTTCCAAAACAGGAATGGACTTTTTTGTTTATGACTTTGAACTTACCAACATGTTTTTGCATTTCCGGAGAAAGTTCGAGAGAGTTACCGTTAGTAAGGATGTAAACTTCACTAGCATGCTGAGCAAGCTCTAAAGCTTCTTTTATTGCATAGTCTTTATGCCCGAGGACAGCGACCTTTTTTCCCTTGAAAAAGAAAGCATCGCAAGTTGCACAATAGCTTATTCCTTTACCTTCAAATTTTTCGAGGTTTTTTAAATCTGGTTTAGCTCTTCTTGCTCCTACAGCAAGAATGATATATTTTGCTTCGTATTTGTTCTTAGAGGTTTCTATTATATAACCGTTTGTACTTGGAGAAATGTTTAAAGCTTCCTCTTTCCTTATTTCAGCTCCGAAATGCAAAGCTTGTTTTTTTCCTATTTCCAAAAGATTCTCGCCAGAAATGCTTTCAATTCCAAAGTAATTTTCTATCACATTGGCTTTTTTTAAAGCGCTTTCTCCGCTATCAAGAACCAAAGTTTTTAGCTTTGCTCTCGCACAATAGATAGCTGCGCTCAAACCAGCTGGTCCTGCACCAATTATAACAACATCGTACATGAAGAAAATAACTAAAGCTTGTTTCTTAAAATTTTTTGTTTAATTTCAATTGCTTCGTAAAGAGAGAATGGTTTTATTATTGCCACCCTACCCTTTTCTAATCTTAGATACCAGTAGCCTTGTTCTCTGTATTGAGCGATTTTTTCATTGTTGTTTTCTGAAAGAATATCAATAACCTCTCCTAAAATTGTTAAATTCTGTAAGCTAAAGCTTGTAAGATACGTATTTCCTTTAATTCCACAAATATAATAATCTTCAGAAGGTTTTATATCGCCTAAGTACGCTTTTTCTATAGGTGTAAGCATGAAAAAAAATTTTGAAAGTTAATTTTAAATTTTTTTCGATAGTAAGAATCTAAAGTGAGTTAACCTGTCTTTATTGAATATCCTTTCTACTTTTCCTTTTCCTTCTAGAAATTGTAAAGCCGATATAATTTCAGGATCTTTGAAAAAATCGGTAACGCAATATTCACTTAAAAAATACATTTTCAATTCCTCTACACTTAAGGTTTTTCCCTTAAGGTCTTCATATATCCTTTCAGCAAAAGGGTAAATTCCTTTAGAAAGTTGAAGTTGGTATTCAGCAAGAAGCCTTGCCGAATACATGTTATTTTTTAGGTGAAATTTAAATTTAAATAGTTTATTTCTTGTGGTGGTTTTTGTGAGAGTTTAAAAAATCTCCGAAATTTTTTCTTATACTTTATTTAACATGTTTTTTAACAAAAATAAGCTGTTTAACAGCTTGTTTTCTGTGTTCACATGAACTTTAACTCTCACAATTTTGTGAGAAATATTACAGCGTAATAATCTGAAAACATTCAAAGCAATATATATTTTACATTAAATATTTAGCTAAACATTCTTTTCTATAGT
>CAZQLM010000009.1:0-21269 GCA_964594175.1 uncultured archaeon | reverse complement strand
ACTATTAGGTGGTTAATATGAAGGTAATAAGTTTGTCGTTCCCAGAAAGAAATATAATGTACAATGGAAAAAAAGAAAGACTAGAAAAATATGGCATTATTTCTTCTCTTGAAGAAAAAGGGTATTGGAGAGTTCCACATTTGAAAACTTTCCACTATGGGAATGCTCGCGGACATCATGCACTATGGCAAATAGCGGAAGATTTGAAAAGATTAGGGTATGTTATAGAAGTAGACATGAAAAAAGGTGAAATAATGTTAGCATACTAAAAAGCTTAATAATAAAAATATCAGAAGGGTAGTTCTTTCCACTTATGCTGTTTTATGAAAATAAAGCTTTGCCAATCTTTGATTATTTTTGAAAATCTTGTTTTTATTGAATGGGAGATGAAATCGAGCTCCTCTGAGCTCGTTGCCCAGAAAGAAATTTTTACATCGTAGTTTCCAGTAATTTTTTCAACAGAAACTATGTTTTTATGTTTCATGAGATAATCGAAAAACTCTTCCCATTCTTCTTTCGTGTAATTCCAAGTAGCTATCATTATCACAGCATAAAAATTGTATCCGAGCTTTTTCTTGTTTATTCTTATCGTGAATCTTTCTATTACACCATTCTTCACCAGCTTGTTGAGCCTGTACCTTACGGTTTCGTGGGAGAGCTTGACTTTTTTAGCAAGCTCTGTTATTGGGATTCTGGCATTTTGCTCCAGTATTTTCAGTATTTCTATATCTTTTTTATCGATTTTGGAAATTTCAGAATTTTCTTTAATTTTTCTCATCATAGTTTACTATTTTTAAGATATGTGTTTATAAAATTTTCAGTTATTCATAAAATTATGATAGAAAATATGAAATTTCAAGAAAAATTAGCACTTGAGCTTTTGGAAAAAAGGAAAAGGGAAATAGAAAATTTCCAGAAAGAAGTAAAAAATCTTTCTTCAGAGCTTTACAAACCGTTTGCGGAAAAACAAATAATCCCTTGGAAAAAGAATGTGCTGAAAGACCCTTATTATTCTGATTACATTTGGAAGGAAATGGAAGTAAAATACACAATCATATTCCCACCCTTTGTTTTCGATTACAGCTCACCAGGAACTTTCATAGTTAAAGGATGTGGAGGAGAGATAAAAATTCTTGGAAAAAAGACTCAGAGCTGGAATGGAGAATGGAGCGATCCACTTTACCATATCGACGTAACGCTTTCTGAAAAAGCTGAAATAAAGTATCCTCCAAAGCTAATCGGAAAAAATGAAATAATAAAAGATATAAACAGTACACTTTTGTTATTGGGATTGCAGAAAAACCTTGGTAAAGAAGTTTATGAAAAATTAGAAGCTGCTGCAGGTGAGGGATATGAAAATAAATAAATATGAGCCAACTCCAAAAATGGTATCTTGCGGGCTTTTAAGGGAGCTTTATGCTTCTGAAAATCTCGGTATTTATCATGTAATTGTTGAAGGTGAAACAGAAAAGCACAAGCACAGAAGAATGGAAGAAGTTTATTATGTAGAGAAGGGGGAAGGTGAAGTAGTTATAGAAGAGGAAAGAATAAAAGTTAAGGAAGGTGATTTAATACATATACCTAAGGATGCGTGGCATTATTTAAAAGTTGAAAAGGGAAAAATGGAAATTCTTGTAATCACGCATCCTAAATTTGACGAAAGCGATGTAATTGTATATTGAAATTTTAAAATATTTTTATCTTCTCTTTTTGATAGGGCCCGTGGGGTAGCTTGGTCAGCCCTCCGGCTTCGGGAGCCGGCAGCCCGAGTTCAAAAGAGCTGTGCCGTGCCATTATAGAGAAACTCTCGGCGGGCCCACCAGATTAGAAAATTTTTTATAACTTCTCGCAACCACTGATATTATGCCGTACGTGGTATCCAGCGGTAGCAAAAGAAAAATACTCGACCATAAAAGCGGGCTTGTTCTCGTAAGTATCGATGAGCATGAAAAAAACGAATTAAGTAAAAGGATTGAAGATGAAATTGAATGGATGAAAAATCCTGACTACAAGGAAATGGTGAAGAGACTTTCTGTGAATTATTGAGATTTAGCTGTTATTGCAATCTTCAACCCAAAAAGTATTTTCCTTTCTTTTTCTGTTCCTTATCCCTTTGCGATCCTGGTTTATTCGCTCTGGGTCTTCCTGTTTCCTGATCCATTCTAAATGTTATGTCAACTTCTTTCAAAAACTCATTTAAGGCTTGTTGTGTTGAATGAAATCTAGCTTTTCCTTGCTTTGCTGGAATACCGGTAAAGAACAGAGCTCTGTCAGAAAAACTTAATAACAAAAGGTCGTGCTCCACTAGCATTATAGCTTTTCCGCTTTCTTCTGCAAATTTTTGGAGCAATGAAAAAAGATGCATTCTCTGTACAACATCTAAAAATGCAGAAGGCTCGTCGAGCAAATATAGCTCTGCATCTCTCGAAAGACATTCTGCTATAGCAACTCTTTGAAGTTCTCCACCTGAAAGCGAAGAAATTTTCGATTTAAGCAAGTGTTCGAGCTCCAATGGTATGAGAAACCTTTTTCTGAAAGTTTCAGAATGAACCTTTGCTCCGAAGAATTCCTCCACGGTAAGCTCTTTATTTTCGAACATTGATTCAACGTATTGTGGCTTGTAGGAAATCTTTGCTTCTCCATGAACATCTCCTTTATCAGGTTTTTCTATTCCAGCGATAATTTTGGCAAATGTCGTTTTTCCTAATCCGTTACACCCGAAAATTCCTAAAATTTCGTTACTTCTGATTTCTCCTTCTTCAACCTCTAAGGAAAATCCGTCATAATTTTTTTCAAGAACAGTAAATTTTATCAACACATCTCCGCTAACCTCGTTACGCGAAAATTTTTCGAACTTAATTGGTTGATGTATGCGAATATTTTCCTCTTTTATGTATCCTTCAAGAAATGCGTTTATTCCGTTCCTCACAGAATAAGGCTTAGAAACTATTCCGAAAGCTCCGGGGACACCGTAAAAAATATGCACTTTATCTGCGAGAAAATCTAGCATGGCTATATCATGCTCCACTACAATTACGCTTTTTCCCATTTCTTGGGCAAGTACTCTTATGAGTTTTCCAGCATTCAATCTTTGCTTAACATCAAGATAAGAAGACGGCTCATCAAAAAGATATAGTTCCGCTTCTCTACAAAAAGCTATTGCTATCGCAACCCGCTGTAATTCGCCACCAGAAAGTTTTTTCATCTCTCTGTTGAGAAATGATTTCATTTCTAACACTTCTATAGCTTGTTCTGAAACATTTCTTTCATCATATTTTTCTAAAAGCTTTTTCGGCGTACCATCGATATTTCGCAAAATTTCTATTTGCTGAGGTTTTGCAACAGTTTTGAGCTCTCCAGCTTCAAGTTTTTCTATGTAATTCATAAGCTCTGTTCCACGAAAACTTTCCTTGAGCTCTGCCAACCAGTTTTCAGAGCTTTCTTTTCCGAAATTTGGTTTAAGCTGCCCGGAAAGAATTTTTATCGCAGTACTTTTCCCCAAACCGTTTTTCCCGAGCAAGCCAATAACTTTTCCTTCTTCTGGAAATGGTAAGCGAAAAAGAGCGAAACCGTTCCTTCCAAACCTATGCACTGGTTTTTCCTCTAGGCTTTCGGGAGTGTTAACTATTTTTATCGCATCGAAAGGGCATTTTTTCACGCAGAGCGCGCAGCCTATGCAAATGCTTTCATCTATGCTTGCCTTTCCTTTTTCAAGTTCTATACATTTTTCTCCAGCTCTGTTTTTTGGACAGACTTTGCCGCATGCAAAAGAGCACTTTTCCGGCTTACAACGCTCTTTATCAACTATCGCGATTCGCACCTTGCTCACCGGAAAAAGAATTAGGGATTAAGTTTATCAACAATTGTATTAAAAGCAACAACAACCATATCTCCTGGTTTAACCTTTACATCAGGGCGAACGTTTACAATAATTTTCTTTTTTCCAATCTCCACCACCGCTTTATTTTTCTTTGTCACAAGTACACGGGCCTTTTCGATTACCATAAAACTTTTTTGAGAATAACATCTTTAAATTTGTTTTTTCTGACTTAAAATATGATTCAGGTGATAGCTTGCGCGGTATATACGTGCTCATCATAAAACTTCACTCCCCAAAATCGCTTGAAATAGGAAAGCTTGGAAAATTAAAATTCAGAAGCGGGTTTTACGCCTACACAGGAAGTGCTCAGAATTCTTTAGAAAAGAGAATAGAAAGACATTTTTCAAGAGAGAAAAAGCTGAAATGGCACATAGATTACTTGCTAAAGCATGCTGAAATCGAGGAAGTTTGGATAAAGGAAAATGCCGAAAAGCGAGAGGAATGCAACACCGCAAAAGCTTTTGCTAAGAATTTTTCTTTTATACCGAAATTCGGAGCAAGCGATTGTTCTTGCGAATCGCATTTGTTTTTTTCTCACAAGAAAGAAAAATTCAGAAAATTATTGAAAAAGCTTATGTTTCAAAAGATTCCAAAACAAATTTAAATTTTTCTTTCCATTTCATTACTTATGAGTGATGTAAACGAAATGAAACAGATACATAGAAAAGTTTTGGGATTACTACGAACTACGCTAAAAGATTTAGAGAATCCAGAAAAGTGCTCTGTAGGTCTGGAAGGGGTAAAAGAACTGATAGATGAAATAAACAACTCTTGTGCTGTAGCCTGAAAATATAAAAAACGCTTTTCAACATTATATGGAAAATAAAATCACACTTCCTGAACAACATAAAGAGCTATTAAGGGAATTTTCTAATGTATTGCTTTCCTGTGGATACGGAAATTGTGAAGAAAATCTCTATGCCCTACGACTAAAACTTTATTCAGCAAATTATCTAGGCAGGTTAGATAATTCGTATCAGCATCTTAGGCATGCGTGTGAAAAGCTTTTTGAAATGTGCAAAAATTGCCCTTATGCAAATGATAGATGGGTATAAATCCAAAAGCATGTAAATCGATGAAAAGAAAAGCAGATGTAACGCTTAATAATTATAAAAAACTGCTAAAATTATTAGAGGTGCATAGCGAATGAAAGCAGAGAATATACTACCCTATGTTCAAATTTTGCGCCCTTCGATTGTTTGCATGTCCGCATTTGGAGTACTTGTTGGCGCTCTTCTCGCTGGAGCAAATGCGCAAAGCATTGCATCTCTTTCACTTGCGGCCTTTGCTTTGGCAGGAGCTGGAATAATTCTAAACGATTACTACGATTATGAAATAGACAGAATAAACGCTCCTCACAGGCCGTTGCCAAGCGGAAAAATTAAAAAAACTGTAGCCTTAATTTATGCGGCAGCTCTTTTCATAGCGGGAATTTTGCTTTCGCTTCTTGTGAATATATATTGCCTAATCCTAGCCTGTGTGAATTCCATACTTGAGTTTTTTTATGCAAGAAACTTTAAGCGAATTGCTATAATTGGAAATGCACTAGATTCCTGGTTCGTTGCTTCAACATTTATTTTTGGCGCTTTATCAACAGCGAAGTTTGGTAAGATATGGTTTTTGGCTGTGATGGCGTTTTTAGCAAATATGGGAAGAGAAATATACGGAGATATAGAAGATGTAAATGGAGATAAAAAGCTCGGATTGAAAACATTACCAATAGTTACAAGCACAAAATTTGCTGAAAGGGTTGCACAGATATTTATAATTCTTGCGGTTTTAATCTCGCCGTTACCTTTCTATTTCGGAATTTTCGGTGCATCTTATCTTGCTGTAGTGGCTTTTGCAGACATTTTGTTTGTTTACTCTCTTTTTCAAGATCCTTCACAAAATCAGAAAACAACAAAAATAGCAATGGTAATAGCGCTTTTCGCGTTTTTTATTGGTTGCTTTATTTAAGAGAGCTTGAGTTCAACTCTTTCAATAAATGATTTAAAAGCGTTTTATTTTCGAGAAAAAGTTTTAACGGAAGAAACAGAGGTTTAAGATTTTTTAGCTCATCAATTTTTAACCATTTCCATTCTTGAAACTTTTCTGGTTCCATTACCTTCGCTTCTCCCCTTTTCCATTTTGCAATAACCCAAACCGTTAAAGTGTGAAATCCGTCTGGAAATATATTGTTGGTAATTCCTACAACTTTTGGTTCTTTAATTTCAATACCTGTTTCTTCTTTAACTTCGCGAGCTGCGCATTCTTCAAAGCCTTCTCCATATTCAAGCCACCCTCCTGGTGGCGACCAAGTATTTGTGCCGTGAGTTTTAGAAATGCGTTTTCCGATTAGGATTTTATCATTTTTAATTACCAAAACTCCTACACCCACTCTTGGAAAGTTATTTACTTGACTCATACTTCTCACATATTATTTTTGCTTCAAACTCGTAAATTTCCGTTTTTGGATCTAACCAAGAATCTGGCGGCAGCCCAGCTTTAAAGCAAAGGTTTGCAAGAAACTCTTCTGGATCGCTGAGCTCCTTCCAAACCTGTGGGAGAAAAAGCCCAGAGTTAAAGCCCCTTTTTATTATGTATCCTTTGCTTTTATCGAGCATTTCAGGAAGTTTGGCTCTGTTTTTTACTTCGAGTTTTTTTGGTTCTGAGAGTATGGAAACTTCTATTTTTATTTCTTTTAGCTCTTCTTCGCTCAAAGGCGGAAAGCGCGGGTCTTCGCAAGCTTCCTTTGCCGCTCTTGCTACAGCCCTACCCAAAGGATACAAAGGATAAGGAAATCCTATGCAACCACGAAGCTCCTTGCCCTGAGAAGTTTTTTTGTAAATTGTTACGAAAACTCCTTTTGGTATGGAGAATTCTTTTTCAAGAGCGCTTAACTCAGGCTCCCAAAGATTTTTGTTTCTTACCCATTCTTCTATTGATTTTTTTGCAATTTCTAAAACCATTTTTTCAAACTCTCCCATAAAGAAGCTTATCGTCCAAAAGATTAAAAACGTTATAATTATTTATTTCGTCAACTTACAAAACCCGCAAATTTCTCGATTGCTTACCTCGCCGCAAAGTTTGCATTCTCTAAATTCTTCGATACCTTTCCACTTTTCAAAAAACTTGCTCATCTCAGTAACACTTTGCGCAAGCGTATAGCGAAAATCTTTTTGAATTTTCTCAAGCGAATAAAGTATTTCGTACCATTTTTCTCGCTTTCTTTTTATCGCGCTGCTTTGCGAATAAGCGCAAACGCTTTTCAAATAAGGTATTTTGTTTTTCTTGCAAAAAATTTCTGTTTCTTTATTTCCTATGAAAAAGAGCGGCCTTATTCTGCAAAGTATCTTTTCATGAGTACTCTCAACTTTTGGTTTGAACTTAGATATCCAGAAATAATTTTTACTTAACAAATTCTTGAAAAAGAAAACAAGAAAATCATCCATATTATGCCCGGTAGCAAGTTTTTTGCAAGCAAGCTCTCTGGAAATTTTATTTAGCAAGTATCTTTTAACAACGCCGCAAACGCTACAAATAGCTCTTTTTCTTTTTTTAGAAATCTTCTCTATATCTATTCCTAACTCCTTTACGTTAACAACCTCCAACTCGACTCCAACTAACTTGGCTTGCTTTTCACAAACTTCAACAGCTCTTTCAAAACCTTCAAAGCCGAGATTAAGATGTAAAGCTTTTATCTCGCAATCTGTGTTTTTTTCTTCGATATATTTTCTCAACAGAAAAAGCGCACAAGCACTATCCTTTCCTCCGCTCAAAGCTACGCAGATTTTATCTCCATTTTCCACAAGCTTGTATTTTTCAATTGTTTTGAAAACTCTGGTTTTGATAATTTCGTGCATAATTAATTTTCAGAAATAATGAAAATTATTTAACTGTATCTCTTCCGAAAGGATTGTCACGTGAAATCAAGCATTTCCCTTCTTTATCATTTCTTTCTGTTTTTCTATGAACTTTCCGTATTTTTCTTCTGCAAATTTTTTTTCTTTTTCTATTCTTTCGTGTTCTTTTTGCAGCTCTTCCGGGATTGGAAGATCGTTTTTCTTGAGATAATCATAAATCGCTTCTTTCAGAGCGTCTGTAGCAAGTAATGAGCAGTGCATTTTAATTGGTGGTAAACCGCCAAGCGATTTGGCGACATCTTCTTTACTTATTTTCAATGCTTCCTCAAGCGTTTTTCCTTTTGCAAGTTCTGTGATTTTAGAGCTCGTTGCTATTGCGGCAACACATCCAAAGGTTTTGAATTTTATATCTTTGATTATTTTCTCACCATTTTCGTTCTCTCCTACTTTGATGTAAATCCACATCATATCTCCGCAAACTACGTTACCAACTTCTCCTATCCCGTCAGCGTCTTTTATTATACCAACGTTTTTCGGATGCATGAAGTGTTTCATCACTTCCTCTGTGTACATATAAACTCACCTCACAGTGCGAACAACTATTTTGTTTTTATGAGTCTTTCCTTTTCTTTTCGCTCATGCTATTGCGCTTATTCTCCTTAATGCCTCTACTTCTTCTTTAAGCACGTCTACAGCATAGTTTATTTCTTCTTCCGTATTTTGCCTTCCTGTACTGAAGCGCAGGCTTCCGTGAGCATGCTCCGGGCTTAGCCCAATAGCGCGAAGAACGTGGCTTGGTTCGAGTTTGTGAGAGGAGCAAGCAGAGCCAGTGGAGCACGCTATTCCGCGAGCATCTAAGCGAAAAAGCAGGGCCTCGCCCTCTATGCCAACGAAAGAGAAATTGGCTATGTGGCAAACCCTTTCTTCAGGATGTCCGTTAAGCTTTACATTCTGTATTTCTTCAAGTATCCTCTTTTCGAGCAAATCGCGCATTCTTTTCGTATGTTCCACGTGCCTTTTATTTGCTATTTCAACAGCCTTGCCAAATCCTACTATACCGGCAACATTTTCCGTTCCGCTTCTTTTTCCGAACTCGTGTCCGCCTCCGTGCATGAAAGGAGTTATTCTGACTCCCTCTCTTACTATCAATGCTCCTACACCCTTCGGACCGTAAATTTTGTGCGAGCTCACTGTTATTAAGTCTGCTCCAATTCTTTCTGCATCCAGCTCAAGTTTTGTAAAACTCTGACAGGCATCTGTATGAAAATAAACTCCATGCTCTTTGCATATTTTGGCGATTTCCTCTATTGGCTGAACAGTACCAATTTCGTTGTTAGCATGCATTACGCTAACAAGAATTGTATCCTTTCTTATTGCATTAGCAACATCTTCAGGAGAAACCATGCCGTATTCGTCAACATCCAAATACGTAACCTCGAATCCAATACTTTCCAACCATTTGCATGTTTGCAACACACAAGCGTGCTCGGTTTTTTGCGTAACTATGTGCTTTCCCTTCTCCTTGTTTGCAAACGCTATTCCCTTCAAAGCGAAGTTATTGCTTTCCGTTCCTCCCGATGTAAAGATTACCTCGTTTGGGGAAACATTGAGCTTTTTAGCTATTATTTCGCGTGCTTTTTCCATAGCTTCTCTTGCTTCTCTTCCCCATGCGTGCAAGGAAGAAGCATTGCCGAACTTTTCACTAAGATACGGAAGCATAGCTTCGAGTACTTCTCTTGCAACAGGAGTTGTAGCAGCATTATCCAGATAAACTTTCATAAATCATTTCACCCTTTTCATAAGCGTATTACAGAGCACGCATATTTTTAATTTTATTTTTTCAGAATCCTCTGACCGCAGCAGCGTTCTTGCAATTTTCCTCATTTTGTCTCTTTCTTCTTCCGAAACCAAAAAACATTTACCCCTCTTTTCTCTGAGATATTGGGATATAGCCGCTTCGCTTACTCCGAGTAATTTTGCTGTTTTTTTATGCGAGAGACTGTATTCTCTCACCAGAATTTTTGCTATTTCTTTTCTGATTACTGGGAGTATTTTCCATATCGCTTCCTCACATGGAAGTTTCAACTTTGGCATAATTTAACAATTGTTAAGATGCTTATAAAGTTTTTGGATTCAAAAAAAGAAATCTTAACTTCTCTTGATTTTTTCAATTCTTACAGAAACGCATTTGTAATTTGGGGTGTGCGTTTCCTCGTCAAATCTTGCAGGAAAAAGTTTGTTAATCAAAAGCTCTCTGTAATGAAATCTCGATGCCAATACGCCAGCTGGAACAATCCCTGAGAGCTTTGCCTTTGCTTTTAAAGAAGCCTCTTCGCTCACTATCCTTATTATTTCACCATCTTTAATTCCGAGGTTTTTTGCGTCTCTTGGGTTGATATATACACAAGGTCCTTCGTCATTTTTTCTTAATGTTTCAGAAAGTGATGTCATTTCCCCTGTTAAAAACTGGTACTTTGAGCGAAAAGTTGTTAGAAGAAAAGGATACTCTTTACTTCTTATTTCATCCTTTCCTTCAAATCTTTCTGGAACGAACCTCTTGTATTTTATGCTCTTATCAGCAAACATATCTATACCACCGTAAATCTTTTCCGGATCGAGATTTTTGTAAGCAGGAACTATTTTTACTATTTCCGAAAATATTTCTTTTTCGTTTTTCCAGTGAAGAAATTTTCCCTTTCTGAACAACCTTGCAAGTTTAGAATAAATCACCCATTCAGGTAAAGCTTCACCAGGAGCTTTTCTCACGGCTTTTAGTGCTCTTACTAAACGCTCACCTGTTGTTACCGTTCCTCTTCTCTCGAAAAGCGCAGGCGTTGGTAAAATCACATCCGCGAACTCTGCGGTTAAACTTTCATACGAATCGAGGTAAACAAGAAACATGTTTTCGAGATTTTTATGAACTTTTTTGAGCGCCGGCAAAGATTGCGCAGGGTTGAACGAGCTTATAAAAGCTGCTTTTACAGGGTCTATTATCAAAGACTCGATTATCGTCTTTCCCTTTTCTAAAGGTAGCTCACACCCCCAAAATTTTTCAAGTTTTGGCAAGGTTTCGAATCCGCCACTCGGGAGTTTGTTCGGTAGAAAGCCTATATCTCCTACACCCTGCACATTTATTTCGCCACGCAGGCTAAGAATTTTTCCGTTCTTGAGCATGAGCACGTTGAGCAAACAATGAACATTTTCTATCGCATTAACGTGCTGCGTTAGTCCCATTCCGTGGAATATTCCGAAATTTTTGGAGGTAGCAACCAATTTTGCTGCCTTGAGAAATTCTTTTTTTGGTGTTTTGCAAATTTTTTCAACAAGTTCTGGAGTGTAATTCTTTACAACCTCCTTGAGTCTGTGAAAACCTTCTATGCTCTCGCACTCTTCGTGATAAGCTTTTTTCTTGATCAAATAATTTGCCAAAGCGTTGAGAAACACAACCTCTGTTCCTGGCTCTATATAAACAAATACATCTCCAAAACGAGAAGTAATGTTGTAAATGGGTTGCACCGATATTATTTTGATTTCTTTCCTCCTTTTTAAAATCTTGTTAAAAAATGCAGGGTAGTTGCTCGCCGGGTTTGAGCCTATCACAAAAAGCACGTCTATTTCGTTCGCGTAATCAATTGAACTTAAATTTGAATTTCCGAAGCAATCCATTAAACCTTCTACAGTTGCAATATGACAAATTCTTCCGCAGCACGAATCGGTGTTGTTTGTTTTTATTACTGTTTTTGCGAATTTCAGAATAGCCCAGTTATCTTCATTTGTTATCTTTCCGCTTCCGCAAAAGGCTATTTCTTCTGGAGCAAGATCTTTAATGTTTTGATAAATGTATTCCAAGGCATGTTTCAAAGAAACCTTTTTTTCTGAGCGATCCTTTCTTATGAGCGCATGCCTTAGCCTTGATTTGTCAGCTACCTCGGCAAGTGTTAGCCCTTTTATGCACGGTTTGCCTTCGCTTACTCTATCTTGCTGATCTGGATAAATTCTTATAATTTTACCTCTTTTAACTTCGTAGATTAATCTGCACCCGCAACCGCAGTATGGACAAACGGAAGGAACTCGCATATTTTCCATTTAGAGATTTATATTTTTTAAAAATTATTATTTTTCCGGTGAAAGGAATGAAAAATGTAGAAAAAGCTCTGAGTGTTGAGCTAATAGATTACGCTCCGGTTTTCCTTGGGTTTGGGCCAGACGAAATTTTAACGGTTTCCGGAATTCTCACAGCCAAAAAAGATAGCTTTAAAAAAATGCTGAAAAAGATTGATAAAAATCTTGCAAAAAATTTTCACCGAGAAGCTACCAAACGGGGTCACGCATCTCTGCTAACCACACCTGTATTCTATTTTTGGATAGAGGGAAGCAGAATTATTGATTTGTTTCTCACGGCCTTTCCTTTTGGTTCTTATTTGATGTTCAGTTCGCGTAGAATAAAAATTGCGATGCACAACATTATCATTCCTGATTTTATTGAACGCTCTCCTTATAAAGGTGAGTATGAGAAAGTTTGCAGGAAAATGCTTGAGGTTTATAAAGAACTTTTAAAGGCAGGTTGCGACCAGGCAAGAAATATTCTTCCTCTCGGATTTAGCTCGTATGGATTCTTTTCCTTTCCGGCACAAACGCTTTTGACATGTATAAAAGAATGCGAAATGAATGCAAAAATACCGGAAGAACTGAAAATTATAGCAAAAAATTTCAAGACCGCTCTAAAAAATTCAGTACCAATACTTTTTGAAGCAGCTGAAAGAGCTTACGAAACCGGATTTCCATTCCCGAACATTTTTGGGGATTGCAAAATCGATGAAAATGAGAAAATAGAGGTTGTGTATTGCGGAAGCATTGGTAAAATTTTCGAGATGAAAGCTCGTGGTTGGAAAGAGCTTGCACAGGCTGCGCAAAATGAAATTTTAGTAAGCGTGGTTTCTTCGCTATCGCTAGCGGCATGGAACGAGATAAAAAGACACAGAACTGTAAGACAGTCAGTAGAATCTGTGTATAGCGCTGCTGAGCGGTATTTGAAAAATCCGAAAGAAGAGTATTTTCACATCCCCCCATCTGCAGATGAAAGCTACAAAGAGGCTTTTCACGAAGCAATGGCATTGTATGAAAAGCTTGTTGATGGTGGAGTAGAAAAAAGGCATGCAATTTACATTGTTCCGCATGCGTTAAAAATTAAATTTAAACTTTTGCTGGACGGCTTTCACTTACTTGATCCGTTTGGGTTCATTGGGGTAAGGGCTTGCAGCACGACGCATTATGAAGTAAGAGATTTTGTCGGAAAAATAATAGCTCGCATGGCATGCAATATTCCAGAGCTCGCAGAGTTTCTCGGTCCAAAATGCAAAACAGGAGCATGTCCCGAGAAAAACTCTTGCGGAAGGGTAAAAGAATTTCAGAAATCATAAAGTTTTTAAAATAGAAAAGTCTATAAAGTTTAACGTAGTGTTAAGAAATGATGCGTATTTCGAATAATTCTCCTGCAAACTTTCAAGAATAAATTCAGGCGTATCGTAAATTACTGCTCTTATTTCCTGTGGCAAAGATTCATTAACTCGTGGTAATTCTTTTTCGAAAAAAGGATAAGAAATAAATATCAAAGTAGAGAGCGTAATGGCTATCAATCCTAAAATCATAAGATCGTTAAGATGTTTTTCTCTGTTTATACCTATTAAAAGCACATAAATGGTTGCTCCGACCGCCAAAGGTATTATCAGAAGCTTTTCTAAAAGAATCGGCAGGGCGAAGTAAATGAAAAGTAAAAACAACGGTAAAAATTTCAGAAGCGCTGAAATAGAAACATTCATGTTTTTCTTGTAAAAATAGTAAGAAAGTGTGTATGCGAAAGAATAAAGAGTGAACAAAGGACAAACGAAAACATTAAAAAGCTGTTTAGTTAAAACAAACCAAAAGATTACGAGATTGAAAAACTGCACCCAAAAAAGAGAAAAAATTCTTTTAGGAAGAGTTTTCAAATACTTTGTGCGAAGATGATTGAAAATCACCAACAGAAATGAAAGAAAAGCATAAAAAGTATTGATTATCCATAAAAGAACGATACCGCTCACTGTTGAAAAAATAAACAGGTTTTTATATTCTTTCTTTGTGAAAAAACCTTTGACCAGAAGCTTGGATTTATGATTGAAATTCATTTTTTTATCACTGTTGTAATCACTTAAATCGTTATAATAATAGACGGAACTGTAGAGTATCATAAAGGAAGTAAAAAACAGGAGAATTTCAAGAAAATCTGTATTTAAAAAAGAAAGCACAGAAGCAAGCATATAAACAAATGCAAGCAAATTTAACTTAGCAAGAGCTTTTTCTAAGTAAATTTCCTTTAACAGCAAAAAATATTTATTCTTCATATTCATAGAAAATTGGGCAAAACGAAAGAATTTAAAGATTTGTAAAGTGAAATTCATATAATACAGAGAAAGTATTTATAATGAGTAAGAAATAGAAGAGTTTATTTTTACCTGAATGCCGCAATTGCAGCTTATCAGAGCGCTTCAAAATAAAACGGAAAGCTTAAGTAATTTTGTTTTACACTTTTATTTCTATGGAATCTTTAAAAGAAACAGGAGAATTTCTTTTGCGAAAGGTCGAATCATTTGGTGCGAACGCAGAGGTGAGAATAAACATAGTGAAACTTTTCACAGTAAAAGCTGAAGACAAAAAGCTAAGAGAGATAGAAGCGAGAGAAGAACGTACATTAGGGTTGAGGGTAGAGAAGGATAATAAAGTAGGATTTGCAAGCACTACAAACTTTGAAAAAAACTCGCTCGAAAATTTGATAAAGCAAGCGCTTTCTTCTTTGAAGGAAATTGAACACAAAATAGAGAAAGAAAGCGTTGAAGCAAAGCTAAGCTCAGAATACAAAATCTATCCAATGGGTATGCCTGTAGATGAGAAAGCAAGCATAGCAGAAGAACTCAACAAAATGGCCTTCGTAAGCAAACGAATAAGGCATGCCAGCACATGGATAGGAGAGAGGGAAGATATAAGATACTTTCTCTCCTCGGAAGGAAGCAGAATACTTACGCGCTTTGTGAGCGTTGGAATAAGACAGTTTTCTGTGGCAAAGGAAAACGGCAGAATAGAAAAACTTGGTGAGACAAAAAGTTTCACAGGCGGTTACGAATTCATTTACAGAGCAAATTGGATGGATTTTGTAAAAGAAATCTCTCTTCTCTCTGAAAAGTTACTTTCCGCAGGCACGCCAGAGGCAGGGGTACAGGAAGTTGTTTTAGATCCAAAAACTCTTGGTCTTCTTCTGCACGAGTCTATAGGACATGCGAGTGAAGCGGACCTTGCATGTTCTGGAAATTCGGTTCTTTCGCAAATGCTCGGGAAAAAAGTGGCAAGCGAGCTTGTTACGGTAATCGATAGCGGCGTTGAAGAGCATGGAATTTTCATGCCCTACGATGATGAAGGTGTGAGAAAGGAAAAAACTGTGGTTGTGGAAAATGGTATACTCAAAAATTTTTTGCACACATGTGAAACCGCATGCAAATGCTCTGTAAATTCAACAGGCAATGCTCGGGCAGAAAATGCGTTGCGCTTACCGTTGGCAAGACAGTGCAACTACTATCTTGAACCAAGAGATGCAAAAACAGAAGAACTTATAAGCGAAGTCAAAAAAGGAATTTACGTTACCGGTATAGGAACAAAAGGAGGGCACGCTGATGTTAGTACAGGTTCTTTCACGCTCTCAGCCGGCTGCAGCTATGAAATAAGAAACGGAGAAATTAGAGGTCTTCTCAAAGGCGTTACTCTGGGCGGGAGCATTCTCGATGTGCTGAATTCTGTTAAGCTTGTAGGTAGTGACTTCGCACTGCATTATAATATTTTCTTGGGATGTAAAAAAGAGGGACAGAGGGTGAAAGTATCTTTTGGAGGTCCGCATATTTTGGCAAAGGTGATAATAGGTGGAAAACATAATTGAAAAAGCTTTAAAAATTGCACAGAGATTGGGAGCAAAAGATGTGGAGATATTTTTGGAAGAATATCATGTAAAAAAATATTCTTGGAAACATTGTTTTGAAAATTTTCAGACCGCGAACTTCTTCGGTGCAAGCATTCGCGTGCTTGTAAATGGGAAACACGGATTCTTTTCCTTTACAGGCACTTCTCCGAAACTGTTCGAAAGGGGCGTTAAACTGGCTGTAAAAATAGCGCGCGTCTCTCGACGCGAGCCTTATCTCGAAGAATTTCCTGAATACGGAAAAAGTAAAGTGGAAGATATTTTTGATAAAAAAATAAAGGAAACAGGCATTCAAGAAATGAAAAATATTGTTGAAAAATTGAAAAACGAAAGCGAAGCAGAACTTCTTAGAGGAAGCTTGAAAGCGGTTTCTTATGCTACAGCTCTATTTAACTTTAGTGATAGCATTTCTGAAGAAAGGACTTATATTTCGTTAAATACGAGTATCAAAAAGCGCGAAAGCAAACCTCTACAGCGCTATATTTGCTTTAGAACACTCAAAAGATTTTTAGAAGAATTCGAAACACTCAAAAACTATGCAGAAGAAATAAAACATTTTTCTTCTCCCTCTCAACTTCCAACAGGAAAATACAATGTGCTACTTTTACCTAATATTGCAGGTGAGCTAATGAAAAGAATGCTCGTTAATATGCTTTGTGCAGATAGGATTCAGAAAGGCAAAAGCCCGTGGGAAGATGTAGGTAAGCAAATAGCGTGCAAAGAGCTTAGCATAATAGATTCCGGTATAATTCCTTGTGCTTTTGGTTCAAAAAGCTTTGATGGAGATGGTTTGCCTACAAAAGAAAAAATACTTGTACAAAACGGAGTGCTGAAAAACTATATCTATGATTATTACAGAGCTTTGATAGATTGTACGGAAAGCACAGGAAATGCCACGAGAAGCTACAAAAAACTTCCAAAACCAGCTCCGAGCAATGTGATTATCGAAGAAGGCGATTACGAACCTGAGGGGGAGTACGTGATAGTGCACAGAATTATAGGAGAAAAGCTTTCCAACCCACTGAGAGGGGAGCTGAGCTTTCAGATTTCCGCCGGATTTCTGAAAAAACAAAATGGTGAGCTTTTGCCAGTAACAGGAGCTATTGTGCATGATAATTTTTTCGATTTGATAAAGCACAGAATGAAAATCTGTAAAGGCCAAGAATGGTGCAAAAATGTTTGTTCACCACCAATTCTTTTGGAAAATGTATGTATAGCAGGTAAATGAATTATTTTCATAATAATCTGAACTTAACTTCTTTCATGCCTTTTTCCGTGATTTCAAATTCTATTTTTCTTCCTTCAGGAATCGAACGTGATTTTCTTACAATAGCTATTCTGCAATTGGCTCTGCCTGCGTGCATAAGCTCTATAAGATTTTTACTCCACCATTTTACAACGTTCCTGCTAGCTAATTCTAGCTCACCTGTTTCGGTATCCGCGTAAACCTGATTTGTTATAAGCACAGGAATGTTGAGTTTTCTCGCTAGCTTTGCAAGCGTTGCTAATTGCTTCGCCAGTTCTTGATTTATGCTGAACACATTTTCTTGATTAAGCTCTAATCTCCAGAGAGCGACAATTGAATCAACTATGATAAGCTCTAAATTTTTAATTTTCTCAAGTTCTGCTATTACATTTTTCTGCTCTTCCCAAGTACATGGTTCAGAGAGTAAAAGCTTGTGCAAAAACTTTTCATGCTCCGGAAAAAGCTGGGAAAGTCTCTCAAAAGAAAAACCACCTTCGGTATCAATAAAAGCTACCTTCATTCCCTTTTTCAGGGCACTAGCACATGCGCACATAGCTATTTGTGTTTTTCCGCTTGCCGGCGGTCCAAAAAAATTCGTTATGCACCCCCTTTCAAGCCCTCCGTTAAGCAGCCTATCAATTGGCGGAGCAAATCCGAATCGCATAGAAAATTTTCGTAATTAAATCAATTATATTGATTACGATTTTCTTTACAAAAGCGAGATGTGCCGGGAATAGCCTGCCTTCTGTAGCTCTTTCGGTGCTCATACGCACTTTCATCAAAAGAGCTTGGGGCATTCATCTTCTCGGCCTACCCGTCTCTCCCTCATCATCGAGACCTACTTGGCCTTTCACCAGTGTAGCAAAGCTTTCGCCTTGCTACACTACTGCTGAAGGTGGGCAGAGCTTCCTCCAGAAGCGGAGCATGCGTTTTTCCCGCTTCCGGAAGGCCCCTCCCGGCACATCGATGAAATTAGATGAGGGGAAAACTATTTAAATATTTGAATTTTAAATTTACACATGGAAAAAATACTTAGAAAGGCATGGGATAACTATAAATCAAATATTGCCGTCTTTATAGGAGCTTTCCTTATTTCCTTTCTCATACCTTTTGCTATAGTTGCTATATTTAGTGTAATTGTTTTTTATCCGCACATCTCGACTTTTTTCACCTCAGGAATAAGCGGCGTTACAAAGCTCATAGCCACAGATATTCTTAAATACTTACTTCTGCCAATTTTTCTTACTGCTTTGTGCGCTATCATTGCCTTTCCACCGTTTAACTTTGGTTTTATGTATGTGGTTGCACGTGGAAGGAAGAACAGAGTAAAGCTCTCAACGCTTTTTGATGGTGTTAGAATATTCTGGAAAAGAGCAATTCTCCAAAACATTGCGACACTTTTCATTCTCCTATTAGTTTCGCTACCTTTTATCGGTGTCGGATACGATTTTTTAACAGCTTTTATTGCAAAGCAGTTTTCTGAGGAATTGATTTCTTCTCTCATCCTTCAGGTTGGAGCGCTATTTGTGTTGTGGGCGTTAGTTATACTTATTGTTTGGTTTTTCCTCATATACTGGGCTCCTTCAATAGTTGTTTACAACAAGGGTGTTGTGGAAGGATTAAAAGTGAGTGTAAGAAAAGTTCGAAAAAATCTTCTTGAAACATTTGTTGTTTTTCTTTTTGTATTGTTGATAGCAGCTGTGTGCGGGCTGCTTGAAAGAGCAATTCCATTCATACCGAGTATCATTCTCTCACCTCTTATCACATGCCTTTTGGTTGAGGCTTGCGCACAGCTTAATGAATAGCTTTTATATATTTGTAATTCCAATTTTTTTCATGGCAAGCAGATGGTTTTCTAAAGGTGTTGCAACAATTTTCGTACTTTTATTTCTTGCTTGCTCCTATGTTTCCTTTGAAGTAGAAAACTATGTAAAGGTGGATGTGTTAAAAATTGTCGGAAATACTGTTATAATAGGTCACGGCTGCATGGCAATAGTGGCTGAAACCTCTCCGGAAAGGGCAAGAAATATTCTTCTTGGAATGGAAGGTATAATTCCTGAACGCCCAACCACGCATGATACGATTGTGCAGATTCTGAAAAGTTTCAACATAACTCTTGAAAAAGTGATTCTTGAAAGATTCGATGGAAATTATTACTATGCTTTTGGATATTTTCGCTCTAAAAACAAAGTTCTAAAATTAGATTTAATGCCTTCCGATGGTATAGCGATTGCGGTACGCGTTAACGCTCCAATTTACATAAACAAAACTTTACTTGAAAAAGTAGGAAAGAATATATGCTGAAATATTTTTACAATTCTAAAAAAATTAAAGGAATATTTCGAATTTAGTTACGAAGCTAGCGATGAATCCTTCGAGAAGAAGGTAAGAGCAAGCGAATTTGGAGGAATGTATACAACAGACATTGCGAAGTTGTAAAATTCCAATTAAAGCAAATTCCAATACCTTTTAAATTTTGAAACTATTTTTCCAAAGCTTCTCTTATCTTATGCAGAAGCTCTGCAGGCGTGTGAATAGGATATTCTAGCTTTTCGAGAATTTCTTCTATTGGTTTGTCCTTAATATTCATTCCTTCGAATTTCTCGAGAAGTACTTCTTTATTCACGGGGAAGTCCGTGCCCTTTATTCTTGAAAGCACGTGCACAGCCCACGTAGCGCCGAGACTTTGAGCGGTGCTTTTAGCAAGCTCTATGGCAAGATTTATTTCATCCCTTCCTTGTTTTATTTCCTCGTAAGCAAGTTTCGCCAGAGCTCCTGCTGTATGCGTGCGTTTTTCTTCTTCATCTTCCTTCAAAGCTTCTTCAAGTCTTGCTTTCACAGCTTCTGGGTCAGCTCTCAAAATGTTCTGCACAGTTTGTTTTGTTATTCCAAGCTTTTCTGCAATTTGCTCTGCTGTGTAATGTTTATCGTAAGCGTATGTTACTGCATAGCTTGCTGCCATCAAACTTGGAAGCCAAGTAAGGTTACGCATTTCCACAAGCTTTCTCGGACCACCGAGAATTTCTATACTTTTCAAAAAAATTCTCATAGCTTTTGCATCGATATCGATTTCAACCGGCTTAAGCTCTATCACCATGCGCATCACCCCGTCTTAACTATCTCTTCCAGAGGAGGACCGATTTTTACCAAGCCGGTTTCGGTTATTTCAAAAATGTGCGTTCTCGTATCATGTCCGCATAGCCTGCAGCCATCTATGCGGAAAAGTCTTATCACAGAACCTATTGGCTTTTTGTAAAGGTTAGCTGTGTATTTCGAAGTAATAAGCTCCTTTGAAAGCACTATCGAGCAATCAACTATATGGCTTATTGCATATCCTCCTGCTGCTTCTGCTGTTAGTTCTTCATGTCCGGAACGTTTTTGAGAAACGAAAATAGCAGTTTGATAGTGCTGTTTCATGAAGTTGAAAAGCTTTCTGACTATTGTTCTTGCGAGCATTTCTCTTGCTTCGAAAAATCCTGTAATCGAATCTATCACAACAGATTTTGTTTTGTATTCGTATATCGCATATTCCAGGGTAGCAAGAAGGTTTTCTGTATCTTCTCTTATGCTTGCATAGCTTGCGGCATCGATCAAGATTATATTATGCTCTATATCTTCCCAATCTATCCCCATTGCTTTCGCTCTTTCTCTAAGTCCGGTAGCAACGAAAGCAGAGGGTGATTCTACGGTTACGAAGCAAACAGGATAGCCCAGAGATGCTTGCTTTACTGCAAACTGTTCTGCAAACAAACTCTTTCCTGTATCTGAAACGCCAGTCACATTGACAACGGCCAGTGAGGGAATACCTCCCAAAGGTATCTTTCTCGGTTTTCCGTTCTCTATTTTTGTTGTAAAGAAAAGCTCATCTAAACCTTGAACGCCTGAGGGTATGCCGAAAAGCTTTGGTGCTCTTTTTCCGGCTTCTTCCAATGTTTCCACGGCACTGAGTAACGGCTTTCTTCCTTTTTCCATAAATTATGTATTTTATGGTTCTGGTATATATACCTTGTAGTAACCTCAAATATTCTGAAGAGAAGCTTATTAACTTTGTTGTTTTCCTGTAAGTTTTTTTATCTCTAAAGTTTCTTATTTCATTTACAATGAGCAAATCTGGCATAAATGAGTTTTTTAATGGATAAAGAAAGCTCTCAGCTTAAAGAAGGTTTGAATTATTTAGAAAATGAGCATCAAGGATTTGTCTTAAGAAAGGGTAAAGTTAGAACTGTTCAATAGCTTTGTAAGATTTTCAAATTTTTGATTTTTTAAGAAGACTCATAGAAAATTTATTTTGTATCTACG
>CAZQLM010000008.1:0-22425 GCA_964594175.1 uncultured archaeon | reverse complement strand
GTATATTTATTTAAGCTTCTTTTTAAATTCTCGCAGGCTTTTCTTAGAGTATTTATTTCCATGTAGATTTTATTTTTATTATCTTCACTATATTCTAAAATTCCTTTAACTCTTTCAAATACCTCTTCATTTGTTAATTTACCGCATTTTATATCTTCACGTGGAAAAAGAGAAGCCTGGGCAATTCCAGCATCAAGCACTATCTCCATAATTTTATTACTAAAAAGTGATATATAAAATTTACGTTTCTGAAAACTCAGGCTATCACACATTTACTCCAGCCACACTCTTTACAAGTTACACAACCACCTTGAAAGATAAGGTTAGCACTTCCACAATTTGGGCATTTTCCGTTGTTGTTATTGTTAATTGATTTTATTCTTCCGTGCTCAAGAATTTCCTTGTACCATTCTGGCATCTCTATCCCTAGTTTTTTCAGAATTTTTGGTGTATCGTTTTTAATCAGTTTGACTGTTTCTTCTATTCTTCTGTGCGAAACTTCTCCTGGAAGGTAAATAACCTGTTTAGTTTTGCTACCCTCGCGATAAATCGTTATTCCTTTGCATCCCATTTCGTGCGCCGCTATGTAGGCTTTGTGCACATCTTCACTGCTTACCCATTCAGGCATGTTTATTGTTTTGCTTATGCTCGTTGTTACCCAAAGCTGAGCTACTGCTTGAGCACGAATATGATCCCACCATGGTAAATCTAAGGCTGTGACAAAAACTTTGCGCATATCTTCTGGTATTTCTTCTATACCCTGCACGCTACCGCCGTTTTCCGAGATTTTCTTTAAAATTTCTTCTCTGTAAAGCCCTTGTTCTTTTAATTGATTCTCAAGTTCTACATCAACATAGAAAAATTCTCCTGCAACGACACGCTTTTCAAAAACTAGAGCAAACTGTGGCTCTATACCAGAACTCACATCAAAAAACATCGAAATAGAGCCGGTAGGAGCTATAGTAGTGACTTCTACATTTCTTATTCCGTGCTTTAAAATAAGTTCTCTGAGTTTTTCCCAGTCCAAACTCCAAAGGTCTTTGTGATAAAAACCTTCAACAGGCATTTCTCCTTTAACATAAGAGCTCTTATCGTATTCCGGAAAAACTCCTCTTTGCTTTGCTCTTTCTACAGAGGCGAGCATGGCAAAATATGTTAGATGCTCACAAACCTTTCTTGTAAAATCAAAACCTTCTTCTGAATTATACGGTACGCGCAGGGCAAAAAGAGTTGAAGCCAAACCCATTATTCCGAGCCCTATTTTTCTTCTCGCCTTCGTTTCATTCTCTATTTCTTGAAGAGGGAATTTGTTTACATCGATGATGTTATCCAAAAAGCGGTAAGCGATTTGCACAACTTTATCATATTCCTTCCAGTCAAAGTAGATTTTGCCGTTTTCTTTTTTGATAAAAGCGTAAAGATTTATCGAGCCAAGATTGCAGGATTCGTAAGGGTACAATGGCTCTTCGCCGCAGTCATAGGAATAAATGCCGTTTGTCACCCATGTATAAGCAGGCGGTGCTTTTATATCAAAAACTTCTTCCTCACCATTGAATTTTATCGATTTTATTTTGATGAAAGTTTTTTCTTTAGAGTAAAAGGTTTTCCCTGAAAGCGTTTTTTCGAGTTTTTTCATTTTTTCTCCTAAAAGTCCTATTTTTTCTCTGAAAATCCAAGCATACTTTCCAGAAATCAAAAGCCTGTAAGTCTCCTTTTTTTCATTCGTTAACGTGCTGTAAATACCGAAGCAGCAGAGCAAAACCTGAACTTCTTCTAAAAGCTTTTTTGAGGTTGAAGAGAGAGATATTGTAACAGTTTCGTTAGCATCGTAAACGCTTCCGTCGGCGCTGAACAATCCGCGCAAAAATGCTGCCTGCGCTTTTTTATCACTTGTGAAAATAATTTCTGGAATTCTTTTTTCATGACTTTTAGATGCTTTCATTCCAGTAATTTTTCTTAGTTTTTCTGCAAAGTTTTTTCTGTGCGAATCGACTATAAACTGCCCGTCGAAATTGACTATAAAAGCGTGACCAGCAAAATTTTTGAGAGAATTCGCAAAATGCTCTGCAAGATTTTTTTCCTTACCGACATGTAAATGCACGTGATTCGAAACGCTTAAACCCTTGCTTCCTATCCAGTAACCTAAAAGTTCTGCGAATTTTTCGTGAAGAGGAGAAGTGTTTTGGTAAAATTCTGGTTCTTCCAAAACTATTCTTATTTTTTCTCCCTCTTTTATTTCTTCAAGTTTTTTCCATCCGCTTTCCGTTAAAAATTTATGATCCTTTGTAACCTTAACTTTCATTCCGTTTTCTAATTCAACCTCATAAACTTTTTGCACACCGTTGTTAAAAACTCTTTCTATTTCGCTCCAACCATTTAAAGTCCATACCTTCATTCCTTCTTTTAAATCTTTCGCTCTTATCAAACCGTGATCAGTAACAATCAGCGTGTCTCCTGTAACGCACGGGTTAGTAGCTCTTATCTCTCCTTTGCTTTCGAGCATTACATTTCTTCTGTTAATGTTATCTTTGAAAAGTACTCCCGGATCACCAGTTTTCCAAGCAAGATAAGCCACTTCTTCCAAAAATTTTCTTGGGTCAAGATAAGCTACAACTTTTTTTGTTCTTGGATTAATTAAAGGATAGCGCTCACTCTTTTTCCAAGCCTCCCAAAAGGTTTGGTCAAGCATTACGGAGATATTAAAGTTTTCAAACTCACCTTCCTTATCCTTTGCGTGAATAAATTTCATTATATCAGGGTGCCAGCATTCGAGAATACCCATGTTCGCTCCACGGCGCTTGTTGTGCACAAGAAATCCGTCTGAAACGTATTTTCCGGAAAGCGTCTCGATATGGAATACAGGCTCTTTAACAGAGCTTATGTCTTTCACTTTTGCGAAGACAAAGTTTTCAGCGTACTTGAATTCTTCCTTCAAAACGGGAAATTCTCTTTCCAGCCTTTTCAAAACATTAAAGGTAAAATTTCTATAACCAAGCATGTATTTGTGCGCTTTTCTGTAAAAAGCGTGTGCTAACTTTTTATCTTCTCTTTTCAAATTTTCGTAAATTTTTCTCAAACGCTTTGAAGCAAAGGGAATAACTCGAACGTATTCGAATTTCTTATCCAAAACTTTTTTCGCCTTTTCATTTTTCTCCTTAGAGATAAAGCCTATCTGTGAAAGAAATTTTTTAACGCTTTCTTTTTCTACAATGAAAACTGTATACACATCATTTTTTCCCTTCTGTGAAGGTATTTTTTCTGCAGAAGTTTTCCTTATTCTTGAAAGTATTCCGAGGGAAAGCAGTGCTATTTGCGTATCCCTTGCCAATCTTTTTGAGGTCGTGTAAAGCACTGGATAGCCATGGCTGTGCACGTATCCATCTCCTTCGAAAAGAGCCCTTAAGAATGCTGCCAGCACTTGCTTTTCCGAGCGCAGAATATCGAGCGGTATGAAAGCTTCTGTTGAGCTTTTTTTCTTCCACCCTCTTTTTTCGAAGTACTTTTCCAAATCCTTGGAAAACCACATGGCATGCAAGTAACCAGGCCTTTTTCTTATTTCTCCTACCTTCAGTCCAAATACTTGTTTTATTTTTTCTGAAAAGTAATTGAAAATATTTTTATCTGAAAAGGAAATCAACAACCTTCCACTGTTAAAACACCCATCTGCCATGTAAATTCCTAAAATTTCCGCGAGTTCTGGTGTGAGATATGCTGGTAGTTTCAGTTTGTTGGCATTGAAATGCTGCTTTCCTATTTTTTCAAGTCTGACCTTCTTTCCAGTATGATTTCCCAAGGAAAGAACTAGGTAATCACCCGTTTTTATTTCGCATGCAGGCTTGAAAATTATTTCTCCGTTTTTATTTACGGTAGCGATTAAGTCGTGATGTGTTACTTTAAGCTCGTATCCGTATTCTGTGTGGAACAAAAGCATTTCCTGAGCATTTCCTATTGCTCCGAAAAATGCGTCGGTAAAATTCTTACCATCGAAAACGGAAATGGGAAGTGGATAGTAATCCTTTGGATTGAAAACAGGCAATGCATAAGCCGGTAAAATACCCTGATCCGTGAAAAGGCAGGAATTCAAGGAAATGCACCCCCCTTGCTTTACAACGTCTGTAACAACATCTATGATTCTCATAAAGCTTACAGGCCCGCTTGCGGTCCCGCCTGTACTTGAAACTCGATCACCTTCCGGGCGGAGCTTTGAATAATTTATTCCTATTCCTCCACCAGACTTGAAAATCATCGCAGCCTGCTTAGCGCTTTCCATTATACTTTCCATATTATCTTCTATATCTATAACAAAGCATGCGCTTAACTGGCCGAGCGGGGCACCAGCATTGAAAAGAGTTGGAGAATTTGGCAAAAATTTTTTCTCCACCATTATATTGAAATATTCGAGAAAGTTTTCATAGTAGCGATCGAATTCTCCTTGAGAGAGCATTTTAAGAAACTCGCTCCATGCAAGCTTCATGCAACGTTTTTCGTTTAGCTCATCGTAAAGAGCTTTCATTCTTTCAAGATGGAAGCGATTCCACGTAATAGCAAAACCGTTTCCGTTTTTATCCTTTCCTAATCCAAGTTTTCCTTCAAATTCGTCTGGACTAAAGTCTTCTTTTTCGTGAATTTTTTGTTTTGCATTTTTATCGAAAATTCTTTCATCGTAAAGTATGTCTGGGATTACGATTAGCGCAGCTACACGCTCAAACATTTGTTTAGGACCTTCTATTAACTCACCCTTTTCATTTTTCTGTAAATAGCGGTTCACCATTAATCGGATAGCGTTTATTGAAAAACGTTTTGCAATTTTTTCTTCATAAAACTCGCCAAGCAAAGCAATTTTTTCTTTTCTTATTTCTTCTTTCATTTTTCTGTACGTGATGTAAGCTTTCGCGGTTCTATAATGTCCGTGTTCTACTAAAACTTTCTCAACCAAATCTTGCACTTGCTCCACGCTTGGAATTTCTCCAGGTTTTAAAGATTTTTCAAGTAGTTTAATCACTTCATCCGCGAGTTTATATGCGAGTTCTCTGTCCTTACCTCCGACAGCTTGTGCAGCTTTCCAGATAGCTTCGCCTATTTTATTTTTATCAAAAGTAACAATAGCTCCATCTCTTTTTCTTATTTTTTCTATCATCTCATCACCAGAAAAAACTGTAATTGTTATTTGAAATCAAATTTTTTAAATAATTTTGTATCCTAGGAAGTTTATTTCCCGCAGGTGTTATCACCTTTTTGTGAAACATTACACCGTAATGAGAAATTTTTAAAAGAGGACAAAATAAAATTTATTATGGCGTTGCGTTGTCCTGAGTGTGGTTCAGAAAATGTTGGAAGAGAACCAAACGGTGAAATAGTCTGCAGGGTTTGTGGTTTTGTTATAGAAGAAGGTTTTATTTCTGGAGATGTTCTTCTTTAAGGATTTCTAAAGCTTTTTTCCTAAAATCCTTTGGCATAAAGCATTCTATCTCGTTTTCCCGAGAAAAACCAAGAGCAATAATTTTTCCTTGATACAGAATAAAAACATAGCCTCGAAGCTTCGTTTTTTTCCAGAGCTTTCCATTTTCGAAAAACTCTTTTAACTCCTTAAACGAAAGCTTTATTCTTCTTTTCCTAATTTTTCCATTAAACACAAAAACGAAATTAGAACTTGGATTGAGCAAGGCTCCTTTTCTGAAGATTCTTATGCCGCTTATTGCTCCAAGTAAATGAGCCTCTTTTAGATATTCTTTCGAAGTAATCCTAATATTTTTCTTACTTTCTACAAATCCAAATTTTTCTGCATAACTTTCTTTTATTCCAAATTTTTTCAATATTTTAACGAACTCTGAGCTTTGCCGCAAAGAAACCACCTGTGCAAGAGATGTGCGGATAAAAGCGTAAGCATTTTTTTACCGAGCTTTCGAACTTCATATTTTTCCATTCCTCAACACCATTACAGGCTTTTATTCCTTTTACTTTTGTTTTTTCAACCCTTACATTTTCAAATTCACCTAAAATCCTGCTTATCACGAGCTCGTTTTCTATTGGTGACAAAGTGCATGTGGAATAAACAACTATTCCATTACTTTCGCAAAGTTCCACAGCTCTTTTTAAAAGCTTGTACTGCTTATCGCAGAGCTTTTTGCTTTCTGCTATGCTTCTTTCTTTGAAGCTTCTTCCTTCTGCTGTGCACGGTGCGTCAACAAGAATTTTCCTGAATTTAACGATTTTTGGAAATTTCCTTCCGTCGCACTTCGTTACGCTTACATTCACCACCCCCTGCCTTTCTAAATTGCTGAAAAGCGCTTTCAATCGCTTTTCGCTGATATCGTTTGCTATTATTCTTCCTGTATTTCGCATTAGCTCTGCAATCTGCGTAGTTTTCGAACCTGGAGCCGCGCACAAATCAAGAATAAGCTCGTGTTTTTTCGGTTTGAGAATAAGAGCAGGAATCATGGATTCCAAGCGCTGCACGTAATAATATCCAAGCATATGCTCCAAAGTTTTTCCTACTAATTCCTTTTTCCTTTCAACAATAAAAGCGCTGCTGTACCATTTCACAGATTTCAGCCCAAATCCCTTTTCTTCCAAGCATTTTTTCAGAAGACTTGGTCTTGTTTTCAAAATGTTAGCCCTTATGCTTACAAGCCTAAAATCTTTTACACTTTCTAAAAACTTATCAAATTTCGGAATAATTTCGCGGTACTTTTCAAACATTTTTTAGCACCTTCATCAAAATTTATACTGGTGAAAAGCGTGAAAACCAAATATCACGCTTTAGGCGGGATTGTGAGCTTCTTTATTTTTCTTTCTTTTCTGAAATTTATAGGAATAACCCTAAGTTATGAGCTTCTTGTATTTTCGCTTTTTTCTTCCCTCTTTGGAGCTTTGATTCCGGACATAGATTTAAAACGTTCTAGAATTCATCGCTATTTTCTTTATACAAGTATTTTTCTGCTTTTGGCAATTTTTATTAACTCAACAAAATCTTTTGAAGTAGCAGCTTGCATATTGTTTTTGGCTTTACTCATTTTATTTCATAAAAGAGTGAAGCATAGAAAATTCTTTCATTCGTTAAAGTTCGGAATAATTTGTTCTTTGCTTTTGGGCGCATTCTCTGCTTTGCTATTAAATTCGTTTCTTCCTGCATTTTTCTTTTTCTTGGGCTTTTTCTCTCATCTCATTTTGGATAGGAAGGTATGAAAATATTAGCAAAAATGTTTAGCACACCTACCAAAATTTTCTTTGGCCAACCCACAAGAGGAATTTTGAGAATAGCTTTTCCGTAAACGTATTCTCTTGAAATTCTACTCTCGCAACCGTTAGGAAGTTGAAAGAGGTTGTGATCACCCTTAGTTTCATAAGTTCCATCTTCATTTATCTTTATAACGCGATGAATTATAGGATACGTTACGATTCTTCCATACGCATCTCTGCAACCTTTTTTGTAAGCATCAAAAACTATTATATCTCCAACTTTTATTTCGCCATTTCCATATACAACAACGGCGTCCCCTGGATAAATTGTTGGTATCATAGATTCGGTCATTACAGCTACTATAGGCGTTTGTGTATGTAGAATAATTCCCAAAAACTGATAAATCAAATAAGCTGAAAGGGCTCCAAGAGCTAAATAAAAAATGTCTTCAAGCTTTGAGCCCTTTTTTCTATGTTTCTCCACGCCTTTCTTACGCTCTGCTTTTCGATTCGCCAAGCACAACACCTGTGGCTATTAAATGAGCCACTCTTATAGGCTCTGGAAATAAAGATGTATAAAGAGATACTTTTATTATTTTTTCCGTGTCCTTTTTTGATAGCCCAGATTTTTGAAAATAAATTCTTCCTTCTTGATTGTGAACACTCACTTTAATGGAATAAATTTTTCCGGCATCCTTTACAGCTTTCAATCTTTTTTTATATGCTGGAAATTTTTTCATAGCTTTCAAAAATTCATCTATATTTGGTCTTTTCCTGTTTATAGCAATTACACCCATTCCTGTAAGCTTGCTAAGCTCTTTTATGTTAACTATGTTAAATCCAGCAAAAGTTATACCGTCAAGCATTATGACACGGGAATCTTTGAATTTGCTTTTTCTCACCACTCCCGCAATTCTTTCAGTTGCGTCAAGACCATCTACTTCTACATAAGTTCTAACCACACCATCAATTTGCCTGCTACCGCGAAAAACACAGCCTACAAGCAAACATCTTTTATTCCTTCTAGAAAATGGACCGTCATCAAAACCTATAATCCTTATCTGTTCTTTCACATGCATGAAAATTTTTTAAAAAGAAACGATTTATAGATTTCCGTACCTTAAATTCTTAAATTTTGTGAAAAACGCAAAATAAAATATGGTAAGAGAAATATTCGCGAAAACTATTTTGAATAAACATGGTAAAAGGGATGAATGGTTCTTAGACGATTATTCTTTAAATCCCTATCAGCTCTGCGATTTCAACTGCATTTACTGCTACATCCGCGGCAGCAAATATGGGGAAAACATGAAGCAGGGTTTGGCAGCAAAGATAAACGCTCCTCTTCTGCTTGAAAAGGAGTTGCTAAATAGAGCTAAAGGAAAAGAATACGGCTTTATTGCTTTAAGCTCGGCAACTGAACCCTGGATGCATGCTGAAAAGAAATACAAGTTAACGAGGAAATGTTTGGAAATTATTGCAAGGTTCAGATTTCCTGTTCATTGCTTAACGAAATCAACCCTGATTTTAAGGGATTTAGATTTGCTGGAAAAGATTGATAAAAACGCGATTTTGCCAGAAGATTTGAGCAAATTGAAGCATGGTATACTGGTAACCTTTTCATTCTCAACATTAGACAAAAAAATCGCAAAAATCTTCGAGCCAAATGCTCCAAAACCGAATGAAAGGTTAGAAACGCTACAAAAGGTAAAGGAATCCGGCTTTTACTCCGGGATAGCCTTCATCCCGGTTTTGCCTTTTATTTCTGATTCCGCAGAGCAAATAGAAGAAATGGTAAAAACAGCTAAAGAATTCGGAGCTGACTATGTTTTTGTTGGTGCTTTAACTTTATACGGTATTGGAAAGGAACTTTACTATAAAATTATTGAGAAACATTTTCCAGAGTTATTGCCAAGATATAAGCACCTTTTCAAAATCTTTAACCAACCAAATAAAGCGTATCAGTTAGAGCTAGAAAGGAAAGCAAAAGAATTTTGTGAAAAATATAAAATAAGATACAAGATTTTGTGATTGAGCGATAGAAAAATTTCAAAGAATTAAACTTCTTTCAAAGCTCTTTTAAAATGATTTTTAAATTCCTCAAGAGCAGAAAGCACGTTGTCTATTGCTTTTATCAAAGCTTTCTTAGGATTTTTTCCGTAAATTATAAGCTTCGGTTCTGTTAGAAAAGGGTGCTCTCTTACAGCAGCGCTATCAGCTTCGCAGAACCTTGCCAAAAGATGCGTAAGTGTTTCTTCCTTAGGAATCTCTATTTCAAGAAGCTCATCTTCTTTTCTGATGACATTTACCTTCATAGCTAAAAGGTAAGGAATTTTAAGTATATAAATGTTAATTCGAGAAAATCTCCAACAGAACTCTTTTTACTTTTTTTGGACTATATTCTACAGCCAATCCGTCTAATAGCAGATCTTTTCCAATGAATTTCTCTTTTGGTAAATTTTTACATTTTGGTAAAACAAGCTCGTGGAGCAAAGGTTCTTCTTTTTTATATTCTTCTATTCTTTCCTTTTCAGGAATTGTTGTATTGAAAACAACAAAATCAAGTTCGCATGCGTAGCTTTCAACCTCTTCAACAAAATCTTCTAAACTATAGCCATAAGTTTCTCCGAGTTTTGTCATAGCAGGAGCCATGAAAATTTTCTTTGCTTCGCTTTTTTCCAAAGCTTTTTTCATACCTGCTGGTAAAAAGCAAGGCAAAATGCTTGAATACAAATCTCCTGGCCCGATTACAATAAAATCAGCTTGGGTTATCGCTTCGATTACAGGTTTGTAAGCTCTTGCCTCTGGTTCAAGCCAAAGTTTTTTTATTCTAAGCTTAGGATCTCTGTTTTTTATTATATCAAGTTTTTCCTCACCTTCTAATATTTCTCCATTTTCAAGCTCTGCGAGAAGTTTTACTTTCTCAAGTGTAGCCGGCAGGCATTTTCCACGAACTTTCATAAAATCGTGAACGATTTCCAGAGCTTTTTCAAAATCCCCGAGCACATGCTCTAAACCTGCTATAAAAACGTTAGCAAAGCTGTGTCCGCGATGACCATCTGGAAAAACTATATCTCTCGCAAATCTAAATTTCCAGAGCTTTTTCTTCCATTCCTCTGCCCGAGATAAAGCTAAAATATGTCTTCTTATATCTGCAGGAGGCAGAACGTTTAGCTCCTTTCTTAATACTCCTGTGCTGCCACCGTCATCAACCATAGAAGTTACGCTCGTGATTTCTATATTTTGCTCGTTTCTCAAAGGCTCGAGCACAACTTTTGGCAGAGCGTTGCCGCCACCGAAGCAAACAAGCTTTATAACTTTCATGTCTAAATTTTTTCATGGAAAATGTATATAAAAATCCACATTACTATGATATTGCGTTCAGTTTTGTAGACGTTAAAAAACAGGTAGATTTTTTTGAAATGGTTATTTCTAACTTTAGTAAAATAAAAGTAAAAAAGTTTTGGACATAGGTTGCGGACCTGGAAAACAGCTAATAGAATTTGCGAAACGTGGATACATCTGTGCAGGACTGGATATAAGCAAAGAGATGCTCGACTATCTTCGAGAAATTCGATTTTGCATTTATTCTAATGGGAACCATAGGGTATGTTAGAAATAACGAAGAAACGCTTTCCCACCTAAATTGGAAAAATGTGTTTAGAACACAAAAATGGAAAATGAAAAGAAATGGAATAAAAATAAGAGCAAGCTATAGATTACACCTACAAGATTTAATTAACCAAATTGTGAAAGAAGAGCTAGTGTTAGAAATCGTTGAAAATGAAAATAAAAAATATTTAAAAGAGGAACATCTTCGGAAATTAATTTTTCCACAGGAGTTCATGCTCATTCTTGAAAGATGCAAAAAATTTGAATTTCTAGGATTTTTTGAACATGATCATAGCTCAATAAGAAAACTTAAACGTCATACCAATTTTAATTATCTTATTTTGAGAAGAGTTTAGCACTTGTATTTCACTAATGCTAAAGCTCCGTAAAGCGAGATTTTATCTCTTAACTTTGTTATTTTTATTTTTGGCATAGGTACATAGAGATATTTTTTCATTCGTTTCTTTGCTTCTTTAAGCAAAAATGGATTTTTCAACATGACGCTTCCGCTAATAGTAATTAATCCGGGGTTGAAAGTATTTATTAAAGCTGCAAATCCTTTTGCATTGCATTCATGAATTATTTCAAGATATTTTGCAAAAATTTTTCTTCTTTTCACTAATTCAAAAAACTTTTCCGCGCTTAAATATGGAATTTGCTTTTTATTTTCCTTTTCAAGTAGGTAGTTCACGAAGCTTGGTATTCCGCGACCTGAACAAACTTCTTCCCATACAAAATTTTCATACATTGGCAAGTGCCCAATCTCGCCAGCAAATCCGTGCTCGCCTTTTAAAAGCTTTCCGTGAGCAAAAATCCCTGCCCCTATTCCAGAGCCAAAAGTAATGTGAATAACGCATTTATAGCCAGCTCCTTCACCAAAGAAAATTTCTCCGAGAACAGCAGCATTGCAATCATTCTCCACAAAAACTTTCTCACATCCAGATTTTTTCAGCACATTTACGAAGTTTACATTTTTCAACACTTTACCTTTGGCGTTATCAAATTTTTTTACAATACCTTTTTCATCAACGAGTCCTGTTGTTGAAACGCATGCTATTTTTACATTAAAATTTTCTGCAATTTCTCTTACTTTTTCTTCAATATCTTTTTTCTTCAATGGAGTTTTTTCACTGAAAATTTTAGAAATAAATTCCCCGCTAGTTCGTGCTAAAGCATAGCGCAAATTTGTGCTTCCTATATCGAAGAGCAAAATCTTGTGCATAAATGAATTTGTTAAGATAAAGATTAAAAAACATTTTGCGTTACTTTTTTAATCTCTCCGAGTTTTCCAAGTTTTTTCACTCCAAGCTCTTTCGAAATTAGAATAACTTCTAAGCTATCGATATCTATTTCTCTAAGCAAAGGAGACAAAAGCTCTTGTTTTGGTAAGATATTAATCTCGCTTCCTTGAGCAAGTGTGGAAAAAGCTGGCATAACGCAAAGTTCAAAGTTATTCACATTACCATGCAAAAAGCAAGGGATTTTTTCTTTTTTTCCAACTTTACTATAAAAAGCTATGCTCGCATGTTCATGTGCTGTAATAACAGTTTTTCCTTTTAACTCTTCAAGCTTTTTAACCATTTTATGCCCATGAAAGAAAACAAAATTTTTTTCCTCATAGCACTCAACCAGTTCTACCTTTTCAAATTTTCTTGTAACTCTTGCTATGAAATTGTCGTGATTTCCTTTGACAATGATTATTTTTTCAAAATTTTTTTCCAAAAAGCTTAAAAGCTCACCTACTTCGCGAAACTCGTGATAGCTTGTCTCGCTGAACTCGTGCTTTACATCGCCATTAAGAATTATTTTTTCAGGAAGCTTATCAAAAGTGCTAAGCAAAAGCTTTAAATTTTCCATTTCTTCCTGAAACTGAACTTTTGGGAGAAAAAGCCCATAGTGTTCTGCCATTATTCCCTCATATCCCAAATGCAAGTCCGCAATGCATAAAGCGTTTAAGGGCTTTATATACAAAGCAGGTAAAGCACATGGAATGAAAAAATATTTTGAAATGCGAAACATGTAAAGAGTTTTGCAAAAAAATCATTTTAATATTTTCTTTAAGACATCGAAAAATTCTGCGCATTTTTTTACATATTCATTTTTCAACCATTCTTTTACTTTTTTCTCGAAGTCCTTTGGATGCATGTGTTTTAGCTCCTCTATAAATTCCACATTCTCCATCAAAAATTCAGCTGCCAAAAAATATTTTTTCTCACTGAAATTTGTAAGAATAATTAATCTGTATAAACCTCTTGCAAAAGGATTTTCGATATCTATTTTACCTTCCCTGACATCTTTCCAAAACTCTAAATAATAATTATGAAAATCATTTTCAGAAAATTTTTTACACAAAATGTTCAACGATTCTATCTCAGCCAGAAGCGAGTATGCTTCAGCCGCTACATCGCTATAGCTTTTAATTCTTTTTAACACATCAATAATCCTGGATAATTTACCCAACCTTTTGTACCGTAGCCAATGAGCATATTCGTGAATTACTGTTTGAGGGTTTAATTCATCTATAAAAATACGATTACTTATAAGATTGTAAAAAGCTCTTCCATTTTTTAATTTTTTTACTCGCAAAATTTTTCTCATCTCCCTTCTTTCCTTATCGGTTAACCTTCTTCCGATAAAACTTTCAAGGCACTTCCTCAAATATTCTTTTTCGAGTTTCCTAGCAATTGAATAGAATATTTTTTTATCACTCGGCTTGCTTATCTCCGAGAAATATTTGACCATTTTTTCGACATTTCCAAATTCCATAGCTAAAACCTTTTCACGAAATTTTTTAAATTTATCTTTTTTATAAAGATGAAAATTGGTTGCAAGTGAAAATCCGTGCATTATGCAAAGCTGAAAGCATGGTAAGTGCAAAAAGAAAATTCTATTTTGGTCTTGCTTCTTATTTTTTGCTTCAAAATAATGCTTGCAATAAATGAAGATTTAAATCCTTCCATTTTAATGGCTTTGGCAGCTTTCTAAAAATTATATTTTTCTGATCTCTCTGAGCACGGCTTCGTAAAGCTCAAGCAATCTTTTCTTTCTGTCAGCCATCAATATCACATCGCTTTCTCCTAAAAGTATTAAGTTATGGGCAAAAGGACTAGGGACGGGAGTAGAGATTTCCCTGAGCTTTAGCTTTCCGTTTTTCATCCATTCCAGAACCCTTTTAGCGTTTTCCAAATCCATGACATCGTAAAGAATTTCACGATAGGTTTCCTTTATCACCGGAAAATCTTTTTCTATCCTTTCGCAAACTCTCAGTAAAGTTTGAGCATTTGTTTGCTGTTTCGCAACGCTTATCTTGTGCCCCTTATAGTTACGCAGAACCAGAAAGCTTCGAGCCGCGCAGTGTCTAAATCTGCGGAGCATAAGTTCTGTTCGCCTTACGTTCTTTTTAAGCATTTCCTCTATGTCTCTGCCGAAAAGTTCTTCAAAGGCTTTTTTCACGTTAGCTTGTTTACCTTGCGGAACAAGCAGAGCAAAGCCGTTATCGCTTATCATCGTGAGCACGTCGCTCGCGATTTGATCAGCTATAATCAGAGCGAGCGCCCTTGATAGAGCGTCGTTTACCTTTCTTCCGAAAAGAGCGTGAAAGACAAGAAACCTTCTTCCGTGCAAATCTTCCGTGTGCTCGACTAAGAGCTCATTGGCTTTGGGAATGAAGGCAAATTCGTGCTGCTCCTTGAAGTAAAGATAAATTGCATTTGCCGTATTAGCGTCTACTGGCAAGGTTTTCATTATCCAGGAAATTATTCCTTCCCTGCCTTCCTTTTTCTCCAGTTTTTTTCTCATCACCTCGCGAAACTTTCTTATTTCCTCGGCAAGTTCAAAGCTGAGCGGAAGCATTTCGCTGAACCAACTTGGTATTGTTGGCAGCGCTTCCTTCGGAGCTTCCTTCACGTAGCAGCGCATCCCGCGAGCGTAGACAAAGTAGTAAAGCTTTCCTCCCAAAACAAAAATGTCCCCAGGTTTTAAACGCTCCAGGAAATCCTCTTCCAGTCCGCCTATGTAGCGATAGCCTGGCAAAAGGTAAACGTCAACTTTCACCTCATCTGGAATTGTTCCTAAGTTCAAATAATAAATAACCCTCGTGTACTTGCCGCGCCTGCCAAATTCCTTTGTCTCTTCATCGAGCCAAATCTTTCCGTAAACGCTTCTGTCCCGCAGATCAACGTAGCTCCCGGAAAGATAGCGAAGCAGAGAGAGAAAATCCTCTTTACTAAGCTCGTGATAGCAGTAACTCCTCTTAACAGCGCGAAAGGCTCTGTCTATTTTCCATTTTTTCTCCAGAGCCATGCCAACTATGTGCTGGGCGAGCACATCCAAACAGTTTTTCGGAACCTTAAACTTATCGAGCTTTCTTTTCAAGGCGCACGCGAGCATTACGCTCGTTTCAACTAAATCATCTCGGTCTAAAGCTATTATCCTTCCCCTTGCAATATCCCCAAATTTATGCCCGCTCCTCCCTATTCTCTGCACAGCCCTAGTTACGCTTTTCGGCGAGCCGAGCTGCACAACCAAATCAACATAACCTATGTCTATTCCCAGCTCGAGAGATGTGGAGCAAACCACCGCTTTCAGCTCACCGCGCTTCAACTTTTCCTCGACCTCCAAGCGAACTTCCCTTGAAAGCGAGCCGTGGTGAGCGCCTATAAGCGAGTCTGCAAGTTCTGCATATTTTCTCTTCCACCTTTCCTTCAGATGGTAAACCACCCTCTCCGTTCCCGAGCGCGTGTTCGTGAAAATCAGAGTTGTTCTGTGATTTTCTATAAGCTTATCCAAAAGCTCGTACATAGCATCGTTGAGCTCTTCCGCAGAAATGTGAATCAAATCCCTGACGGGGCAGAGAACTTTTAAGTCATATGGCTTTTCCCAGGTTACATCTACTATCACGCAATCTCTAAGCTCGCCTTTATTGTTATAACCAACAAGAAACTTTGCAGCCTCTTCTAAAGGATGCAGAGTAGCTCCCAAGCCAATGCGCACGAATTCCTTGCCGGTAAGTTCGCGCAGCCTTTCAAGGCTGAGCGAGAGATGCACACCGCGCTTGCTGCTCGCGAGTTCGTGAATCTCATCGACTATAACCCATTTCACCGTTTTTAGCATTTCCCTGAATTTCGGGGCGTTTAGCATTATAGCAAGGCTTTCGGGAGTTGTTATCAGGATGTGCGGCGGTTTTTTAAGCTGCCTTGCCTTTTCGCTTTGCGTAACATCTCCTGTCCTTACAGCCACGCGAATTTCCGCAAGTGCTTTTTTGAATTTCTTTTCAGCGATTTCCCTTATCTCTGCCAGAGGTATTTCCAGATTTCTTTTTATGTCGTTGTTCAAAGCTTTCAAAGGAGAAACGTAAAGGCAGTAAATTCTATCTTCGAGTTTATTTTTCTCCGCGAGCCTGAAAAGCTCGTTGATCACAGTCAAAAACCCGGCAAGGGTTTTTCCGCTTCCGGTGGGAGCTGTTATTAAGGCGTTTTTCCTTTCGTGAATCAGGCGAAAGCTGAACTGCTGCGGGGGGGTTAGCCCTTTAAAGCGTGAGTAAAACCATTCTCTTACGTAAGGAAGGAAAAATTCCGGCAGTGCTCTGTCCCTTTTCCTTTTATCTACAAAAACTATCGGCATAGAATAGCAATTTCTTTCCGAATTTTTAATATTTTTGAGCAAGAAAGCTTTTCTTCTCGCTCAGCAAGCGGATGTACCAATTTTTATTCCAATGGAAGATATGGTATGCTTACCAAAAAAGATATGAAGAAAATCCATATTTGTATAATCCATTTATTCATGGAATGAAAGGAAATTGTAAACCTGCTGCAATTTAATAAAAAATGTTCTTGTAGTGGTTATTTCAAAAGGACTTGTTTTAGACTGTTTCTGAAACAGGAGGTTGTATTGTAAAAACAGTAAAAATTTTTAAGTAATTTTTCCAAAAATTACAATATGAAAAAGAGCGAAATAAAGGTCCTGCTTGAAATTAAAAAGTACGAAGAATTAACGCTGAAAGAACTTTCCGGTTTTATTAAGCGTTCTCCTTCCTTCTGCTCAAAGGTTGTAAAGGAGCTTGAAAAAAAGGGTATTGTCACAAGCGTTAAAGAAGGTAGACTTAAAAAATTTCGCCTAGTCAAAAACCCTTACACAGCCTTGCTTTTAAAAATCATTGAAAAGCGTCCAGCAGTTCTTGAAGGAAGAAAAGAAAAACTCCTTTCCGCTTTAACCGAAGAAAAGAGCTTGAAAGATATTCAAACAGAGACCGGAATTTCGCTCAAGCAAATAATAGAGTATTTGCAGGAACTTGCTTCAACGGGAATCGTTGAAAGAAAAAACGGAAGGTACAGGATAAGCGAAAAAGAAGGGGAGATTCTCGAATTCTTTTCGGTAAGAAAATTTGAAGAAAAGCAGGCGTATTTCGAGACTGTCTGGAAAAAGGGTGATGAACTTCTGGCACGCGCCAAAGAGAGGCTGGATGAAAAGAGATTCTGCCCAACCGCCTTTTCACTTTATCCAAAATACGGATTGCAGATATATCCGGACTTTTTTTATTACTATCATCCTCCAAAAAAACTGGAAATTGAGGAAATATTCGTTCATTCCCTTAAGTTTGTAAAAACCAAGCAAGAGGCTTTGCTGGCAACGCTTTTTTATCTCAAATACAGATACTTCTTTGACCAAGCATGGTTAAAAATTTTGCTGAGAAAATTCGATGCGAAAAAATTATTTGAAGAAATGCTCCTCTTTCTTCGCTCGAAAAAAGCAGCAGAGCATTTCCCTTCCTTTAAAGAATTGAAAGAAAAGGCAAAAATTTACGGGATTGAAGTTAGGGAAAAATCCGCAGAAAAAGAGAAAATTTTCGATCTTTTTTGCAATCTTGATAACCTTTTATCAAAACGCATGCGAGTTTATCTTATAGGAGGTGGAGCCCTTGTTCTGAAAAACGTGAAAACTTCTACAAAGGATATTGACATAATTCTGGAAAATAAACGCGATTTTGAATTGCTGAAAAAAGCTTTGGCAAACCTCGGTTTTAAGAAAATCGCTGAAAATGTTTTTGAGTCTGGAATTTACAGCATCGATGCTTACGTCAAAAGAGTGCTGAATGGTTTTGCATTAACAAAAACCATGAAAAAAAGGGCGGAAGTTATTTTTGACGGAAAATTTCTTAAAGTTTACACCCTTTCCAACGAGGACTTGTTCCTTCTCAAAACATATTCGGGAAGGGAAGGGGATATTGAGGATTGCGAGGCACTCGCAAAACTTAGCTTGAACTGGAAAAATGTTTTGGAGGAATGCCTGCTTCAGGAAAAAAAGCTAAAGAAGCTTTTTTCGATTTGCCTGCTCGATATGTTAGAAGAACTGAAACAGAAGGGTATTCACGCTCCCCCGTTTCTTTTGAGAAAATTAACCAAGCACTGCACAAGAAAACTTGTAGAGTTCGAAATCGGAAAAGGTCCAAAAACCGTTAAGGAGCTTGTGTTCTCGCTTCAAATCCCCGAACCGACTATTAGAAAAGTGCTTAAAGAACTCGAAAGGGAAGGAAGGGTTAAGAAAAGGAGTAAAGGAAGGGTTTTCGTGTATTTTCTAGGAAAAGAAAGTTAAAAAGATGCAAAATTTCACACAGGCTCGGTTTCGTAAAGCTCCTTTCTTCTAGCTTCCAAAAGCTCTTCTTTTTTCCCAGCAAATTCCGCTGCGCTCATCACATGCTTTATTTTTTCCACTTCCTTCACCCTTTCCCTCCATTTCAGATCGCGAAGCAGGTGGTGATCGAGAACAAGCGCATCGCAAACCTTCGCGATTTGCTTAAGGTTCTTTATGCTTTCTTCATAGCTTTTCGCCGCGTATCGGTAGCCGAGCATATAAGTCATCGGCCCATCGATGAAAACAACATTCGGCTTTTCGCGCAGGATAAAATCAGCCTGCTCTTTTATGCTCGGTCCCTCAACATCGCTGCTGTGCAAAAACTTTTCCCCTTCATGCTCGATGCAAACTTCCAGCACATAGCCAAGTTTGGGATTGGTTCCGTGAAAAACAGGATTGGAAAATCTTATCCGCGTGTTTTTAAAAACGAACTCTTTTCCATCTGCATATTCCAAAGTTTTCGGTTTTATTAAAGAGAGAAAATAACTTGCCCTTTGCTTCTGGCTCGCGTTGATTTTTTCCTTCGGGTGCTTAACCAGAGCGGTTTTTCCCTCGAAAATTTCAGGCGCATCAGGGTTATGGTGGTCGTAGTGGTAGTGCGTAACTATTAGCACGTCGCATTTTTTCGCGTAGCGGTTGATGCAAGCTATATGCTCTTCCAGACGCTTTAGCTCAATCGGATGCGGTGGCAAGCCGTAGCGGCTCGGTCCAAGAGCGGCTGAGGGATCGATAAGAATTTTTATATCCGTTTTCACGAAGGTTGCCATCGAGCGCGTGCCTAGCGAGTCAAATGCAAGGGGTATGATTTTCATGTTAAAAATGAGAAGTACGCAGTATAAAAATTTTTTCTTTACTTCTCTGGCTTATCTCACAGAAAAGTGAGACGAAACTGAAAGAATTTATCATGGAAATAAAGCCAGTAAAAAGAAAAACGATAGCTCGATGGCTTCTATGTATGAGAACACATTTTATTAAAAGTTGTAAAGCTTGCTCCGTTGAAACACGGCCAGGCCAAAAAATTCTCTTTCAAAAAGCTATTCTATACATAAAATTAAGGATTTTCTCTCTTAAATCTTTTTAGAAACTCGCGAACGAATTTCAGCTCTTTTTTTGCAAGATTTTTACCCTCTTTTGTTTGCATGTTTTTCAGCGCTATTTCTATTTTCCTTTCGTACCATTCTATCGCTCTTTCTGGCTCTTTACCTTGCTGTCCGAACAGAGCAAAAACTCTCGCAATTCCGCTCGCTCCGAGACCGTCGAGCTTATCAGCGTCGAAAAGAATTTTAGCTTCCAAGCTCTTTGGTTTTTGAATCTTTTCCGTGGAGTGCTGAGAGATTATCTCCAGAACCCTTCGAGCTTTTTCCTTCGGGCAACCCACCTTTTCGAGAATTCTTTTCGCAACTTTCACGCTAAGCTCCACGTGTTTTTCTTTTTTATCGTAAGGCTCGCAAACATCGTGCAAAATAACAGCAATTTTTAAAAGTTCTAAGTCAACGTTTTTATAATTCTTTGCTATTTGCATAGCATAATGCATAAAAAATTTTCTTTCATCTTTTTCTCCTTTTTCCTTTAAACCTCTGAGGCAAATCTTTGTAAATGCAGGAAATAATAAACCCCAAACCCATTCCTATAAACATACCCGCAGCTGTTTGATTGAAAAGCATTCCTGTTCCAATTCCCAGAAACATAAAACCAATGAAAATGTATCTTGATTTATTTTTGTTTTTCATGTGATACACCTAAATCCTTCCGGCAGCAAGTTTTATATCATCTGCTCTTATTGTTTTTCTTTTTGCATGCCTTGCAAGTTCTGCTGCTTCTGTTGCAAGCTCTTCAGCTATTTCCTCTACAAGTTTTCTTAACTCTTCTAAAGCTTCACGAGATATTCTTTCTATTCCGGCCTTTCTCGCTATTCTTTCAACAACTGCAAGAGGAAGTACCATATACTTTTTTTGGAAAGATTTTATTTAAATATTATCAAAGAATAAGCTTATTTCAGGTCTCTATAATAGCTTCGGCATATCCCTTTTCTGTTACAAGAGAAAGTTTATATCTTTCCCCGAGCTCAAGCACAGGAGTTATTTGGACGTAGAGTACTCCCACCTCGTCTGTACTTGCTTTAAAGACATAGATAGCATTCTGCTCGTCGCACCATTCAACAGAACTTTCACATATACATATAGATATTTCTCTATTTTTCTGAGGATTGCCCATGGTATCAGTAACCATAGCATTGACGACTATTCCTATTTTTCCTCCAATAATTCTATAGATTACATATGGCTTGTATACAGCTCCTAAAGTTTTACTAGTAACAGTAAAATTGGCTGTGTAATTGCTTAAAAGTTTTGCGTCAAATGGTATTACAACCTTAAAAAGAAATATCTTTTCTTCTCCAGGAGCAAATGAAAATGTGTTCTCTGCATTCGCCTTACACTCTTCTTTACCTATACTTTCAACTTCGCAAAAATCTATTATATATCTTTCTCTCCATTCCGCTGTTACTTCTTCTAAGCTACCAGAAATACCATGAATTATATTATCAAGAAAAATTTCTACTTCTTGAAGCACGTTATAGTTGTTCCTTATACTCATATAAACATTTACCAATTCACCTGCTGAAACGTCTATTATTTGGCTTCCCTTTATTTCTATTCCTATATAAGGGGTGTAATTACAGCAGACTTTGTAAGGATATTCCGTACATTCTCCTCCATGTGCATTTACATTAGAGGAAAGAGAAAACAAACAAGTTTCCGGACCGCTACAGTAGTTCTTAAGACTACATGAAAAAAATCCTTTTCCACTTTCATCTTCAAGACAGAGATTTATTGGATAGACTCCATATTCAGCTGCGTGAGCATTCGAATCGGAGGAAAGTGAAGCAAACCCACCACCGCAAGTATCAGAAATTTTCAAACTCGCTTTTTCGCAGCAGAGGATATAGGAATAATTTTTATACAATGGAAGCTCAAAATGAGCATTTGTAAGCGAAGAAAATCTCAAAATTTCATTTTCTCCTGCATTACAAGTCTGTTTCAATTCACATGAAAATGCAAAGGTTGTAATAAAAAGGAGAAACAAAGGAAATATTCCACCTACTATTTTGATGTATTTCATAAAATTTATTTATGTACCATTTACGTATATAAAACTTTATGGAAAAGAAATTTTAACGATTATAGGTCTTGGTGGCTTCACGCCATAAAATATAAAAAATCTCTAATTCAGCTAGCATTCATACAAAATCAAAAATTTTCTTTCTGTATTTATTTTTCAACTATGAAATCAAACCTTCTCGAAATGACTTACAACAATCTTTGGTTTATATCCAGCATTCTCTATAGCTTTTCTAAGCAATATAACAACATAGGTTGAAACTACAAACTTTGAGTAAAGCCACAAGCGTCTGTATCTTTGATATTTTTCGGCATAAATGCGTAGAGCCTCTCATATCTTGTGACTTTTCAAAAAAAGACCGGACTTAATTAAGATTTATATATTCTAAATCTCAAACATAAGTTATGCAACTAAACATAACAATAAACATTTCAAAAAAACATTTTCTCGTTTTAACGGGTTTATTGCTTGCTTTAATAATTTCTGCAATTTCATTCTCCGTATCAGCCCTAACTCAAACGCAAGTTATCAAACAAAGCCCTGCCTATCATTTACTTAAAGATATTTACACCGTAATAAACGGAGAATATGTGCAGTTGAACACTTCTTCAGGAAAAATAAATTCTTCCCTGATGGAAATCACAGGAAACATTGATATGAACGGGTATAACATAACCAATACAAGAAAAATCGAAACAGAAAAAGTAAAAGCAAACGAAATCTGCATAGATGGAGAGTGTAAGAAAGAGTGGCCAAAAATTGAAAGAGAAGAACAAACAACTGTGTGGACGGCCTACCTTATTGCCGGAGAATCGGGAGACTGCGGAGATGGTGTAAAAATTTCGTGTTCTGGAACAGCAACACAGACGCTAAACGGCTGCACTT
>CAZQLM010000007.1:0-22854 GCA_964594175.1 uncultured archaeon | reverse complement strand
ACCCAGGCAGCGAATTTATCAGCAGTAAGCGGAAACTCTTCCCATGTATGCAAAGAAAATCTGAAGGAAATATCATCACTGAGTTTGTAATGGCGAAGTAAAACCCTGATATTACCATCTTTAGCTCTGTAAACAAAACACGGTGAGCGCCAGCCAAGTATTTTTTCGTGCCCTTCAGCAAGAATACCCCTATAACCCATTTTCTCAGCCTGCATTGCTATTTCGTTTGAATAAACAAGCTCTGTATTTCTGAAAATTCTAGGTTTTAAACCAAAAAGCTCCTGCACAAGTTCGCGGTGCATTTTCACCTGCTCTCGAAATTCTTTTTTTGAGAAAAGAAAAGCCAAGGAATGGTAATAAGTCTCGCTAACTATTTCGCAGCCATTATCTATGAGCTTTATGAAATTTGAAATCACCTCATCGTATTTTTGCTTTCTCAGCTGCTCAAGCACAACACCTGTAATACTAAAGGCGGTGCGAAAAGCAAAATTCGTTTCTTTCATAAGCTCTAAAAGTATGCGAGTAGTTGGCAAATAGCTTTTCCTTACAACTCTTTCTAAAACAGCTTTGTTTGTTTCTTCATCCCAGTATCCCTTTCCTGTGCCTATATCGAAAAAAGTAAATCTTCCCAGCCTGTAAGGCTGGTGAATGTGCAGGTAAAAGCAAACCGCAACCATGCTAGTGCACCTTCAAAACTTTTTCGTAAATTTTGATAAGCTCGTTTACTTGCGAGTTCCAGCTTAATTTTTCAATCTCTCTTAAACTATATTCTGCAAGCATATCTTTTAAAGGTTTGTGCCTGAGTAAAGCTATTATTTTGTTTGCCATCTCGTCCACGTCCCAGAAATCCACCTTTAAGCAATTTTTAACAACCTCTGCCACACCGCTTTGCTTCGAAACTATTACCGGAACTTTATTTGCTATAGCCTCTAAAGCAGTTAGCCCAAAAGGCTCTGAAACAGAAGGCATGACAAGCACGTCTGCGTATTTGTAAAATTTATTTATCAAGGTTTCGCGATCTATAAAGCCCGTGAAAAGTACGCGATCGGCTATTCCTAAAGCGCAGGCTTGTTCCATTAGCTCATGCATCATCTCTCCCTGACCAACAATTACAAAATATGCCTTTTCCTTTTCCAATACGCGCTTAGCAGCTTGCAAGAAGTAATCCGGACCTTTCATCAAAGAAAGCCTTCCCACGTAAAGCACAACATGCCCTGAGCGCTTTTCTTTTGGTGGAGAAATTCTTTCCACAGCATTGTAAACAACCTCTACTTTTTCTTCCGGCACATAATACTCGTTTACTATCCAGTTTTTCACCCTTTGGCTTACAGCAATTATTTTATCAGCTAAATGCGAGGCGTAATACTCTATTTCATGCACCTTTTCATTGCCAAATCTCGCTCCTGCCCTGTCGAATTCTGTGGAATGAAAATGCACGATCAAAGGTTTTCTGCAGGTTTTTTTCAGAGCCATCGCAGCCGGAAATGTAAGCCAGTCGTGAGCGTGAATTATATCAAAATCTATATGCCTGCAAATTTCTGCAACGCGTTTTGCATAGAGCTTTACTGCTTCCAAAAAACTTTTTCCCTCCGCACCTTCTTTTTCAAACACAAGCGTGTCATAAACACCAAAAGAAATTTTGAGCTTTTCAAATATCGGCAAAATAGCATGCTCAAGTTCTTTATTTCCGGGATCAAAAGGCAAAGCTATTTTCACATCCACACCTTTCTCGAGAAGATGCTTAGAAATGTTGTAAACAACTACTCCTAACCCACCCATTATTCTTGGCGGAAACTCCCAGCTAAGCATTAGTACTTTCATTGTTTCTCACTCAGGCAACGTCTCTAAAATTTTTAAAAATCAGGGAAATAAATATTTTTGTGTTAGAAGTTGTTAAAAAAGCTTTTGAAATAATAGAAAAGAATAAAATTCCTGCCGGGATAAAAGCTGGCTATTATTACCCAGATTTCTGGTGCAGAGATGCTTTAATCTCCGTGCTAGGCTTTTCGCTTTACGAAGAGCTCCATGTCTTAGCGAAAAAATGCTTGCAAACGTGTTTAGTTCACCAAAAATTTACAGGACAGATTCCCAATAAAATCACGCCAGATGGAACAAAAGCTTTTTTTGGCGAGGGCGGCTGCGTGGATTCAAGCTTATGGCTTCCTATCGCTTGCTTTTATTATCTTAAAAATACTGGCGATAAGGAATTTATCGAGAAGAACATAGAGAAAATAGAAAAAGCTGTGCAATGGGCTTTGAATCTTGATCTGAACAATGACTGGCTTTTGGAAACGCATGAAGGGAGCGATTGGATGGACATGCTTTTGCGTAGCGGAAGGGTGCTTTACGATAATGTTTTGCTCTACGCTTCGCTGAAACATTTGCACATGCTTTTCGAAGAGCTCGGTAAAAGCTCTGAATATCTTAGCTTTGCAGAGCTTGTGAGAGAAAACATAAATCTTTTGCTCTGGCTTAGCCATGAAAATTTGCAAAATGTGGAAAAACTTTACGGCTATACCGGAATAGAAAAGGATTACCAGCTGGCTTTAAGAGAAGGAGAGAAACCTTATTATATAGCTGAGCTTGGGTTTAGAAAATACGATGCTCGCTTTGATGTTTTTGCGAATATTTTAGCTGTGCTTTTCGAAATTCCGGATAAGGAGAAAAAGAAAAAAATTCTGGAAGCTTTTAAAAGCTTCAGGGTTGCAGAGCCTTACCCTGTTCGCGTGCTTATACCAGCTATTCCAAAACAAGACCCTTTCTGGTGCTTTTACTTTCGCGAAACAGAGCTTGCTTTCTTGCAAGAGCCTGGAGCTTTTCACAACGGTGCCTGCTGGCCTTTTGTCGGTGGCTTTTATGTTGCAATGCTTAAAAAAGAAAAACTCGAATACGAGAAAGAGTTAAAAAAGCTTGAAGAAGCTTGCGTGCTAGGAGAAGGAAAATTTTACGAATGGATTCACGCTTTTACAGCTCAGCCTGGTGGCTCGCCAGAGCAAACATGGAGCGCTGCAATGCTTCTTTTCGCAGAAGGGTATGAGGAGTAAAACGTTCCGTAAAAAATTTTTTAAATATTTCTGAATTAATATTTTAAAACGTGGAGAAGATTTTAAATGTGCTTTGTGAAAATGGATATCAAGGTCCTATAGGAATATCTTCTGGTCTCTACTTTTACTTGGCAACCACAGCCGATGGAGAGCGAGTAATAAGAATATTTGAATTAGGAAATAGAAAATCTTACTTACAGATGTCGATAAAAGAAGCAATAGATGAATACGGAGAAGTCATGAAAGAAGCCTTCTTGAAGAGTAAAGGAAAATTTTACGGTGTCAAAGAAAAGGATTTAAAAAAGTTAGATATAGAAGAATTGCATGCTTATAGCTCTTACGGGTGTGCCGGGAACAGGGAAAAGTACAGTAGCAAAATTTATTAGAAAAAAAGGTTACAAAGTCATAGCTTTGAACCGGGTAATTGTAAGAAGAAAACTCGTCAAGGGTTTTGATAAAAAAAGAAAAAGCTGGGTTGTTGATTCTAAAAAAGTTGAAAACCATCTAAGAAAGCTCAGGAATAAATACGAAAATAAAATTTTAATTCTGGATTCGCATATTTCGCATTTGCTTAATGTGGATTTTGCTATTGTGCTAAGATGCTCTCCAGAAGAGCTTGAAAAAAGATTGAAAGCAAAACGCTGGACAAAGCGAAAAATTCGCGAAAATGTTGAAGCTGAAATGATTGATTTAATTGCGATAGAAGCCGAGGAAAGGCTTGGCAGGAAAAGGGTTGTTGAAATAGATACCACTGGCAAACCGCCGGAAAAAATTGCTGAAGAGATAGAAAAAATTGTGCAAAAATGGAAGGGTGTGCAGAAATGAGAATTCTTTCACTAAACGTTGACGGAATTAAAGCAGCGATTTTAAAAGGATTTGTTGAAGTTGTGAAAAAGGAAGATCCTGATATCATCTGCCTGCAGGAAATAAAGCTGGCGAAAGATTTTGCAATTCCCTTCGAGCTTTTAAAGTATAACCGCGTTTTAAATCCGGCAAAAAAGCACGGCTATACTGGAACAGCGATTTTTTCAAAATTTGATGATTTTTCGCTTATTAATGTTTACATGCCCCACGGCTCTCGGGACAAAAGGTTCATGGAATACAAACTCGAAGCATTTAGCAGGCTGATAGATTTTTTAGAAAACTACACACAGAAAAATGAAAATGTAATTCTTCTGGGAGATTTTAATGTTGCAAGAAGTAGAATGGATATCGGAATCCCAAACATTCGCGAAGACGTTACAATGTTCACCCCTCAGGAAAGAGAAAAAATCGAAAGAATTCTCGCACTTGGATTTGTTGATCTGTTCAGAAAACTTTACCAAGAGAAAAAAGAGTTTACGTGGTTTCCGTATTACAACAAAACCGCAAAGGAGAGAAATCTCGGATGGAGGATAGATTACGCTTTCATTACGGAAAACTTGTTCGCTACGCACAGGTTTGAAATAAGAATTTTAAAGCATTACAATCTCTCGGATCACGTACCGCTTTTAATCGAAATCGAGAGCTTTATAATTTCTATTCTCCTTTTCTTATCGCAATCTTTTTTAGCTTTTCCTGAATTTCTATGCTCTGGTATTTTTCCGGCTGTTCCAAATAATCCTTTATGATTTCAAATTCTATCTCATCCATAACTTTTTCGAGATTCGACAAATTTCGCTTAAACTGTATCAAGGTGTGAAGCTCTACTCCGTGCTCTTCAAGCGTTTCTTTCCCGCCCTGCTCGCGATCAAAAACCACAAAAACCTTATTGCAGGAAACTTCAATTCCTCTTTTTTCAGCTTCATAAAGTACTTGTGCTCTCGCAACTAACTTTGAATCAGCCTTCGTGATTAAATCATCTACTAATCCCAACTCGTCTCCATTTTTCATAACACCCTCCACAACTCTGTGAGCACCGTATTCGCGAATCTTTCTTTCAAGCTCTTCAAGCTTTCTCACTCCTTCAAGTTTTCTGGTGTAAAGCATGGGGATTGCATATTCATAGCTGATAGCGCTTGCTATAGGTATGCCTGCACTTGCTATGCCCACTATTTTATCCACCTTGCTTTCCTTCACGAGTTTTCCAAGTTCGAGAGCAGTTTCTCTGAAAATTTCTGGATAGCTCGGCAAATCTCTTAAATTTATATAAAAAGGGCTCCACAAACCAGAAATAAGCTTCCATCCTTCTGGGTTATCTCTATACCAGGTTTTTATTAACCTGTGCTGATAAAATTCTTCAAGCAAATTTTTCTTCATTCTTTTCTCTCCTCATAAGCTTTTGTAATAGCTTCGTAAATTTCTTCTACCGCTCTTACCGGATTTTCAGCTTTATAAATAGCTCTTCCAACAACAACGTAATCCGCTCCGTAAAGCACAGCGTTATACGCGTCTTTTGGAGCATTGCCGGTTTTTTGCGGCCCTACCCCAGGAGAAATCACAAAAAATCCATCTCCATATCGTTCGCCTATCCTTTTATATACTTCTATTCTCTCCGGTTTCGTAGCAGGTGCTACTATATATCTTCCTCCAAGTTCAGCAAAATCTCTTGCGAGCTCTTCGCATTTTTCCAAAGAAGAGTAGCTTGTGGCTTGCGGGTGCGTCATCTCCACTACAACAATTGGTATAACTCCAAGCTCGTGCGCTTTCTCCACGAATTTTTCAAGAGTTTTTCTCCCTGCCCCTAGCGGATTGCCGATAATTCCGTGAAAGCTATATTTTGCAGCAAGTTCTACTTGTTTTTCAATTATTGCAGGAATATCGCTCGCTCCCTTCTGATGGTCGTAGATTTTATTTCCTGGAAAATCTTTGAACGCTTCAAAACCTTTTTCCATTACTGGCAGGCTTCCTATTTTGTATGCTGCTATTCCTTTTGCTTGAGAAAGTTTTCCAGAAAGTTTTCCAGCAAGTTCGAAACAATTTCCAGCAGGCATATCCATTGCCGGAATTGTTCCAGGTAATGGCTCTAGCTTTTTTGCTTTCATGGAAGTACATTAAGCTTTGTATTTTAAATATCTTTGTGGTGGTAACTACCACGAGTAATTTTCTTGGAAATTTTCCACAGCATGTAAAAAATTTCCTTGAAAAATGTGTAAACGCCTTTATCTTTTATTAAAATTGCAGTTGGCTCTGAAAATGTAAGAATAGCAACTCTTTCTGCATATATATTAATGCAGGTTGCGCACTCCATACCTTTCGGCAATAACCTTACCTCTGTATAAGGAAGCTCAGAAAGTTTTTTCGCTCTTTCCAAATCTCCTACATTGAACAAAAGTTTATCGACAATTTTTTTCGAAATCCTTTTTCTGTGAAATTGCTCGAGAAAAGCTTCCAGATTTTTGTGAACTTTGTGAGCTCCTATTACCAAGTTTTCTTTAGCTATCTCTAAAACATTGTTCAGCACGTATTTTATTCCTTCAAAACCTTTATATACAGTAATCGAAGTGTTTTCGCGTGTTGAGAAATAAACATCGAGCATTTTGCTAAGAATTTCTGTAATTTCCTTTTCTTTTCTTTCCATTTCTTCTTTTTTCTTTTTGAAAATTTCTAAAATTCTTGCTGGTGATGAAGGCTCAAAATATTTAACCTTCCCTTTTTGAACAAAACCCACCAAACCCTTTTTTGAAAGCCTTTCCAAAGCGTCGTAAACATTTCTTCTATCTATTCCTGCTTTTCTTGCTATTTCACCAGCCGTGCACGAGCCAAGCGTAATTAAAGCTGCATATACCTTTATTTCGTTTTTTGAAAGACCCGTAAATTTTAAAGTGCTGAAAACCTTTTCGTCAAATTTCATGAAAAGAAAAACGAGAGAAAAATTTAAATAACTACTTTTCAATAGCGAAACTCAAGGGTATTAAATAAAAGCTCTTGTTTCAGATTCGTTTTCATTTTGCGTTTTCTTTGAAGAAATCAAACTTGTAGAGATTACATAAAAGCCTTAGCATCTCTGCTTATGGAATTAAGTTTTTCCATAAATCTTTTTGCAGCCTCTTCCAAGCTAATGCCTCTTTCCGTCTTTTTGCTCTTTCTTTTTCTTACCTTGAAAAATAATGGGTAATTTACAGCCTCTCCAACGACAAGAGCTTCCCCTACCTGAAGAGAAGAGATTGTCTTAAGCACATCTCTTGTGATTCCCTCTGATGTTTTCCCTATGTGCTCCAAATCATAAGGATTTGTCACACGCAAAATTATATGAGTGTTGCACTGCGAAAGAGCTGTAGTGGAAAGATTTATCGGTCGCTGAGAAATTAGACAGAGAGAAAGATGAAATTTTCTTCCTTCCCTCGCTATTTTTTCGATTATACCTCTGGAAATTGCAGCCTCTCTTTTCACACTCTCTGGAGCATAGTTATGTGCTTCCTCTATCACAAAAAGAACTGGCGGAATTCTTTCGATTCTTCTTGCCTCGAAAAGCCTTCTACCAATATATGAAACTATTATCTGTTTCTCCTTTTGCGAGGTAAGATCGGAAATGTCTATTATCGTTAGCTGCCCAGGCCTAGTGAGTTTGTCCAGAGAAGGATTATCGTAATAACCGAAAAGCCCTGTTGCATTGAGCTCAGAAAGATACGTGTAGAGAATGCTTCTTGTATCACTTTTCTTAATTATTTTATCATTCTCCAGCATTTCAAGGAGATCATTTAAATCAAATGGTCTTTCCCTTCTTTCCTCATGTAAATGCGCTAAAAGCTTAGTTAGCTCTCTTCTTTGAACAGCGCTCATTTGCGGAATAAATTCTGCGAAGAACTGGGGGGAAAGAGAAGGAACACCTATTTTAAAATCCTTTCCCTCTACCACAAATGTATTGTGCATGTATCTTTCATCTTCTGCAAAACCAATATACTCGCCGTGCGTATCTATAAGCACTATTCCTATTTTTCCGAAGTTTTCTTTTCTCTCCAATAGCTCTTCAACCAGAACACTTGTGAGGTAAGATTTTCCAGCCCCGGACATCGCAAGAATCGCCAGGTGCTTTTGCAGAAGTCTTGTCAAATTGAGCTTTACCTCAACGTTGTGATGCAGAACTTCTCCCAAGAACAAACCGTGCTCATCAAATCCGAAAAAGTTAAAAAGCTCTTCCTTTCCCGCCAGAAATACCTTTTCTCCAGGAGAAGGTGGTACAAAACTGCGCTGAAGCTCACCGCTAGTATTATAAACACCCAAAGGCACAGCCTCTCCAACACGATATTCCCAACGATCAGATGGAAATAGCTCTGTAAGAGATTTTCCCGAACGCTCGAACTCGCGAACGGATTCTGCCCTTTCGAAGTAAGGATTCACGCGTATAACGTCCGCTACACGTGCTATTATATTACCTTCTTCGCTTCTTACAGCTACAAACTGACCTTTCTTAATTTCACCATTTTCCGTGAGCACAAAATGAAATTTTTCTGTGCTCGGAGTGGACGCTGTAGAGATAACCGTACCGACATGCATATTCTTTTATCCTTAAGTAAAGTTAATAAAAATTATGTCTGTGAAATTGCTTTTCTCCAAGGAAAGAGCACTTTATCTTGAAAAAGAGAAAGTTTTGGTGTTAGGAGACTTGCATATAGGTTTTGAGTACGAGCTTTTTCGCTCTGGTATAAGCATACCTTCGCAGACGAGAAAAATTCTTGAAAAAATAAGAAAATTAGTAAGGTGGTTTTCTCCTGAAAAGCTCCTGCTTTTAGGAGACGTTAAGCACTCAGTTCCCGTACCTTCTTTACAGGAAAAATACGAGCTACCGGAATTTTTAGAAAGTATAGCAAAGTACGCCCAGATAATTATTACAAAGGGTAATCACGACGGGGACATCGAGAAATATTGCCCGAGCTCTGTAAAAATTTTCCCAGGAGAAGGCGTTTTACTGAAAAATTTTGCGTTTGCCCACGGACATGCGTGGATAGGAAAAGAGCTTTTAAAAGCTCACTATCTTTTCCTCGCTCACGAGCATGCAAGCATAGAATTTGTTGATCGCTTTGGAATGCGTTTTGCCGAACCTTGCTGGATCGTAGCAAAGGTTTTTGCAAAACGTTTCGAAGAAAAATACAACTCGGGCTGCAATCTCAAAAAAGCTGTTATTTTTCCAGCCTTTAACACTCTTTTAGGAGGAAGTAAAATAAACTCACCGGAGTATTCACCTTTAGGGCCCAACATCAAATTTTTGGATTTGGAAAATGCAAGGATTTACCTTGTAGACGGCACTTATCTTGGCAGACTCAAAAATTTATTCTTATGAACTTTAATATTTTCATGAGCCTACGATCGAAGGCTGAAGATTTTGTTTATGAGTGGATGGGAAAAGGGAGAAGCAAGCTCCATATAAGAAAAGAATTCGAAAGACACAATAAAATCGCTGTAAAGGCTTGCGAATATCTCGGAACGCTTTTACTACTTCTGGTAATCTACCTTTACGGAAATGGAGAATTTTGTTTTCATTATTTTTTTATTGCGCTGGCATTACTTTATATCTCTGCATGGCTTCCAGATTTTCTTTATCTTTTTGGAAACGTAATCAAAAGAGAAAAAAGGTATATTCCAACTCATAAAAGAAAGTATTCTCACGGTTATCTTGGGATTTTTTCCTGGTCTGTATTTGTTTTCCTTCTTAGCTATAAACTTACGGATATTTTCTGGAGCATTATATTTGCGAGCATTGCATTTATCGGTTACTGGCTTCATTTAGTAACGGACAAGATAGAGCTTTTCATTGATAGAATTGCTGAGTTTGTCGAAAAAGCATTTAAAGAAGGGAAATTCTCGCAGTAAACGCCGAAATTCCGCTTGCTTTGAAAAGCTTTGCTCCGACTTTTTGTGTTCCAAATTTTTATAATTCTTTTTTCAAAATTTTTTCATGGAAAGCTTGCTCCTGAAAAACTGCGGAATCGTAGTAACGCAAAACAGCGACAGAAAAATTCTGAAAAATATAGATGTTTTAATAGAAGAAGGAAAAATAAAGGAAATAGGCAAAAATATTTCGCAAAACGCAGATGAAGTTCTTGACTGTTCTAAAAAGCTCGTAATGCCGGCTCTGTTCAATGCGCATACACATGCAAGCATGGTTTTAATGCGCGGCTATCGCGATGACCAAGAGCTGCATGCTTGGCTAAGCGATGTGTGGAAGGTTGAGGCAAAATTAAAACCTAAGCATATTTACGCAGGAGCTTTATTCGCATGCATGGAAATGGCGAAAACAGGAACATGCTGCTTTGTTGATATGTACTTCGAAATGGAAGAAGTTGCAAAGGCAGTAAGCGAGATAGGGATGAAGGCTTTTTTGGGGTACGGAATGATCGATTTGTTCAACGAGGAAAAACGCGAGCGTGAGATAAAAAGAACAAAAAAATTTATAGAAAGCGTTCGCGGGAAATATCAAGGAATAGAGCCGGTATTAGCTCCGCATGCTATTTACACATGCTCCAAAGAGCTTTTAGAATGGGTAAATGAATTTGCAAAAGAGAGAAACTTGCTAAAAACCATACACCTTTCAGAAACACGTAAGGAAGTTTTCGATTGCATTAAAGAACACGGAGTAAGGCCAGTAGAATATTTAGAAAAGCTTGGATTTCTCGACGAAAATACAGTAATTTTTCACGGAAGCTGGGTTTCAAAAAGGGAAATAGAAATTCTTTCAAAATACGGTACCAAAGCAGTCCATTGTCCGGCAAGCAATATGAAACTTGCCACAGGAGGAGCATTCCCTATGCGTGAATACTTACAGGCAGGCGTGAATGTTTGCATAGGAACGGATGGAGCTTGTTCCAATAACAGCCTGGATATGTTTCGCGAAATGAAGTTCTGCGCTTTATTACAAAAGTGGTATAGATGGAACGGAATTGAGCTAACGGCACAGCAAACACTTGATTTAGCTACGGTTAATCCAGCGAAATGCTTCGGTTTAAATTCTGGAAGCATAGAGCCTGGGAAAGAAGCTGATTTAGCTTTGATAGATTTGGAGCATTATTCTATGAAACCTCTGCTAAATCCTGTTTCAAATCTGGTGTATTCTGCAACAGGAAACTGCGTAAGAGATTTGCTTGTGGCAGGAAATTTTGTTGTTCGTGACGGAAAACTTGCAAACGCGAAAGAAGAGAAAATTGTTGAAGTTTTTGAAAAAGCTGTTGAGGATTTGTTCAAATAGCTACCAAGAAAATAAATCTCTAATGTTTTTCCTGATTACCAATTTGGGGTGATGAATGCAAATACCTTTGACAGTAACTCTGCTTTTTTCTATTACATCTATCACGCTATTTATATATTTTTCTGTTTTTGTTTTATCGGAAAGTATTTCATAACTTTCTGGATGGTTTTCCATTAACCATTTTCTGAACTCTCTGCCGCTGGCGTTTAAATTCAAAAATTCAAACCAGTAAAAAGTTGTAAAATTTTTTGTTTCTTTTATTAATTTCTTTACATCAACCAATCCTGGAATTATTGGGGAGATAAAAGCATAATTTTTAATTCCATTCTCGTTCAGTATTTTCAGCGCTTCTATTCTTTTCTTGTTACAAGGAGAATATGGCTCAATTTCTTTCTTGAGTTCACCTTCGAAACCATTGATTGTAAGCCCAACTTCTATGCAAGCGAATTTTTTAAATAAATCTATGTCTCTTAAAACTAAATCAGATTTTGTTAAAATAGAAAGCTTGACCGATTTGCTCATATTTTTTAACACATTTCTTGTAAGCAGAAATTCTCTCTCCACCGGTTGATAAACATCGCTTACTGTGCTCATAACAACACGCCCATTTACGTATTTATTTTTAATTAACGGCGGAAGATTTTCTTTTACAACAACCCACGAGCCCCATTCTCCATAGTTATAGTACTTACACATGAATTTGGCATAGCAGTACTTGCATGCGTGCTCGCATCCTATATAAGGGTTTACAGCCCATTTCGCTCCAGGAATTTTTGTTGTTGAGTATGCTTTTTTCGCTTTTGTCAAAATTATTCTAATTTTCTTTTCCATGCTAAAAAATTGTGCTAACTTATATAAGAAAGCTAAAAAATATCAAGATCATGAAAAAGGTGTACTCGCTTTATGCTGATAAGGCAACAAAAACCCTTACAGCCGTTTATTTCATTATTTGCATTTTTGCAACATTCATGATTTATTCGATATCCTTTTTTCTTGGCACGCTTTTCGCGTGCTTCCTTGCCCTGGTAACAATTTTAGTATATCTCTTTACTCCACTAAAAGTCATAACTGAAGAAAATGGGATAAGGGTGAAAAAGGTTGCTGGGAGCGTTTTTATACCATACCGTGAAATAAGAGACATCGCAACAACAAAATTCGTTGCATTTCGTTTATTTGGTTCAGGCGGGCTTTTCGGCTTTTACGGAATTTTTCACTTCAAGAATTTAGGAAAAGTTAAAGTTTATTCAAGAAGCAGGAAAGAGCTTGTTATTCTAGAAACGAAAAAAGGCAAAATAGGGTTGGGAATAAAGAGAGAGGATTTCAAAGATTTTGTAAATGCGGTTAAAGAAAGAATAAATGGCTGAGCGGCATGCTGGCAAATACAATACAGGATTTGCGGAAATAATGCTCGACTAGAGATTCATTAAAGAGAATTGTTGTAATTGCATGCAATGCATGCGCAAAAATATGCGGTACAGGTGGGGAAGAGGGATTAAAAGAAGTTAGCGAAGCATTAAAGAAAGAAGGTTTCGAAATAGTATACAAAAAAGCAGTTCCCATAATGTGCGATATTGATATAATAAAAAAGAGATAGATTTGGAGGAAAGTCCAAATATTCCTGTAATAGAAGCTCTTGATACAATCGGTATTGGTACTGGAGATGAGGAAGGTGATATATATTTGGTAAAGGAAGTAAAATAAAATTTTATGAAGGGCGTGGCAATTATTTCGGGAGGAAAGGATTCGATTTATGCTTTTTATCTAATGCTTCAGCAGGGTTTTAGTATATGTCAATGGATTACGTTTATTCCAAGGATAAAAGAAAGTTATATGCTTCACAGTATAAACGTTCAATTTGTTTCATTCCAAGCAAAGCTTAGTAATGTGAAGCATAAGGAAATTTTTGTAACAGGCGAAAAAGAGGAAGAAGTTACGGAAATTTTACACCATCTCAAAAAAACTAAACAAAAAGATAACTTTGAAGCACTTGTTAGCGGAGCTGTAAAAAGCGAGTATCAAAAGCATAGGTTGGATTTCATTTGCCAAGAACTTGGCATAGCTGGATATGCTCCTCTGTGGCATAAAAGCAGCGAGAAATTGCTTTTGGAAATAACGGAGCACGGTTTTGAGTTTCTCGTTGTCCATGCAGGAGAAGAGCTTGAAAAATGGGTTGGAGTAAAAATTACGAAGGAAAACGTGCAAGCTTTTGTTGAAGATTTGAAAAAACATGGTTGCGAAATCTCTGGAGAGGGCGGAGAATACGAAACCTTTGTGGTGAAAACACCTTTCTGGAAAAATGAACTCAAAGTCAAAGGCAAAAAAGTAAAAGAAAATAATACTGTGAAGTTTTTGATAGAGGAAATTTCACCTTCACATCTTTTTCAAGGACTTGCAAGAAGAAAAATTTAAAAACTTAAATACACTGCAGAAAGTTATGCAAAAAACCGAGGTAGAAAGATATGAAACACGAGCAAAAGGTTAAATTTCTGAAAGTTTGGAGAAAACTGTGGGAGCATTACAACATAGCTGAAGTTGAAACTTACGGAGAGCCGTGGAGAAGATTAAAGGCAATAGAACTGAGAAATAGTGCTTCTTATGGTTGGAAAGGAGGACCATGCGATGAAACAGGGAGCTTTGATATTACAGTAAAAATACCTTCAGAAGGAAGATTTAAATTTACTTCCTACGAAATCCATTTTAAAATAAAACCAAATTTTGATAAAAACTTTATCTGCATACAACAAGCTTCTCCCTGTTATTGCGACGACAAGAAATATCTAAATTACGTTTCTGGCCTTAAACTGCGATGTAAGCATGAAATTGCAGGCGAAATGGCTCTTGAAAGGGATTTAAGAAAAATTTTGGAAGAGCGCGTGAAAAAGGGTAAAATGGATAAAAGAGTTCTGGAGTTATGGATAGATAGAAAACACGTAGAGCAGGTAGATCATAGACTTTGGTACGTGCGGTGGGATTATCCAAGTGAAGTTTTTGAATTTAAGAAAATTCTTGATGAAAGATTCAAAAAATTAAAGGACGCTTTCTTCACAGCTCTCCTAAAATACAGTATATTTTACTACAACCTTGCAAGAGCCTTGGGAAAAAAAGATGTAAGTTTTTATTGCGAAAAAGACATTTTTTACTGAGAAGTTTCGCAGCTTGCAAGTCAAGTTTTCTTGACTACAAGATTTAAATAATTTAGTGGTAAACTCTCTTTTGGTGATTGCATGGAACACGTTGCAGTTTTGAAAAATATTTTGGAAAGCTTTTGAAAAATTTGCTCAGTGAAAAGCAGGTTTTAATGCTCAAAGAAATTTGTGAAGTAAGCTTAACAGTTTCTTCGTTTGCAAAATATTTCTCGAAAAAAGCAAAAATAGCAGAGTCTACTGTGAAGTATAATATTTACCGGTTGGAAAGGTTTGGATTTGTAACCTACAAGAATTCTTTTCCTGTAAAATTAACACCTTTAGGAATGCTAGCTGTTGAAATTTTTGAAAAAATGAAAAGGGTGAAAAATGATGGGGGAGTGGATTCATTGTAGGAGAAAAAATACTAAGATATGACAACGGAAATATAAGAAATTATTTAGAAGAATTAACAGGAAAAAATATTGTGATTGAAGAAAGAAAATTTTCTTTTTCATTAGGAAATTATAATCTACTTTTAGTAAAATCTCGTGATGTCCCAATCATTCTTGAAAAATATCCAGAAAAAGCTTTACTTGGTATAACAGGAAAGGATTGGTTTGAGGAATATCTTTTGAAAAAAGGTTATAAAACGAATCTAGAGGTTTTAAAAGAATTTACATCTTCTGCTAAAGCTAAAATCTGTGCTTTAACAAAAAAGGATTTTAACCTGGAAAAATATGAAGATTTGCGATTAAGGATAGTAACACCTTATCCAAATTTATCTGAAAAATGGATACGTGAAAAGGGAATAGAAAGTTTTGAAATAGAAAATGCTGTAGGTGAAACAGAAGGTTGGGTTACAGCTGGATTTGCGGATATTGCAATAGATAATGTTTCTTCTGGAAAAACGTCAAAAGCAAATAATTTGAAAATTTTTGAAGAAATATTAAGAAGTTATGCAGTAGTTATTTCAAACAAAGAAAGCTCTTCGCAGACAAAAATGTTATTTGGTGAGTAAAAATGAAATTCGATTTAGCTCCGCCAAAAGGAACAAAGGATATAGCTCAAGATCAGGCAAGGAAACTTTGGAAAATAATAGAAATCTGTAAACAAACTTTTGAAAACTTTGGTTTTGAGCCTTTGTTCACACCTGCTTTTGAAAAGTTTGAAATTCTCGCAGCTAAGGGCGGGTTGGGAGAAGGGGTTAAAGATGAGATTTATTATTTTAAAGACAAGGCAGGAAGAGAGCTAGGTTTGAGGTTTGACTTAACCATGCCTTTAGCTCGTTTTGTAGCAGCAAATCCGCAGCTTGCAAAACCGTTTAAGCGTTATGCAATAGCCCCTGTGTGGCGCTACGATAACCCGCAGCGCCTGCGCTATCGCGAGTTTTGGCAGGCAGACATAGATATTGTTGGTTCTTCATCTTTACTTGCAGATGCAGAGTGCTTGGCATGCGCGTGCGAGGTTTTGAAAAAGCTTGGGGTGAAAAATTTTGCGATTCGCGTTAACAGCAGAGCTCTTATTGAAAATTTGCTCAAGCCTTTTGCAGGAGAGAAAATAAAAGAGTGCTTTCGGATAATAGATAAGCTTGACAAAGTCGGTGCAGAAAATGTGAGAAAAGAGCTTGAGCAAATTGGTGTAAACGCTGAGAAAGTTCTTGAAATTGTTCAAAAAGATTTTTCTGAAATTAAGGAAAAAGGAAATGAAGAAATAGAAAAGCTTTTAGAGCTCGCGAGCTTTTACGGAATCGAGAAAAAACTTAGAGTGGATTTGTCTTTGGTAAGAGGGCTTGATTACTATACATCGCTTGTTTATGAAATTTATTTTGAAAAAGAGCGCTTGTCCTTTGGGGGAGGTGGAAGGTATGATAACCTTATAGAAATCTTTTCTTCTAAAAAACTCCCTGCTACAGGAATATCGCTCGGAGTAACAAGAATAATGGAAATGCTTGACGAGAAATTTGCTGAAAAAATCAAAAAACCAAGCGTATTTGTAGCTGTTGTTGATAAAGAACTTTTGAAAGAGTGTATAAAAATTTGCTCTGTTTTACGAGAACAAGGCTTTGCCTGCGAGCTAGATGTAATGCAACGCTCTCTGAGCAAGCAGCTCGATTACGCAAACTCTAAAGGATTCGAGTTCGTGATTTTCTTTGGAAAAAGAGAAAAGGAAAAAAATGTAATAAAGCTCAGAAATATGGAAACTGGAGAGGAAAGAGAAATACCATTTAAAGAAATTTTTCACTTACCACTATACCAATAGCATCTGAGTATTTTGACAAGATATCCTTCTCCCAGCTCTGGAGAGTGAAAAGTACCTAAAATTTCACTTTCATCTAAAATTCCTAAAATTCCCTTTTCGCTTATTTCAATTTCATCTTTTGAAAGTAATTGTATACTATATTTTCTTAAAGTTTTCAAAAAGTTTTCCAAAATGCACTCTCTAATCTCGTGAACAACATTTTTAACGGTTTGCCTTATCATTTTTCCTAGACATTTTTGCGGTACAGGCGGATGAACGTTTATTATTTCACTAGGATGTAGATAGCCAAATAAATGAAATGCATTTTTGTTAGGAGAAATGTTCATTCTAATCATTTTCTTGGTTTTATTTTCTGAAAATTTAAGTGTTACATCATATTCCAATGGCGTTTTCGGTAATTTCTCAAATAATTTATAGTCTATGTCCATGAAAGGTGTAACAACAAAAAACTTTAAATTCTTTTCACTCTTCAATTTTCCATCTTAGAAAAGCGCCAATTCCACCGAGATTGTAAAACTGTTCTCCTTCTCTCGTACCGCGAGAAACTATGTAGATACTAGTGCTGAAATCCTTTGCCATTTCTTCCAATGCTTCTATACCCTGCATTTCTTCAAGTATTTCCATCTCTCCCTTACACTTCGGGCAAAGAATTTTTTCATTTTCCTTTACAAATTTTTTCTCAGCAAAATCGCATTTCCTGCAGTAAGCCTTAACCTCTTTCCAGGGAAAATCTTCTGAAATAAGTAATAGCTCAACAGCACCTTTTCGCAATGCATTGAGCACATAGCTCAATCCATATGTTACAAGCTCGCTTTCCTTCTTGAGCTCAGAGAAAAATCTTGTCAAAATTTCCTTTTCCTTTGCGTATTTACTTTCTCTGATAAACTCTATCCCTTTTTCGACTAGCTCGTGCAAAGCGTGCTCACTTGTATAGCCTGTATCAACCACACCTATAACCCTTTTTCTTAGCTCACTAGGCAAATACTCGCCCGCAAGAAAATGTTCCTTGCTCACTCCTGGCCCGCCGATAAGCAATCCCTTAAGCTCATGCTGCGAAAAAAGCTCTTTAGCTATTTCGCCGATTTTTTTGTACCAGTCATTTATCAAGCCCTCGCGAACGCGCTGAAAGCGCGCTGCGCTCTGCCCACCTTTGATAAACTTTCCTGGAACTATGCTTTCCATATGCTTTAGCATTTTAATGTTTTTTCCGCTTAACAAGCCAATTGTGCATTCTTTTGTATCGAGAACTATTAGCCCGTAAACCTCTTTCTCTTTAAGCTGTTCTTTTAGCGGAGCAAGCTCGAATTTTTGATCGCACCAGTAAAGCTTTACATTTATTGGCTGTGGTGGCTCTATTGCCCATAGCTTGATATCGCTCTTCCCCTCCTGCTGCGAAACGTTACCAGCGAAAATTACTAAACCGTTTTCCGGAGTTTGCTTGTACAAGCGCAGATGCTGAAGAATTTTTGTCAAAGCATCTGTAACGTTTTTTCTTACTGTTTTGCTTTTAACGTTTTCTGTAAGAGCTATTTCCTGAGAAATCATGGAAACTATTTCATTTAAATTATAGCCAGCTGGAATATAAAGACTAATAAGCTCTGTGTGCCTGCCACGAATTTTCTCAAGCTCCTCTACAAGCTTTTTCAGCTTGAGCTGCGCTTCCTCGTGCATGCAAAAGAATTTTTTTAAAAAGGTTTATAAATATAAGAAAATTTTTTCTTTAAAAGTTTTCCACGTGCTTTATTTAATTTCGATTATTTTTCCTACCCCGTACTCGATAAAATCTTCCTTATATTCTTTTCTGAAAACTTTCCTTGCTAAATCACCTGTACAATGGGATGGTGCAACTTTTTCAACTTGCAATTTTTTAAATTCTTTAACACAAGAAACAGGAGGATGGTGAAATCCTCCCAAAACCAAGTATACCTTATCTTTCTTCATCAATTCCTTGGCTTTCTTAACAATATTCACTATCCCTGGATGGGCGCAGCCGGTAATAATTACTAAGCCTTTTCTTGAATCAATGATCAAGGATTGCTCTGGTGGAAAAGCATAAAGCTCTCCAGTTGTGTAAACAAAATCTGAAATTTCCCTTGGTGCCGAAACCTCTACAAGTTTTGCTCCTTTCTGGATTATCATATCTTTGATAGATTGAGGAAAAGAACTCGGAACGAAAACTGTAACATTACTGTTTCTCTCCAAGAAACCTTTTAAACCACCTACATGGTCGCTATGAATATGGGAGATAACTACTTTTTTAATTGATAAGGGATTAATGCCCAGTTTTTCCATATTTGAAAGCAGAATTTCCGAATCAGCACCTGTGTCAAAAAGTATCAGCTCCTTAGGAGTTTTTATTATAGTAGCAAAGCCCCAATCAGTTTTAAGTCTCGGATCCACTTGATAATTGTCATAAACGGAGATCAAAGTTATTTCTGGCTTTTCTTTCTTTGGCTCAACAGAAATATTTGACAAAATCTCTGGTGTTTTTGACTGTTCTGATTTTGCTTTTTCGGTTTGGATTGAAAACCAAATCCATACTCCTGCTAAAATTGGAATCCAGATTAAAACCAAAATTTTTAAATTCATATCAATCAATCTCGGCTTTTTTTATTTAATTTTTTTTGCTTCAGTGCCATTTTTCACCAAAAACTCCAACTAGAGAGAAAACAACTCCAAAGAAATAGAAAGGAGAAAATGTGCTAATAGGAATTACAATAACGTTTACAAAATTAACGAGAAAAAATATAGCCGCAGCTAAGTAGCAGTGCTTTACATCTTTGAATAAAAGATATGCAAGCATTAACCCTATAGCACCATTTGCCAATAACCAGCAGCAAGCTTTTATTCCGCCAAGCTTGTGTCCAAAGAGCCATGCCTCTGGGTTTATCAAAACAGGTATAATGGAGAGCGCAAAATTCAGAATTAACATCATCTCAAGGGCATACTTAATTGCTCTGATTATTTTTGCCTTTTTCATTTTTTCAACCTCTTCTATCGCCTATTCTTCAACTTTCGCTAAAGCATAATTTTCCTAATCATTCCTTTGATTATCAACTCCTTTATCAATCTTTAAAACTTCTCTTTATCCAATCTATTGCTTTTTTAACGTAATATTCTTCATCATTTTCTGCTTGTTTAAGTATTTTTTCAATTTCCTTTCTCGAGCTTATATCCTTTTTGAAGTTGAGCAGCAAAACTATTGCGAACCTTCTCTTCCAAGGGTTTTTTGATTTTATCAGTTTTTTCGAAAGTTCAAAAATTTCTTTTTTCTTTATTTTTGCTATCGCTCTTATTCCCTGCGTTGCTAAAGTATCGCACACTGCCCAGTTTGAGATATCGTTAAGGAAACTTTCTATCAACTTCAGTGTTTTATTTGGATCTTTTTTACAAATTTTTCCTAAAATTTTTGCTGCCAAAATTTTTTCTTCTATATAGTAGCTTTTCCATAATTTCTCAACAAGTTTAAATCCGCAGGAAGCGTATTTCGGGACGAGTTTGTTTATCTCAGCAAGATAAACTCCATAGCATTTTTCAGATTTTGAAACAAACCTTTGAAAGCTTTCTCTTGCTTTGCTGCTCGATTTTTCTTTCAAGTATTTTCTTATTTCTATTAATTCTTTCATATCTCAATCACTTTTCCCGCTCCTCCTTCAATGCACTTCTCTGGATAGAGAAATTTTATCTCCGCTTTGTATCGCGTACAATGGGCAGGGCAGATCAAGTTTAGAGCTTTTAAGGATTCAGGCCTAGTTGAATGCAAACCACCTATAATACCGTAAACCTTTCCGAATTTTGAAGCTATGCTAAGAATTCTTTCCATTCTCGGATGCGAGCATCCTACTATGAGCACAACACCTTTTTTCGTTTCAACGCAAAGAGATTGCTCTATTCCATCAAGTTCACCGGTGGAGTAAACCCCATCGTAAAGTTTTCTTGGCTTTTTTATTTCAATAACTTTTCCTGCCTTTTCTGCTACTGGAAAATAAGAAGGAACCCAGAGCTTTACTTTATTGTTTACCCGAAGAAAATCTTTTAAACCGCCTACATGATCCCAGTGAAGATGAGAGATAAAAACATCTCCAATTTCTTTTGGATCAATTTTAAGCTTTTTCATATTCGAAAGCAAAATCCCTCCATTTGCTCCCGTGTCAAAAAGTATTTTTCTTTTTTTAACTTCTACAAGCGCCGAGAACCCCCAATTTGCTTGCAAATCCTTTCTGAAAGCTGTGTTGTCGTAAACAATGGTAATTTTCATTTTGCCACTCCTTATTCTTTCATAATAAAGTTAAGGAAAGCCAATGAGTTTATTTGCATTAAAGATAGACTATAGGTTTTACTTTACCTTTACAGCATATCTACCAGGAGCCGTTATTCCTGCTGCTTTCGCTATCTCGGATTCTGTACTGAATACTATAAGCAAACCCTTCCAGCTCTTCGCTAAATCTTGGCTTTTGCAAACCGGGCAGAAGTTTCCTTTAACTATACGCCTGCATATCTTGCAAGCGAACTCATTCATTTCTTCTTACCTCCTTTCTTCTCCCTTTCTTGAGAAGCTTTCTTTTCCCTTTCCAGCCATTGAAGAGCTCCCAAACCTGGCTGACGCATCGTCAAACCTATCTTGCTCTCTTCTTTAAGGCTCACGGAAATAACCCTCGCTCTCACTTTGTCTCCTTCTTTGAGTGTTTTTCTTGAGCTTTTTCCAACAAGCATTGAGTTCTTTTCATCGTAGCTAACATAGTCATCCATTATCTGCGAAATGTGCACCAATCCGTCGATCGCTCCGATCCTTATGAACACTCCGAATTCCGTGACGTCCACGACTTCTCCTTCTACTATTTGCTTTTCCACAGGTTTCCAGACAAGAATTTTGAATTTACAGGGAAAATGTACTCCGGGATCTTCTGGAAGAACTCTACCTTCACCTATTTCCAGGATTTCATCCACAGCAAGAAAAATCCCTGTTTTTGGATCCACAACACCCTCGTAGCTCTTGCTTATACTTTCCTTAATAGCTTCTTTCACGTCCTTTTCAAGATCTTCTGGAGCAACGCGAATATCGTCCTCTACTGTTGCTATCCAGTACATGGTTAAAACCTTTGGATAGAAATTTATAAATGTTTTGCTTTCATTTGAGTGGCATGTGTTTCTTTCTCCCAAAGACTAAAAATCCAGTAAAGGTTAAGAATGGCTTTGCTCTCAAATGGCTTTGCCCGGATTTATCAAAACTTATCTCCCATTCTCTTTGCATGTTTTCCACAACCTCTATTTCAGTGAAATTTTTCTTCATTACCTTAACGACTTTTCCTACTTCTTCTGCATAAGGGCAAAAAACAGCTAAATAGCCAGCATCTCTGAGCGAGTTATAAGCATGCTTAACTATTTTCTCAGGTTTTTCCAGATCCAGCACTACTAAGTCCACGTTTTTTTCATCAAATCCTTTACTTACATCTTTGTATTTTATTTCAACATTCCTAAAACCAAGAACACGGAAGTTTTCCTTAGCAATTTCGTAAAATTCTTTCCTTTTTTCATATGTGTAAACTTTTTTAACGAAATTTGCGAGAAACATTGCAAGAAATCCAGAGCCTGTTCCTGCGTCTATAGCTACAGAGCTTTTCCCTATTCCTGTCTTTGCCAGAATTACAGCAGCATCTCTCGGCAAAATTATCTGCGGTTTTCTCTTTGCTTTTTTCAATAAATCTGTGAAAAGGGGTTTGCACGCTACGAATTTTTCTCCTAAATGCGTTTCGATTTCTGTACCATATGCTTTGCCAACCAGCTTTTCCAGCTCGATTTTTCCAAATTCGCAGTGAAAAATTCCTTTAACCTTTACAACATAGCTCTTTTTTCCAAGGAGCAAAACCCAGGAGTTTTTCTTTATTCTTTCCTGAACCTTGCCCATAATATTGTTTTTTACAAGCTTGTTTAAATCTGTTTTATAAATAGAAAAAATAGAACGAGCATCAAAATTGAGATTGCGATGATTATCCAAAGCATTCTGGGATCGTTTGCAAAACCGAAAGGAATAGGCCCGATAAAACCACCAAAACCGAATTTCACATTCCCTTCTCTAACACCAATCACAGCTCCTGCAAACACTAGAAAAAAACCAAGTAAAATCAGCATGACACCGAGTTTTATAAGATTTTCTTCCATAATATATTTAAAAACACAATAGAATTTAAAATTTTGGAAGTGTGTGGTGTGGTCGGAGATTGCAAACATTTTCATTTTTATTTTCCTTAAGATCCGCAAACTCTTTTTGAAATTTAATTAAAAATGCTGAAGGATTTGTTAAGGAGATTAAAAGGCTGCTAACGTA
>CAZQLM010000006.1:0-23235 GCA_964594175.1 uncultured archaeon | reverse complement strand
GTTCATGTCCTTAATCACCTGATTTTTTAGGTTTCAATATATTCTCTATTTTAATCGTTTTCTGGGGAAATCTGCCAGTTATTAGAAAGTAAACTTCTTTTTCGATACTTGTTATTGGTCTTTTATTATTTTCCCTTTCAATAAACGAGATTATAGAAGAACATATTTTCGAGAATATTGGAGAAAGAAACCAAACTGTTTCTGCCTTTCTTCCTGTTAATTCTCTTTTATTCACAACTCCAATACTTTCTAAGTATTCTAAAATTCCTTTTAATTTATAGTAAGATGGAATTTTTTCAGGAAGATTTTTATTAAGAAACGAAATTAGGGATTCTATTTCTTTTTCTTTAAATGTCTCAAAAAAATTCCTAATTGAAGGCTCAAGAAAAGCCATTTGAATAAATTTTCCTAAATTATTTCCTGAGGGCAACTTTTTACCAAATCTTTGCTGATACTTTGATTTTATCCAACTAAGTTTAAGAGTAAGTTCAAGACTCTTGGTAGCCATAAAAATAGCGTATTTCTTTCTTATTTGCTTAACACTTAAAGGATTGGGCGAATTGTATAAAATTTGAATGACTAATTTTTCTTCTGGTAACAAACTTTTTAAAAATGAAAAAAGTGCATCAATAAGACTTTCTTTTTCTTTGACTTTTATTTTTTGAAATGCTGGAAGGGCTTTTAACTCGTTTAACAACTCCTTCTCGTAGGTTTTCACATAATCACCTTTCGTCACTTTACTTTTATTATCGTTATGTTGCGAAAAATTTAAATATTTTTCTTTACAATATAATTACGTAAGATTGCGTTAGATTGAGGTTGATTAAGGTGGTTGTATGGAAGAAATGAAGGCTGTGCTTGTTCGACTTCCAAAAAATGTCTCAGAAACGGTGGAAAGAATCTCAAAGGAAAAGTGCCTATCCAAAAGCGCAGTAGTGCGAATGTGTTTAATCGAATATCTTAAAGAAAAACTCTCCGAACAAAACGACCAAACATAAAAAATTAAAAAGGTGGCGGATATGATGGGGGAAACTGAGGTAACTTACAAAGAGATGTTGGATGAGAAAATTTATAAACCCTTTGGAAAGAGAAGAATCACTCTCGAAGAAGTTTATTCACACTTACTTTCTTTAGCCAAGAAACGAGGTTGTCCATTAGACAAAAGCTTTGTTTATATGTCTCTTGCAGGACGTTTTCGTATCACGTCTTCTTCAATCAAGAGATTTTTGTGGACTCTCAAAAAGTTGGGTTTCGTTACATATTATGGTAAAAAAATTTGGCTCACTCTACCGACTTTACCAAATCAAACTCTCCAAAAAAACTTGATGGATTTTCCTTTTGGTGGTGGAGATGAAGACAATAAGCATAGTTAACCCTCAAAAAATTAAACTTCGGCACATTTTCACAGGTGTTAGTAGGGAATTTAACCCAGAAGAAATGTTCTTAATCTTTTCTCAAAATAAGCAGGAATACATTTTTGATAAAAATTGGCTTGAGAGTTTTATTTATCAAAACAAAATCCGTAGTGCAGAAGATTTTTTCGCAACATTTAAGCAAAAATTTGGTATTGATATTTCGCTTTTGTTTTCGAAGGAAAGTGTTGAAGAATTGTTAAACCATCTATGGAGTCCTGCTAATGTTATTCGCTTTGAATTGAACGAATCCACAAATTTCGTTGCATTAGCAGAAAAGATTTGGTATGTAAATCCGTATTTTTATGACCACAGCAAAACCTTTTGGCTGTGGGATTGGCGAGAATCGGTTTATAAGCCCGTGGATGAAACTCAAATACTCAAGATAGTTGTTAATGTTCTTGAGAATAGGGATATACCCAAGCGTGGAATCAAAGAAAGACTATTAGATGCGCTAAGGATTGTGGGAAGAGAGAAAATTCCTGAAGAACTACCCCCTGAATGGATTCAAGTTAGGGATAAACTATACAACATTAAAACAGGTGAAATGAAGGATGTTGATTGGAAATATTTTTGCACAAATAGAATTCCTTGGAGAATCGGAGAAAGTGAAGAAACACCAACAATTGACAAGTTGTTTTCTGAGTGGGTAGGTGAGGAAAATAAACAGATTCTTTATGAGATTTGCGCTTATTCACTCTTGAGGAATTATCCGATACATAGAATTTTCATACTTTACGGCTCAGGAAGAAACGGGAAAGGCTCATTTTTGCGATTGTTGAAAAAATTCGTTGGAGAAGAAAACACGGTAAGCACAGAATTGGAAAGATTGGAAAACTCAAGATTTGAGAGTGCTAAGTTATATAAAAAGCTACTTTGCTTTATTGGAGAAACTGATTTTAGTGTAATTAAAAAATCATCAATTCTGAAAGCATTAAGCGGTCAGGATTTAATTCCTGCAGAATTCAAAAACAAACCTACTTTTGATTTTGTAAACTACGCAAAACTAATCATTTCGACAAATAACTTACCCATGACTCTTGATACAAGCGATGGGTTCTTTTCGAGAATGATAATTGTCGATTTTCCTAATGTTTTTGATGAAGGGAAAGATATACTCGAGGAAATTCCTGATTGGGAATATGAGAATCTTTTGAAAAAATGCTTGAGAATACTTCCTGAACTCCTTGATAGAGGTAAATTCACGGGAGAGGGAAGTATTGAAGAAAAGAGAGAGCGCTACGAGGAAAGAGCAAACCCTTTGAAAGTTTTCATAAAACAATTCTGCGAGTTTGACCCTGAGGGATACATTCCAAGCACAGAGTTTTATCATAAATTCGTTTCGTGGATGAGAACCAATAAACCAAGATTTAGAGTACCGAATTGGAAAACGGAAGTTAAACCAATTCTTGAGAGCATGGGATTAGAAACCGGTGTAAGGAAGTATGTTAATTCTGAGCAAAAACGTTGTATAGTTGGTTTAAAGTGGAAGGAAGATAATGTGACACTTGTGACGGATGTGACGGATATTTCTACTCAATTTCCTAATATAGGAAATCGATGTGAAAATAGTGTCACAAGTGTCACATCTGTCACAAACACCGAGATTTCTGAAGAATCTAATGCTCCTACTTGCTACTTCTGCAAACTCCCAAAACAACCGCTTTATGATTTTGCCAAATCTTTAGGAAGAACGGATAAAGAAGGTTACGCATGCTTCCGCTGTGCTGTAGAAAAACTTTTACCCGTGCCCTTCAAACTTCTCGGTAGTAACAAAATCCACAAGTCCGAGCTTGAGAATTTTCCGAAAGAATTTATCGAAAGATGTTTGCGAGAAGGCATCCTCGCAGACTTTGGCGAGGAGGTGCTATTATGCGAAAGAGGTTAAGGCATTACCGCAAACGGGGAAGGTATAGGAAAAGAATAACCTTAGGCCGAATACTCTCGAAGCTGGAGAAAAATCCCTCTTCACTCAATGAAAGGGAAATGAGAATGCTTCTCAAATTCATTAAGCGCTTTAACACGATATGGTACTTTAAAACAATCCTGAACTACTACTCAAAACACCGTGAAAACAAAGGATACGGTTAGGAGGTGGTGAAATTGATTGTGTTGGGAGAAGAGCGCTATCAAAAGCTCATAGACCTCGTGTTTGGATTGAAAAGAAAGGTTTACGAGCTGGACAAGAGAGTAGAGGAGCTTGAAAAGATTCAGAGAAATTTAAGAAAAACTTTGGAGATGAGGGGATTCAAACTAACAGAGAAGCAGTTGAAAGTGCTGGAATTGATTTCTCAGGGATACACTCCTAAAGAAATTGCAAAGATTATGGGAGCTTCATCTGAACAGACGATTTACCAGATAATAACGAGGATAAGAGAAAAGGGAGAGACGGTTTACAGGTATCCAAAGGAAGATATTAGGGTTAAATTCGTGGAGAAAATGATTGAAGAGGCGGAAGAAGGGCTCTCCGAAGAGGAAAACACTTCCAAGAATTAAACGAAAAAACGTTAAGTACGCACAGACACACAAAAAGGTTTTTAATTATTTTAATTAGTGTCATACGGATTTTGACGTTTTTCGGTAAAATAAAGCAATTTTGCCGAAAAAAGCAACCTTCGGCAAGAAATATTAACACAGGATTAACCTATGGAAAGAAAACTGTCAATATTTTTAGGATTTTCCCTTATACCTTATTACTACTTTGAATTAGATGCTCCTTCCCCTTCTTTTTCAAAACCTCTCTGAGCACCTTGAATATTTCGGGATTTGTTTTCTCCATCGCCTTAAAGAACTCGAGAAGAACCTCCGCCCATTCCTCGAACTCCTTCTCCCTTAACTCGGTTTCGATTAACTCCTTCGAATCCAAAGGCGTCCTGCACCGCTGGCAAATCCTGAGCATGTAAGAATTAACCTCTCCGCACTTCGGGCATATCTTAACCCTTTCCTCCCCTTTCTCGATTTTAATCCCGTAAACATTAGCAAGAAGTTTTTCTTCCACATCCTTTTGGCTCAGGTGCATGTAAACCTTCGCCATCCTTGAGTCCGGAACCCATCCGGAAATCTGTTTCAAAACCTGCTCCGGCAAGTCCTTGGCGAGCTGTGTTAATCTCGAATGTCTGAAAAGATGGAACCAGATTCGCTTTTTTATTCCCACTCTCCTGCAAAGCCTCTTTAACCTCGCTCTGAATTGTTCGTAGCGCATTGGTTTTACATTACCTTCCTTATCTTCCCAGAACCACAAAGGAGCTTCGGGGTCATCTTTCAGAGGGTGAACCTCCAGGAATTGGCGAAGCAGGTTAGCAAACCAGATTATCGGCACTACTCTTTGACCCGTTTTTCCGTGGACCAATAACCTTGCTCCGTATTGGTTAAAGGAAATATTCTGAATCCTTAAAGAAAGAATTTCTCCAATTCGACATCCGCTTTCATAAAGCAAGCCCAAAAGAACACGCATTTGCAGGTCATCCGTGCCGTTAAAAAGCTTGTTGAATTCCTCCTCCGTTATGAGATACTCGGGCATGAGCGAGTTTTTGGGCTCTTTGGGTTTGATAATTTCCACGTCAAGGCTGAGTCCTTTCTCCTTGTTTAACCACCTGCAAAACCCTTTGAACATCGTTAGGTAAGTGTATTTCGTCCACTCGCTAAGTTTTGAATTGTTGATTTTAACGAGGATGTTTTGCAAATCCTCGCTGGAGAGTTTCGAGAAATCCACAGCGTTTCCCTTCACTATTCGCTTCAGGCATTCGAAAATTCGGTTAAGCCTTCCTTTGGTTAATCCTTGAGCTTCCTTAAAGCGAAGGTATTCCAAAATAAGCTTTTTGTTTTCCTCAGAAATCGAGGAATCTTCAAGAAGCTTTTGCTTGTATTTCTCGAACTTAAGCGCAAGCATGTGTTTATCTAAAATGTCACCGCTTTTAAACCCTTCGGGCGCTGAACGTTTAAATTGGCGCCCCGGCCAGGAGTTTCGAGGGTGGTGAGGAAGGGTTGATAAGGGCGGGCGCGGCGCCCTTATCTCGAACCTGGGACCTCGCGGTTAACAGCCGCGCGCTCTACCTACTGAGCTACCGGGGCTTTTGCTCTTGCAGAAATAAAATTAATAAAAGAATTTAAAAATGTTTTGGCAAAATACTTCTATGTCATTTGAATGGTATCGCGATTTTGTGGATTTTAATTACAAACCAAAAGAAAGCGATTTAATAGCTTTATATTACTTTGAGCCTGCTAAAGGAGTTAGCGAAAAAGATGCCATTGGAAGAATCGCAAGCGAAAGCTCAATTGGGACGTGGACAACTTTAAACACGCTAACAAAAAAGATTTTCGCTCTACGTGCGAGAGCTTTCTGGAAAAGGAAAGGCTATGTAAAAATAGCTTATCCTTTAGAGCTTTGGGAAGAAGGAAGCATAGCAAATTTGCTTTCTGGAGTAGCTGGAAATATTTTCGGAATGAAAGCCGTGAAAAATCTACGCTTAATAGATGTTTCTTTTTCAAAAGGTTATCTTCGCTATTTCAAAGGCCCTTTGTATGGGAGAGAAGCGATAAAAAAGATTTTTAAAAAGAAGAAAGGCCCGATAGTAAGCACTGTTCCTAAACCAAAAATAGGCATGAGCGCTAAAGAGCATGCTAAGATTGCTTACCAAGCTTGGAAAGGAGGCGTAGACTGCGTTAAAGATGATGAAAATTTAACAAACCAAAAATTTAACCGGTTTGAAAAGCGCGTTAGCTTGCTAGCTAAAGCTAGAGATAAAGCAGAGCAAGAGACAGGCGAGATAAAAGATGCTTACATTAACGTTACCTCTCCAAATTTGAGGGAACTTGAGAAAAGGGTAAAGCTTGTTTATGAGCATGGCTTTAGGTATTTCATGCTTGATTTGGTGGTGAGCGGTTTTACTGCTGTGCAACAAGCCTGCGAGATAGCTCGCGAGCTTAAAATGGCTATTCATGGCCATAGAGCTATGCACGCAGCTTTCACGAGAAACAAAAAGCACGGAATAACCATGCTTTTCCTTGCAAAACTTGCTCGCTTAGCAGGAGTGGATAACATTCACATTGGCACAGTTATAGGAAAGCTCGAAGCGAGCAAAGAAGAAGTTTTAACAATAAAAGAAGCTATAACAGAAAACCGTGCTAAGGAAAAGTTTCCGCTCATGCTTGAGCAGGAATGGAGCAAAATTAAACCAATGCTACCAATAGCTAGCGGTGGTTTGCATCCCGGCTTAATCCCAGAGCTATTAAAAATTTACGGCACATGCGATATAGGCATACAAGTAGGCGGTGGCATTCACGGCCATCCTTCCGGAACAGAAGCAGGGGCTAAAGCGGTTGTTCAGGCAATACATGCTTATAAGCAAGGAATAAGCTTGGAAGAATATGCTCAAACTCATAAAGAGCTTAGAGAAGCTTTGGAAAAATGGGGCTTTGTTAAACCAAGGTAATTTTTCTGCAAGCAGTTTCGCGCGATTGTGTGAATGTATAATTTTCAATTTTCTTCCTTTTCTTTCACTGTTTGTCTCATGCTATTATATTTATGAGCTTTAAAGATTTATATCTTATCAAAAACATAATTTTTACGATAGCTATGGCGGTGGATTTAAGCACTTGGATTTTTCAGGATATTTTGAAAATTTCTCCAGAACTTTTGGCAAGGTATCCTACTGTTCAAGACCAGCTGCTTTATTTGATTTTAATTCCCCATGTCGTGCTTTTCATGTTTCTTTACATTTTTTCTCTTTGGTTTGGAGAGCATGTAATTATAAGGAGAATAGTTCTTGTAGCAACTTATGTTTATGTAATCTTTTCAGGATTTTATAGCACAGTGGCAGCGGTAGCAAGCGCACTTTATACAATTTTGATTCCTCTGGCATTTGTGATGTTTTTGATTTACAAAGTCGCACCTTGGCCATTGTTGCATAGAGGAGCAAAAACTGTAGAAGATTTGGCTATCAGAAGGAGAGAACTTGATTTATTCAAGGAAGAGCTAAGAGATATAAATGAAGGATTGAAAGGTATGATTAAAGAGATAGGAGAACAAACAAATGATGATGAGCTAAAAAGAAAAGCAGAAGAAATATTCCGCAACCCGTATACCATGGAAGAGAAAAAAATATCACAATTAGTAGAGAAAGCAATTCTTTCCATGAAAAATGCTGGAATAGGCGATGAGGTTGTAAAACAATTCACACAAGAACTTCATAACGAACTAAGAAGTAGAAGAACTGTCATAAGAGAAATAAGAAGAAGAGAAAGAAGAGGAATTCTGGGTTTTTAAAGATTTCTGTACGTTAATTAACGAACGTTAACTTTATATATCAGAAATGTGTTATTATTAATAGGTGGTGAAAATGGAGCGCCAAGATCCTACAACTATGATGGTATCTCCTATTGGACTTGTGAAACTTGAGGAATTAAGAGCTGCTAAAGAAGAATTGGGAATGTGTACTCCTACTTTCGAAGACATTCAAGGAATGCTTGCTCTTGAAAGACTTGGACTTAGCCCTTGGGGATGGACAATAGCTTTATGGAACCTCGCTTCACCAGTTTTTACACCTTTTTGGAATTGGATAACAGGAGGTTGGGATAGAAAAGCTGAGGAAAATATTGACAAGTGGAAAGAAAAAATACAATATAAGAGAGCAGAATATGGAAAGTTGTATGCTATATTGAAAAGTGGGAGAGAAAAAGAGGAAGAAGATTATAATCAATACTTGCAAAGACTGGCTACAGAAGATCAAATACTCAGGAGGGCTGGATTTAGACCTCGTTATCAACTTACTGAAGATGGTCGCATTGTAAGAGTTGGAATAGAAGAGGTAGAAGAAGCCCAAAGAGCGCGCTACGAAGAAGCAACTGGCGTACGTGCTTATGAATCAATGGTAAGAGGAACAGATTTTAGAGAATATTTTGAAAGAATCTATCAATTGGCTCAAGAAAATCCAGAAGCCGCAGAATTGGCATATAAAATAACGGAAATGCTGGTAGATGCTGGGATAGTAGAGGATGTGTATCAAGGATTTAGGGTGTTGGAAAATATTAGCAAAAAAGGAGGTGAACAAAAATGATGAAGGAATTAATGGAAAGTGCAATTAAGTTAATGGGAGAGGTTAAAAATGAATATAAGAGCAATTTTCTTGGAACATCTTTGGCGCAAGTCGCACTGGCACAAACCGCACATACAGGAGTGATTCAAACTGTTCATAAAGGGTATGATGTATTAGAAAAAACTGAAGAAAACTTAAATCACTTGCAGGCACGATTCGGAAAAATTTTTGATGAAGCCAAAGAAAGAGGATGGATAATTACCGAAGATGTAGCAAAGGATTTGGTAGGTCGAGTTTGCGAGACGGAAAAAAATTTAACAAACGAAATAGAGGAAGGCAAGAATGAGGTAAAACAGTATATTGAAAACTATTACAATAATATCGGAAAAGAAATAAAAAATGTAACAAACAAGCTACAGGAGTACAATGAGCAGCTAAAGATAGTGCTAAATGATATTCAAAGCACAGCATTTGATACAAAAACAAATACCACTGAAATCATAAACAAGCTTGAAAACTTAGAAGAGCAGGTATTGAATGATGTAGAAACATTGAAAAACAGCTTTGAAATATACACAAACAACATTTCCGAGAAGTACAAAGAAATTAGCAGTGTTCTTGAAGAACTACAGAGCAAAGTATCTGCGTTAAAAGATATTTTGAAATGTTATGAAAGCAAAAACCTTTAAATTTCTTTTTCAATGTAGAATTAGTTTTTTAAACCTTCACCACTTCCAAAAACTCAACCCTAGCGAAATCCTCATCAAAAGTCGCTATTTTCTTTATTCCATAGTACTTACAAGCAGCTGCGATTAAAGCATCGAGTTTGGGAGCAAGCGATACTTTTCGAGAATTTTTCCGATAGCCCGATAATTTCTTCGTTGATGGGTTTCCATTTTTTCTTCTTTGGCAATTATCAAAGTAACGATTTTGAACATGGCTTTTTCGATAACGTTTGAGGATGTGAAGACGATGAAATGAGAGAATTTTTCTAAAGGTGAAGCATAATTTTCCATAATTATTTTCAAGAGCACTGAGGTATCAACAAAAAGTTTTTCCATAACTTACCAACTCCTCCTTAGTTAGCTCATATTTCTTGGTTTTTTCAGCATCTTCTTAAGCAGTTCTATCTCTTTCGGAGAAAAATACCCTTTATTTCTCTTACTTCGAGAAGTAAAACTACTCCTTCCTGTGTGATAAATCTTTCCAAAGGCTTTATAATCCCGTTTTCATAAACAGTTTCTATTACCTGAGCCACATGCTTTACCTGATAAAAATTTATGGAAAATCAATCTTTTCAAAATCTTTATCGAAAGTTGCTATTTTGCTTATTCCATAGTATTTGCAAGTAGCAGCGATTAGAGCGTCGTTTGGCAAAAGTTTATACTTGATGGAAATTTCTTTTGCTAAATCGAAAATTTCTTCGTTTAATTCAAGAATAACAATATTTTCCTTTACCACATTGATTGAACGGAACAATTCTTTAATTTCATTTTCACAAACTCCCTGCTCGAAAAATGACTTTAACTCGTAAAACTTAGTGGTATTTTTCTTTTTAGCTATGATTTCCATTATGATTTTATAACAGAGTTCTTCCATGACATTAGGAATTGTGTAAATTTTATATTTTCCATAACATCTAAAATTTCGACTTTCTTTTCCACGAATAATTTATAAAGGAAACTCGTATCAAGCATGCATTTTTGCCTCATGATAAAGCTCCTCTATGTCAAATTTAGATTTAATATCCGGAAGATTGGAGATCAGAGATTTTAATTTCTCTATTTTTTCCCTTGTCAGATAACCCTTTTCTTTTTTAGATTTCAAGATAACCAAAATTACTTTAGAGGTTTTTACATCAATTTTTTCGACCAAATTTATCTTTCCATCTTCATAAATACCTTCAACCACCTTTACCACATGAACCACCTAATAGCATATTGCGGTTACAGATTTTTAAAGTTAAACCTTCACCACTTCCAAAAAATCCACCCTGGCAAAATCTTCATCGAAAGTTGGTACTTTTCTATGAGAGCATAGTTCTGGAGGAGCGAATATTTGTAAGAAATTTCAACAACCATCCTGCTCTATTCCATTAATGTGAAATCTTTAAATTCCTTTTTTCCAATTTATTTTCATGCCATATCCGGGCTTCGAGCTTACAGAAGAGTTTTTGATACCCTTTCTCTTTACTCTTGCAATTGTTTTCGGAGCTCTGAGATATGCAAGAATTTTCGGAGATAATGTTGCTGTGCAAATGATAATAGCTCTGGTTATAGCTTACTTTGCTTCTACTTACGAGCCGTTTGTTAGCACCCTTTACGCCTATCTACCGAACATAACTTGGTTTTTCGTGGCAATGTTTTTCATAGCATTTTTAATGGAAGTTTTTGGGTTAGGGAAAAAGGAAAAAGGCGAGCCAGAGATAAATCTTTATATTTCAGGCATGCTTTTACTGATTTTAATAACTATAGGTATTACTCAGATTCAAAATTTTAGCCATGAAATTCCGTTGTTCGGAAGTACGGAAAATTTGGCTTTACTTTTGGGAATAATATTTATTCTTGGGATATTTTACTTTGCATATAAGTCGGGTTCCCAAACTCTTAAAGCCGGAGGATAAAGTTAAATATTTGCTTTTCCATAAATTTACTTAAGTGGTGCAAATGCCAGTTAGAAAAATCAGAAAATTCCTCGAAGCAGCGGAAGAATTCATAGAGGATTTTATTCTCATCTTGCTTAGCATAACTGTAATAATTCTTTCTGTCTCTGCTATTACCGTGCTTACAACGAGCATACCAAGTAAAGTTGCTCAAAGAACAGAAACCATAATGAAGCTCTTACCTACTCTCAATTTTCTTGCAAAAATGGAATATTTTGCCGCACTGGTTTTTCCGTGGGTAGTAATGCTTATAGGCTTATTACTTTTCCGCGAATTATGGTTCCTTAGAAGGTCTATTGAAAGAATAGAGTTCAGGAAACTTCTTGAAGTGAGGAGAACAGAGGAAACAAAAAGAAAATCAGGAAAAAGGTGAAAAATAAATGAGTCCTTTAGAACAAATGCTTGTAACGCTTAAAGAATTCGGTTTCGATCTAATCCTTGTATGGGCACTTTCCATAGCAATAGTTTACGGCATTCTGACAAAATTGAAATTACCAGAATCTTACTCTGCAAGAGGTGCAATTTCCATAGCGGCAGGTTTTTTGATAATGCTAGCTTCAGCTGGCTCTGCTATACCAATGATAATTCAGAACATAGTTGTATCACTTGTTGTCATAGGGTTTGTGCTCTTGCTCATCGTTATATTTTTAGAGCTTTTAGGCGTTAAAACAGGTGATTTATTTGAAAAATATTCAGGAATAGCTTTAGTCGTAATAGCGGGAATAGCTCTATTAATTTTCTTTACGAGTGGTGCAACTTCGCTATTTTCATTTCCATTTATAATTTCCGAAGGAACCTTAGCAATAGTAATATTTTTAATTTTCGCAGCTTTAATAATATGGATAATGGCAAAGGAAGGTGAGGGAGGTGGAGATTGATGCAAACACTTGATATAACAAGCATTTCACTACCAGAAATACTTTTATGGTTGCTAACATATGCAATAGTTTACGGAGTTTTGCAGCAGGTTAATATTCCAAAATCAAAATCAGCGAGAAGCATAATCGCAATTGTTTCAGGATTTCTTGTACTGATGTCACAACCAACAGAAATTCTTGCTGTACTTTCACATATGGCTGGTGACATGCTTTTAGTAATAATAGGACTGCTAGTATTCCTAGTATTTGTTGAAATGATTCCACTTAAAATTGGCGGGAGCAAGGTCCACGAACATAAAGACGTAAGCAAGATATTTCTTATTTTGCTAGTTATAATAGCGGCAGCTATATTTGTTTCGGCTGGAGGTTTGGAGCTTTTAGGATGGGAAGGAGTTTTCATGAATATTTCATGGAACACAATATTCTTCTTACTGATAGTAATCGCAGCGATATGGTGGATGGTCTCGGAAAGCGGAGAAGAAAAAGAGACAGGAAGAACATAGTTTATCCAGCAACCTTTTCTTTTATTATCTTATAACTTCCAGGTAATTTCATAGCAGCCCTTCTTAAAGCTTCCTTTGCCTCTCTTTCTTTTCCTTCATGAACATAAACACTAATTATTTTCTGATTTTTCTTTACTAAAGCTGCAACACCAATTGGTTTACCAAATGCTCGGCGCATTCCTTGGGAAAATCGATCTGCTCCAGCACCTGTAGCGAGAGGATTTTCTCTCAAAACGTGATAAGGAACTATACGAACTTTCATGAAATAGTTTTTCACACCAAGTGTATCGCTTAGATATTTGTGTGCGGCAACTCTTGCTGCTTCTAAAGCATTTGAGCGAATGGCTATCTCACGATCTATAACTAAATGAAGGGCAAGTTTGTAATCACCCTTCGTTCCCATTTCAAAATGAAATATTTTTGGTTGCGGAACTCCCTTAACATAGCTTTTCTTTGGTACACGTATCGCTACTCTTGTATAAGGTTTTTTGTAAAGTTTATTGTAACATCTTCCAGGACGGAGAGCCATAGTAAACACCTTCCAAAATATAGAAGTCCAATATTTAAAAGCTTTACTCTATTATTACAGGAAGCGTGGAGATAATCCTTTCTATATCCTTTTCTTTCTTTGACATTTTCTTCTCAATTTCAACTATTCTTTTTTCGAGAATTCTTATACTTTCATTCAAACCTCTTAAATTTTCTTCCAAGGAAAGAAAATCTTTTTTAATAGAAGAAAACTCTGTTAATGTTTGTTTATACCTTTCCATCAAAGCAAAAATATCTCGATGATCGTGTTCTAAATGATTTATATTTTCCCTTATCTTTCTAACATCGGCACTTAGCGCAAATACCTTCATAGAGTCTTTAATTTTTGCTATTTCCTCAAAAAGTTTTTTTGTATCATTTACCCCCTTTTCAAGTGATACAAAATAATTTTCTAAAAAATCAATTTTTCTGAGCTTTTGTGAGAGATTTTCGACTTTATTTTTAGTTTCTACAATGGCGTTTTCTATCACTTTTAATTTCCTAGAAATAGAATTTATTTCGTTTTCATTTTCCTTCAATTTTGTTTTAACATTTTTTTCCAACAATTTCATTTCAGCAATATTTTTTTCTGTTATTTCTTTTTTCAGTTCTTCGAATCTCTCAAGTTTTTTCAATTTAGATAGGATTTCATCGTTTTTACTTTTCAAAACTTTTATATCTACATCTTTTTCCTTTAGCACATTTTCTATACGAGAAATTTTTTCTTTCAACTCTTTCAGTTTTTCTTCGTATTCTATGAAATTTCGCGCTTTAATAGATTTCTCTATTTGCGTTTTCAGATGCCTAACCTCTTCTGCTAATTGTGTTAGTCTTTTATTAACGCTGTCCATTTCAGATTTTGTAGAGAATTCATTAAAAGCTTGTTTATATCTTTCAATCAAGCCAAGGACATTTTTGTGTTCTTGCTCTAAGTGGATTAAGCCTTTTCTTAATTCTTCAATTCCTGAGTTTAATTCGTTTCTTAAACTCTTCGTTTCTTTCGAAGTTTTTTCTGTAATTCTTGCTATTTCTTCAAAACTATTTTTAATATCTAAAAACTTTTTTTCTAGCCCTTCTATTTTTTCTTTCCACTCCTTACGCTTTTCTTTTTCACCAATAATTTTCTCGATTTCTTCAAATTTTTTCAAGAAGTTATTCATATTTTTCCACCAATTTCTTTAAAATCTTGAAAACTCTCTCTGCAAAATTGTCCAGCTTCTTTTCAAGTTCCTTTATCCTTTTTTCCAGCTCTTCAATTTTTGGATTTTTTTCAGGTTTTATTTTTTCTAATTCCTTTACATCCTCTTCAAGTTCGCGGAGTTTTCTGTAAACTTCTTCAACCTTTTTTTCAACTTCTTCAAATCTTTTTTCTGTTTCACTCTTTCTCTTTGTGCTTTCTTCAACCATTTTCTCTATTTCATCAAAAACTTTTTCAAGCTCATTCATAGTTTCACCACCTTTTTCATTATTTCAACGCTTCTTTCCACAAATTTTTCAAAATTTTTTTTCAAGAGCATAGTTTGATTTTCAAGAGACGAAACTTTTTTCTCAATTTCATCAATTTTTTTACATGTGCTTTCCAAAGAGGAAGAAAGCTCTGAAAATTCCTTATCTACGTTTTCCCTGATACTTTCTAAAGAATTTTCTATGAATTCCATTTTTGTTTCAAATGTATTTGTTAACCCGCCTAAAGGAGTTCTTTTCAATACTTCTCTCACTTTCATAATTTCGAGTCTGTTCAGCATCTGCAAATCTTCAATTTCGGAAATTCTCTCTTCCATCTTCTTAAACCTTTCTTCCTGAGAAATTTTCTGTAGCTGCTCGTATATCCTGTTAATAAAATCTTCTAAAGATGATATTCTTTCTTCAACTTCTTCAATTTTTTCCTTTAATTTCTCTTCAATTTTTTTGATATCCCTTTCCATAGCTATCAGCTATATAATTTATAATTTTCTTTCATAAAAATCTTTTTTTATACTCTTCTAGCCATTCTAAAAAGCTTTTTTTGCTTTCTTTTCTCGCTATATTTTCCAAAACGTTTCTTTCGACAGCCATAAAGTGCTTAAAACTTTCCAGAACTAAAGAAGATTTATTCAGAACGAGCACATTTTTCCATTCTAAAATTTTTCTTTCTTCTTCTCCAAAATCGCCTATAACAGCCTTTGGATGCAGAGACGCTAAATACTTCGCTACACCTGTACCTCGACAAGGAAGTTCGAAATATAACACACGATTAAAAATTTTATATTTTTCTCTGACTTCATGTATAGCTTCTCTAGAAAATTCGTGAATTTTCACAATTGGAACAAGTCCACGAGCCTCTATTACTCTTTCTTCTTCAAGCATGTCTAATTTTTCTTCAAGCATTTTTCTAAGCTTTTTTTCTTTTTCCAGTTCAGCTCTAAGGTTTCTTATGATATTATCTCTCAGCTCTATTTCCTTTTCTCTTAATACGCTTTCTCTGATTTCTTTTGATTCCTTTAATCTCTCTTCCAAAAGCTTGTTCTTTTGTTCTTCAAGTTCCTTAACCCTTTTTTGAAGCTTTTCTATGTACTCTTGTGCTATTTCGTATTTTCTCTCAAGCTCTTTTAGTTTATCTTTTTTAATTTTTTTCCTTTCCATTTTTGCAGGTTTTCTTACTTTTTCTTTCTTTATTTCTATCTTTTCTCCTAAAGCAAGCTCGAGCGCCTGAGAAAGATTTTTCGCTTTGCCTTTTATCAAAAGCTCTTTTACTCTATCTATATGCATTTCCAGGCCCATGCTTTCAAGAGTTCTTTCTATTTCGCGAAATTTTCTTTTATGTTTTTTGAAAAAATAAAGCCCTGCAGCGATAGCATCTCTTTCATGCGAGCTCTTCGGTTTTAATTCTTTTGCCAGCTCGTTCTTTTCCTTGACTTTCAGATCCTCTTCAGGAGAGAAAACAGGCACGGCTAAAGCGCTTGCTATTTCCTCAACCAGTTTTGGGATTTTCTTTTTGTCAGTGGCTATAACAACAGGAGAACCGCGGGAAAGGATGAATCGCACGATTTCTGGTTTGCTCATGCCTTTTTTTGAAAAAACCTCCTTCAACTCGCCTTTGAGGGAAAAAATAGCTATGCCTGTAGTTATTCCAGGATCAAGACCAACAACTATTTTCATGAGCTCACCAAAAACATTTAATTTTAAAAAAGTAATAAACCTTATGCCATATCCAGAAGAGGTTATAACAGTAAGCAAGAAAGGAAAGCGAGAGGTAAGAGCTTTAATCGACCGCGGAAAATACGTGCGCTACGAATACCTCGACCCCGCAACCGGAAAGAGAAGCGAAAATAAAGTAAAACTCGTGCTTCTAAGCGAAAACGGCAAGCAGGAAGAATATTTCGTAATACCTTTGAAGCAAGAGGGAAGATTCCTTCTGCTGAGAGCGGAAACAAAGCCTGCGAGAAAGCTCTGGGACAGAGAGAAAGCGAAAGCAGTTGAACTTTTCGAAGAGTGAAACACGGATAATCACCACAAAGAGGGTAAACATTACATAAAAGTATCGCAAACCTTTACCATAGAGGTTAAAATTTATAAATTCTCACAAGATTTTAGCTACATGAAAAAGCTAACGCGCACGCTTTCTGGCGTAACTCCAGTAGCTGTTATGATGAAACCTTATCCATGCCCGCATGGAAAATGCATATACTGCCCTAGCATTAACTCTCCGAATAGCTATACAGAAAAATCCGCTCCAGTAATAAGAGCAGCCCGTCATGGCTATGATCCTTACAAACAGGTTATAGCAAGATTAAAAACCTATGAGCTCATGGGGCATGCAACAAGCAAATGCGAGCTCATTATAATGGGCGGAACATTTTTCGGCTATCCACCAAGCTACAGAAGAGAATTCGTAAAGCGCTGCTTCGATGCTTTAAACGGCTTTACAGCAAGCGATCTCGAAGAAGCCAAGAAAGCAAATGAAAAAGCCAAGCACAGGTGCGTTGCGCTATGCATAGAAACCCGCCCGGATTTTTGCGGCAAGGCAGAGATAAACGAGCTTTTGGAGCTCGGCTGCACCCGAGTTGAAATTGGAGTTCAAACTCTCGACGAAATGGTATTGAAAAGGGTTAAGCGCGGGCACGGGATAAAAGAAGTTGCAAAGGCAACGCAGCTTTTGAAGGACAGCGCTTTTAAGGTTTATTATCATTTCATGCCAGGACTTTTCTCAACCCCTGAAAAAGATGTGAAAATGTTCAGAAAGCTATTTGAAGATGAGCGCTTTAAGCCAGATGGAATAAAGATTTATCCAACTCTCGTTGTTCATGGCACTGAGCTAGAGAAGCTTTGGAGAAAAGGAGAGTACAAGCCATATACAGAAAAAGAGTTAATAAAGCTTTTGGCGGAGCTAAAGCAGCTCGTGCCGAAATGGGTTAGAATAAATAGAGTAATGCGCGCCATAGCAAAAGAGCACATTCTTGCAGGAGCTACAAGAAGCGATTTAAGATTTTTGGTAAAGCGATACATGCGGAGCAAAGGAATGAAATGCTCTTGCATTCGCTGTAGAGAAGTTGGTTACCGCTTAAGAGAAGGAGGAAAGGTAGAAAGAGTGGAGCTCTGCAGAATAGACTACAAAGCCTCAAATGGAAGAGAAATATTTCTGAGCTTTGAAGATGTGAAAAACGAAATACTCATTGCCCTTTTAAGGCTGAGAATTCCCTACAAGCCTTTTAGGCAGGAAATTACAGAAAGCACAGCTTTGATAAGAGAAATCCACGTTTACGGAAAGGAGGTTGAGATAGGAAAATATTCAAAGCAAGATTTTCAGCACAAAGGCTATGGAAGAAAGCTAATGGAAGAGGCGGAAAAAATAGCAAAACATGAGCTAGGATGCGAGAAAATTGTTGTTATCGCTGGTGTTGGTGCAAGGGAATATTTTTACAGGCTGGGCTATAAAAGAGAAGGTCCTTACGTTTCAAAAACTATTTAATATTTTGGCAATATTCCGATTTTTTCAAGAAGAAACCAAATTGTTATTCCTCCCAGCAATACAGCCAGAAAAGCATCAAAATTATTTAGCGTTTCTTGAGAAAAATAAACCTTCAAAACTCTGTAAGCGAGCAGTAATGAAATTACATCCCTTACAAATCCCCTTACCCCCATTTTTTCACCTCTTTCTGAAAATGAATTTCAATGGTTTTAAAATTAAGGATAAAATGGCTTTAACCACATGCCAGAATTCGTAAATCAGAAAAAGAGCCAATCCTAAAAACATGAACTGCACACCCGTATTTATGTCAGCGTTGATTGGAATAGGGATTTTTAAAAACTTCACGATCCACGGAAAGGCAAAGGAAATTACTGCTATGATTAAAGCTCTTGTAACGAGCTTGAAGGTTTTGTAAAGAATAAAAACTATTCCAACGAAAACTAGAAATACTATTATGTTTTGAAAATTTATCGCTATTTCCATTTCTTTCACCTTGGTGGCCCCTCTTTTCACCTCCTTCTTGTCACGCTTCCACACGCCTGTCTGGAATCATCGGGGCCTTATGAAAATTTGGCCTTGCATTTTTTAAAAATATTACACGAGCTTTGATAAAGTTATAAAAACAATAAAATCTCTCAAAGAAGATATGAAAAACGGAAAAAGAATGGTTTATTACCTCGCTGCAGTGAGCTTTCTTAACGATATAAGCAGCGAAATATTATCTGCAATTCTTCCGTTTTTCCTCTCCTCCCTCGGTGCAAGCGGATTAGTTTTGGGGTTTGTAGGCGGTGCGAGAGAGGCTTTAGCAAAAGGTATGCAAATAGTTTTTGGGTATCTTTCTGACAAATTCAGAAAGAGAAAAATTTTTGTCGTTGCCGGCTATGCAATTTCCGCTGTTTTCAAATTTTTTCTTTTCTTCGCGTTTTCTTGGATTATTGCGAGTGTGCTTTCCGTAGCAGAAAGACTTGGGAAAGCGATTCGCACAGCTCCTAGAGATGCTATGATCGCAGATTCTATGCCAAAAGAAAGGGGAAAGGGGTTTGGCATACATAGAACTTTCGATACGCTTGGAGCAATTATTGGCTCTGTTTTAGCCTTTCTTTTGATATACATGCTTTCTTTGGATTTTTATACAACAATTTTGTTTTCTTCTATGCTTGCATTTACATCGCTTTTTCCATTTAAATTCGTAAAGGATGTGAAACCGAGGAAAAAAGCAAAATCGTTTTTCTTTTCTTTGGCAAGTCTTTCAAAAGAATTTAAAATTTTTCTTATAATTTCCCAGCCGTTTTTCTTCGCTAGCTTCAGCTACATGTTTCTTTTACTCTACGCAAAAGAAATTACAAACTTGGGAAATGCTCTTGGCTTATACATTCTTTTCAACACAGCTTATGCGATTTTTTCAACACCCTCTGGAATGCTTGCAGATAGAATGGGAAGAAAAGCGATGCTAGTAATAGGATACTTTCTCTATTCTTTCGTGCTCTTCCTTTTCATTTTCGCATCTAATTTAGAGCTCTTACTCGTTCTTTTCTTTTTGTACGGAATATGCTATGCTATCCTTGAAGTTAATCAGAAAGCTTTTGTTTCGGAGCTTGCAAAACTTAAAAGCACAGCATTAGGAGCTTATAACACCGTGAGCGGTTTTTCTCTGATTTTGGCCGGAGTTATTGCTGGTATGCTTTGGGATATTTCCAAACGAGCTTTGTTTCTTTACGGCTCTACCCTTTCAATGTTTGCATGTGTTTTGCTTTTGATATGGAAAAGAAAAGTGTAGCTCACGTTAAATATTTAAAATTTTTGTTATTTGTTACTATTAAATAGTGACATGCAAAAATATTAGTAGGTGATAAAATGAGTCTGAAAGATAAATTATGGATAGGTTTCGATATAGGAATTGTACTTTCCTCAGAAAACGGCGGAGCCGGAGGTTCTAAATCTCAAGATGAAGAAGGCGATAACCATTACAAAGGCTTCATCTCTTTAGCTGACACAGGTATAGGTCTGTATCTTGGCCCAAACCTAAACGCTTTTGAGGAAAAATTGGTGGTCATCTTTTTAGAAAAGTAGGTGGAGGCATTTTGGTACCGATTTTTCCGATTTACGGATTCGGAGCAGAAGCTACCACTATTTCAATTGCTGCAAATAGTCAAAAGCATTAAAGATAAAATAACCAGCTACGCTTCTAAGGCAAAAGATTATCTCTCAAAAATTTTATAACGCTACATTTCAAAACTTATTCCATGCTGAAAAAACTTGCAAGCGGGTTAAGAAGTGTAATGCAAAAGCTTTTGAAAGCAGGAAGCATAGATGAAAAGCTGCTCGATGAAATAATAAAAGATATTCAGCGCACGCTTATAGAAGCGGATGTAAATATAGATTTAGTTTTTGAGCTTTCAAAAAGGATAAAAGAACGCGCACTAAAAGAAAAACCACTTCCTGGCTTTACTCAAAAGGAGTATGTGATAAAAGTAATCTATGACGAGCTTGTAAAGCTTGTTGGAGAAAAGCCAGAAATAATGCTCAAACCAGGAAAAATCTTGCTCATCGGTTTGTTTGGTAGCGGAAAAACTACAACAGCTGGAAAGCTTGCATTATTTTACAGAAAACGTGGCTTGAGACCAGCTTTGATAGGGTGCGACACGCACAGAGAAGCGGCAATGGATCAGATCGAGCAAATAGCAAAACAGCTTTCCTTGCCCTATTTCATTTCTCGCGAAATAAAAGATGCTTGCGAAATAGCAAAGCAAGGAATGGAAAAGTTAAAGAAATATGACATCCTTATCTTCGATTCTGCTGGAAGAGACGCTTTGGATAAAGAGCTTGCTGAAGAGCTCAAAAAACTAAAGCAAGCGATTAACCCAGATGAAGTTTTGCTAGTAATTCCAGCAGATCTAGGGCAAGTAGCGAAAAAGCAGGCAGAGGAATTTAACAAACTTGTTGGTATAACTGGAGTAGTAATCACAAAGCTTGACGGCACTGCAAAAGGAGGAGGAGCATTAACAGCTTGCGCAGTTGCCAATGCTAATGTTAAATTTATCGGTTTTGGAGAAAAACCGGAGGCTTTCGATGTTTTTAACCCAGAACGTTTTATTTCTCGCCTAATAGGAATGGGAGATATAGAAAGCTTGCTAGAAAAAGCGAAACAAGCGATTAGTCAAGAAAAAGCTAAAACCATGCAGGAAAAGCTTGCAAGCGGAAAATTCGATTTGAACGATTTTAAGGAGCAAATCCTTGCGATGCGCAAGGTAGGGCCGCTTTCCTCTGTTTTAGAGCATATTCCTGGACTTGGTTTGGCTTTGCCGAAAAATCTCGATTTGAGCAGAGAAGAAGAAAAACTGAAAAAATTCTGCGTTATAATAGATTCAATGACAAAAGAAGAAAGGGCAAACCCTTCTATAATCAACGCTTCCCGTATAAGGAGAATAGCCCGCGGTTCTGGAACAAGCGAAGAGGAAGTTCGCGAGCTTTTGCGCTATTATGAGCAAGCTAAGCAAATAGCAAAAATGGTGAAGGGAAGAGGTATGATGAAGTTTTTAAGGAAATTTGGATTGAGAATGTAATTTTTAAATTTTTTAATGTTATTTTCCAGTTTTATTCGCATGAAGCTCTCTATTATAGTTCCTGTTTACAACGAAGAAAAAACTATAGAAAAAGTAATTCGCGAGCTGAAAAAGCTAAGGTTTAAAAAAGAAATAATAGTAGTTGATGATGGAAGCACAGACACAACGCCAAAAATTCTGAAAAAGTTAAAAGGAATAAAGGTAATTACTCATGAGAAAAACCTCGGAAAGGGAGCGGCAATTGCTACAGGAATAAAGCACGCAAAGGGTGATGCTGTTCTTATCCAGGATGCCGATCTTGAATACAAGCCAAAGGATATACCAAAAATGCTAAAAGCGCTGGAAAAATTTAATGCAGATGCTGTATTTGGCTACAGGTTTTTGCGGAGAAAGGGTAAAAGGCTTTTGTTGCACGATTTCGGTAACATTTTTCTTTCTTTTATGACTTCCTTGCTTTTTCTTCGCTCGATCCCGGATATGGAAACTGGCTACAAGCTGATAAAAAGAAAATTTCTTGAAAATTTAAAACTTAGAGCAAAACGTTTTGAAATAGAGCCAGAAATAACAGCAAAGCTTTTGAAGCAAAAATGTAAAATAAAATTCATTCCAATAAAATTTGAAGCTCGTGGATTTGAAGAAGGGAAAAAGATAAGGATATGGGATGGAATAATTGCTCTTTTAACGTTGCTTAAGTTAAGGTTTTCCTCACGGCTATGACGTATTCTTTCTCCTTACAACCAAGCATTCTGAAAATTCTCAATGTACAAGGAATTTTAACCCTTCTTATTGTTTTGAATTCATTCTTGCTAGCATGCTTGGAAGGTAGGAATACTATATTTGCCGAGCTAATATTGCGAACAACTTCAAACCCATGTTGTTTAAGTTCTTCTGAAAGCGGATATCCAAATCCGTAAATTTTATCTTCAGAAAAATTATTTATCACAAATTCCATGGCGCTTTTTTCAATTCTAAATGGTTCTGTGAAAATATGAATAGCATAAATACTAACTAACGCTTGCAGACAAAGCAGAGGAAGTAAAAATTTCATATATTTTTCTTCGATCAAAGGAGACATCAGGAAAAATACTGGCAAAAAGAAAGTTGTAAATCTAGGAGAAACGCTGGGAAATAAAAAATATCCAGCAAATGCTATGAGAAGATAATACTTGATTACATTAGGGATAGTTTTTAGAACCTTTTTCAGTTTCTTAACATTAGCAATATAAACAATTCCTATGCCAAGTAATAAAAGAAAAACAAACCTTCTTAAAACGAAATCATATATCAGAGAAAATTTTGGCGAGTAAATCTGAGAGCTTTTAAAGAAAAAATCCAAAAACCACACTTTATCAGTGAAAATATAATAAGAAAATGCTAATGGAATAAAAACCGTTAAAAATCCTGAAATTGGTTTTATAAAAGATTTAACGTGTTTTTCTGACAAAAACATGTCCATAACAAATGCGACGAGCATGAAAAGCCCTATTTCTTTAAAGAAAACAGAAATTCCAAGTAATACACCAGAAAAGTAAAATCTTTTTTTAAGATAAATATAAAGCGAAAGCATCATAATTGAAAGGGCAGGAATTTCTGTGTATGCTGTTGGTGACATTGCTATAAATATAGGAGAAGTTATAAGAAGCATAAGTGTGATTTTTCTATTTTTTTGTTTCATAATTGTTTTACCAATTAAATAAAACGATATAA
>CAZQLM010000005.1:0-23304 GCA_964594175.1 uncultured archaeon | reverse complement strand
GAATTTAACGTTTCTTTACCTTAAGAAATTCAAGAGTACTTCGCACAAACGCGCGCATATTCGCTTCGAACTTTTCCGGAGTGAAATAATATATCGTTTTGAATCTTTTCCCTTCTTTTCGCTTGACGGAATCTATTATCTGGATTTCCTTAAGCGGATTTACCACATGATAAAATGTTTTTACAGGCTTTTCATAGCCCTTCCAGCGCTCTGTTTTTATTCCAAGAGCTCTTGCAAGCTCCAAAAGCTCCATTTCCCCCTGCTCGGCAAGCAAAAGCAGGCATTTCCTGCCGAGCTCGCGAATCCTTTTGCTTTTAGGATGGTTTCCGTAGCAGTATTTGAGCAAGGTTTCCATGAGAGTATTTTAATAAAACCCAAATAAAAAATTTTCGGAAAATTGTAACAAAAGAGTAGCGTTTATAAAACGCACTCTATTCATTTAACCAAGATTATTCACTGCGATTTTTTCAGAAAACTAATATTTCCTTTTCATGGAACACAAAATTTATCTTTTCTTTGCAAATTTTTCTTTAAATCTTTCCTCTACTCTATTCAGCTTTTTGATTAAGCCCTCGAGATCATGAGCGATTTCCTCACCGTCTTGGGTTAATTTCACGTATTTAATTCTTCCCTTTTTCTCAAATTCGACGAGACCTATTTTTCTGAAAAATTCCAAGGTTTTTACTGTATGAGAATATGTGCAATCAACTATTTTAGAGAGCTGCGTAGGATAGCGAGCACGCTCATTTTTTAATGCTACAAGCATGAGTACAGGTTTTTCGTGAAAGAAAATATTTTTTATAAAACCCTTCTTCATAGATGCCACCCAAAAAATATTCTGATTTACAAGATATTTAAAAGTTATTTTCCGTTAAATTTGTATAATAAAATATGTATTGTATAAAATTTTTTATAAAATATGTTTTATTAAAGATTTTACATATTTCATTTTTAATAAAATATATTTTGTTTAATATAACTTTGGAAAAAGTGAGAAAAATGTATTACAGCGTAATATTTTTAATCAATTCGCTTGCTCCTACTTTATATAGCTTTGTTTGAGAATAATTTTTATGGAAAATGAGAGGGAAAAAATTGTGGAAATGATAAAAAGAGCTGTAGAAGAATATTCCCTTATTACCAGTCCTAAACTTGTCGAAAGAGTTTCAATTAATATTTTGATTGAAAAACTCTCTACAGAAGATTTAATAAGAAGTTTTACAGAAATAATTGAAGAAATGAGTAAAATTATAGGGCCTGTGTCATGGGTGATTGGAAGAAAAATAGTAAAGGATATAAATCCAGGAAAGGAAATAATAAATAAACTTCATGACAAACTTAGGTGAAAAAAATGAAAATTTGTGTTGTTGGAGCTGGTTTAGCCGGTTTGACTTGTAGCTACCACCTTGCAAAGAAAGGAAAAAAAGTTACTATTCTTGAAAAACAATTTACTATCGGTGGTAGGGCCCCAAAAGCTGTTAGAGTTATTAGTAAGAGTAACCTCGTTCTATTAGAACTTATAAAAGACCTTGAAATAGAAAAAGAACTTGAAGAAGCTAGCTTAGACAAATTCGGTGTATTAGTTAAAGAAGGTATTGTGCCAATGAGTAAAATCGATCTTTCTGCTTTACTTTCTCCACAAGAGCTTGAAGGACTTAAAAAACTTCAAAAAGATTTATTCTCTCTTACTCGTGAAAAATTACACGAAATTTCTATGACAGAATTTATGCAAGACTATCCTGAAGGATTGGTAAACAAGCTTTTGCTCCCAATGCTTCAAGTAAGTTTTGAAAAGGAATTTGAAAAAATGAGTGCAATGGTAGGTGTTCACCTTTTGAAAAAATTTTTTGGATTAATGCAGGAAGGAGGGTACATACTTAAAGGTGGCCCATTTACAGTTGTTAAAAGTGTTGTACCGTTTTTGGAAGAAAAGAATTGCGAAATTAAAACCGGTTGCGAAGTTAAAAGTGTAGAGGAAAGCGAAAATTATGTTGATGTCGTTTACATGGAAGAAGGTGAGGAAAAAAGCGAAAAATTCGAAAAGGTTGTGCTAGCGATTCCGTTAGTTTGTACTGAAAAAATTTTGAAAGAAAAATTTGGAATAGAATACATACAGGCCAAGCTTTTATATGTGAAGGGGGAAATGAAAGAAAAATGCAAAGTTGTATTAGGAGCTGATCCTAATTTAAATGTTAGAGTTATATTTTCTTTGAACGGAGAACAATACATTTATCCTGTTGAAGAAAATGAAAATATCGGATTTGAAAGCATATATTCAGATTTTAGCTTATTAGGAGAAGAAATTTTAGATCAAGCAATGCCAAGAATAAAACCAAATTCGAAAATTCCAGAACTCAAACACAGTGAAAAAATATATCTTGCAGGAGATTTTTATTATTTCCCGGAATTCGAAACCGCTGCTATGACCGGTAAAAAGGTTGCAGAAATGCTTCTAGAATGTTGAAACAAAAAGTTATTTTAAACGATATCCCTCTCTGCCACTATAACAAAATCTCCCACGCTTTTCACGGCAGAAAATGGAATAAGAATTCTTCCTCTTTCATCCTTTGGTAAATTAAGGTCTAAGGCATATTTTGTCGGTTCAACGAGAACCACATTAAGAAGCTCTCCAGATTCTGTAACAAAAGTTATATCACCTACAACTCCAAATTTCCTTCCGCGTTCCTCAGAAACAACAATTTTACCTATAAGCTCTCTCCCGCGAACACGCTCTTCTTCCATATAAAACACCTTAATTATCTAAATGAAATTTATTGAAATAATATATATTTAAAATTTTCTGGAAGTTTTTCCGAACAACGCTTAATAGATTTGAGAAAATTGAGTTTCAAGAATATTGAGGAAAACGAAAAAATACATGGTAAACGAAAGGACTCTTGAGGAGATTTTGCATGAAAGTATATTTTATAATCCCTTAGTTTTTCCATGAGTTCGACTCTGTTTTCAAGATAATCTTCAAAATTTGTTCAGATACTTTGAAAACAGATAAATTTTTTGAAATAAAAAACTTTTATTCAAAAAATTCGCAACAAATTGAAGAAATATTGCTGTAGAGATTTCATTAACTTATGGTTTATTACCGAACGATGCTCTGATAGTAGCAACCTGCAAATACTATGGTATAAACAAGATAGCAACCTTCGATGAGGATTTTGAAAAGGTTTATTTTTTAGAAGTTGTCAAGGTTTAAAAATACTTGTTTAGAAAATTTTATTTAGGTGATAAGCTATGCCCCAGATAATAGAAGCTGTTTACGAGAATGGTGTGATAAAGCCTTTGGAGAAGGTTAAAGTTGAGGAAAACAAAACGATTATGATAAAAATTGTTAGAAAAAAGGAAAGCGTGGTAGAAAGAACGTTTAACAAATTTCCTATGGAAGAGGAAAAAATAAAAAAACTTCTTGAGGAGACGGAAAATGAATGGGGTGTTTATTGATTCAAACGTTATTCTTTTACATTTTGCTGGAAACGAAAAAGCAAAAGAAATACTCAAAATGTGCGAAAGAAAGGAAATAGAAGGATATGTTAATTCCATTGTATTTTCGGAAGTTCTGTACAATTTCATCAAGATTGTAACGCATTTGAAACCGTTTCAGCTTAAAAGAGCTAAGAAAATCGTAGCTTCGGTTCAATTTTCGGATATAAGAGATATTTTTGATTTATTTCACATTCTCGAAATCAACAAAGAAATTTTAGAAATTTCGCTTGAAATAATTAACACCTATGGGCTATTACCGAACGATGCTTTAATAGCTGCAACTTGCAGGTATTATGGGATAGGGAAAATTGCTACATTTGACGAAGATTTTGAAAAGGTTGATTTTTTAGAAGTGGTGAAAGTATGAAAAACGTAAATTTTCACTCTTCCACATCTCTTATACCTTGCTGTGTTATAGCGAAAACAGCTTCGCCTTCTGGAAGGTAAGGAGAGTCTATTACTCTTGCTATTCTTGTATTTGCTTTTGCTTTTCTTACATACACGCGATGCGTGGAAAAATGCCCTAGAACGTGCCCTCCCACCGGAGCTGTTGGATCACCGAAAAGTACATCTGGTCTAGCCATGACCTGGTTTGTTATGTAAACTGCGAGGTTGTAAACGTCTGCAAGCCTCTGAAGCATGTGCAAATGTCTGTTAAGCTTTTGCTGCCTTTCTGCTAATTCACCTCTGCCTGTATACTCTGCGCGAAAATGAGAAGTAACAGAATCTATTATTAAAAGCTTTATGTTTTTTTCTTTTATCACTTCAGCTGCCTTTTCTACTAGAAGAATTTGATGATCAGAATTGTAAGCACGGGCATAAACTATGTTTTCAAGAGCTTTCCTTGGGTCTAAACCAACAGCTTCGGCAAGTTCTTTAATTCTCTCTGGTCTAAAAGTTGACTCTGTATCTATAAACAGGCAGGCTCCATCCAAACCGCCTTGCTCTGGAGGAAGCTGAACATTAACGGCAAGCTGGAAACCTGCCTGTGTTTTTCCGCATCCGAATCCACCGTGAAACTCTGTTACGGCTTGCGTCTCTATACCACCGCCCAAGAGATTATCCAGAGCTTTGCTTCCCGTAGTTAGGCGCACAACTTTTTTTCTTCTCTCGTAAACATCTGCCGCTGTCTCAAATCCTATGTCTAAAGACTTTCTCGCTGTTTCTATTAGCTTTGCCGCAGTACCCTCGCCTACTATTTCAGCTAGCTCTTTTAAAGAAGCTGTGGCAATGCTCATTAAATCTATAAATCCAGCCTCTCTGAGCTTTTCAATGGTTTTTGCTCCGACTCCTGGAATGTCTTCAATGGAAGTTATTTTTTTCTCTTTTTCTGTCATGGTTATAGCTTAGAAGGAGAAAATATTTAAGCTTTCATTTAGTGGAGCTAAATTATGGATAAGTGCCCATGCTGCGGAAGGCCTTTCAAGAGCATTGGAGAATTTCCTAGAATTCGTATCATGGAAGTAAGAATTTTGGATACAAGTGAAATTCCTGAAAAAATTCCTAGCTGGAAAATAGAAGAAATTCCTATTTCAGAGGTTCCTCCTGAAGTAGTTGACTTCTTCCTGGAAAATCCAGATGAAAAGGAGGTGTGCTATTCGGATTATATTTATTATCCACCAAAAATTGTTAATTTAAACAAACTTGAAGAAGATATAAAAAATCTTGTTGGAAAAGACAAAGAGATTAATATAACCATAAGAGGAATAGGATGGAGACGTTGCTATAATTGGCATTCTTTCATAAAAAAATTGTTAAGGGAATTTTCTATGAAAGATTATTTAGAGCGGGTTAAAAGGAAGGAAGGGAAGGAAATTTCTCCCGAAGAGCTTTTACCAAACTGGAAGAGAAATGAAATATTTGATGTTTATTGTGCTCCATTAGAAGAACGTCCAAGAAATATTTACTTAGGTTTTAAAGAAAAAGAACAATACGAAAAAGGAAGAACAAGCGAAATAGTAATTTATGAGGATGGGCCAAGTTTCGGATTAAATCATTCTATAATTCCGCTTTTAAGCGTAGGAAAAATAATTTACAAGCCTGCTCTTAGTCTCAATCAACTTTAGAATTGAAGTCTTTCAAAAGTTTTTCCGCTTCTTTTTCTGGGTCTACTTCTTCAAAATCATCTATAATAAGTTCCTTTCTTTGAAACATTTCATTTTTCCTTACCCTTCCATAAAATATGTATTCATTTCCCAAAATGTTTTTTATTCTTTCATTGATATTCTCTTTGAAAAGCTCTTCTGAGGTTTTTCCAAAAAGTTTTTCAGCTATATCTCTGAAGAAAACCGCACGCATATTTCCGTAGCCATCGTCTATTATCGCATTAACTATCATCGTGTGCTCTGGCTCTATTTCCCCGTGCGTTGGGCAAGTGGAGTTTTTTACTATTACACCACACTCAGGGCAGATTTCATAGAAAATGTTTGTATTGAAAATATGTAAGATTGCTGCTCTTATTTGATATCTCTTTCCAGGAATTGTTTTATTTATTGTGGAGAAGATATAAGCTCTTTCCCCTAATGGTAATGATCCGTCATCCTCCACTATTTTTATATTTCCGTAATTTCCTATTCTTAGTTCCGTTTCGCCAAAGATATTTTTTCTCGTGTATGCATTCGTTATCTCTACCACTTCTCCTTCTTTCGCTGGAAAGCTTTCTATTTGCTCATTCCATAATGTTAGTCTTATCTCACCTGTTTCATCCACAAGAAAAACATTTCCTACTTTTTTTCTCTCTCCATCCTTTTCGAATTCTCTAAGAAAAATTCTTGAAACTCTCGCTTTTAAGTTAACATCGTTCATTCCTGGCTTCAAATCAGAGATTTTGAAAAATTCTTTTTTCACAAGCTCTATACCAAGTTCCCTTGCAACAATGTGCGCTGCACCTTCTGGCGAAACAAGCCCATAAAGCTCGCGCTGTTTTTCCTTTACCATTTTTCTAATTTCTTCTTCCTCAAGACCTGATACTTGCTTTATTTTTTCTACTATCTCTTCGAGTCTCAGAAAAATCACCTCAGTTTTTTTCTAATAATTTTAATATCGCTAGCTAAAACAGTTTTTCTTCCAGCAGTTTTTGCAAGATTTGCGGCTTCAGCTGAAATTTCTGTAATTATATCTTCGAGAACTTTAACAAATTCCTCCACAGAACTTTTCCCAACCCTTAATCCTGTTTTTTCCAGAATCCTTCTAGCACAAGCCAGAGGTATGTCCATGGTAGTTATTTGTTGTGAAGTTATTTAAAATTTCTTATTAGGAGAGATCAGTACTCTACTTCCATTTCCGAGAACATTGACTCAATTTTTATTCTATGATTTCCTTTAATTACTTCTCCGATAATATCTGCTTTAAACTCTTTAACATTTTTCAGAATTTCATCAGCATATTTTTCTTCGACCCCTATCACAAATCCTATCCCGCAATTAAATGTTTTATACATATCTTTGTCGGATACTCCTTTCTCAATATATTTCAAAAAATATTTTTTGAGGTTTCAATTTATGGTCACTTCTTATTATAATATCCGCATCTCTCGCTAAGGGATCCTTTAGCTTTGTAAATGCTCCGCCGGTGATATGCGCCGCTCCGTTAATTTCAAATTCTTCATATAAAGGGAGTATTGTATCTATATAGATGTTTGTTGGCTTCTAAAATTTTTCTTTTATATGGTTTTGTAGGATCGTACACAAAATTAAGTATGGTGTATGTTAATAAATCTTTTCCGTTCCGGCAAAAAATTTTTGTACTTTTTTATTTTTGAGGAAATATAATGAAAGAGGAGATAAGCATTGTACTCTATCCTTTGGACAGGTATATATACTTTTTAGTTTCTCCTTATTATGATTTTGTTAAATCTAATTTGAGTATAGATTTAAAGGAAAAAGTGAAAGAATATATCCAACAAAATGTTAACGAACTAAGGAAAATTTCTGAGATGTGGTGGGTTTTTCCAAAAGATATTGAATTAAATTCTATATCCAACTTTTTCACAATAGAAAGTAATGATAGAATAATAACGGATGAGCTTTCCTATGTAGAGCTTTTACATACCTCAAAATATTCAAGTTTCGAGCCTGTTCTTGCTGAACTTAATAAAAAAGTAAAAAATAGCCCTGTGAAAAAAGTTAATGCCTGCGGATTCCATTTAAATGACTGCCTGAAAAATCTAGTAGAAAAAATGATCAATAGAATGAAAGGGAAAAACATAAGAATAAATGTAATATACAAATTAACGGACTACGGTATAAGCGATTTTGTACTCTCTTATGTGAAAAAGGCATATAAAATGTTTCAAAACTCTCATGCTTCGACAAAATACGCTCTTGCTCGTGGAGTTAAAGAATAAACAAAAGCCTTTCCTCTCGCTTCTCTTTGCACATATCCTTCCATTAACAAGCGTTTGAGTATGTTATTTATAGAGCGAATTGCGTGGTGCTGGGATTTGTACTTTTCTGTTCCAAGTTTTTCCGCTATTTGTGTCGGAGTAAGCCAAGCATTTTTTGAAAGTATCTCCAAAACCCTTCTTTGTTTTGGTGGCAAATCTTTTATCTCGGTTCTTGGCCTAGGTTCAAATGTAACTTTCTGTTCTTCCAGCGGCTTTTCTTCTGCAAATTCCGAGAATTTCTTCACGAAATCTGCTGTTATTATTTCAACCTCACTTTCACACGCTTTGTGAATAAGCATGTCACAAAGTTTTAAAACCTCACGAGGAAAACCGTTAGTACGGAAGTGTATCTCCTTAAGGGCCTCTTCTGTGAAAGGTGCTAGATCATTTCCACCAGCCCATTCTATTCGTTTTTTTACAAGCTCTTTGGTTTCTTCTTCATTAAGATGCTCCAGAAATATTCTCGTAGTGATTCGCTGGTCAAAAGTTTCAAGCTTTTCCTTTATTCTGTATTCCAGATTCGGAAGACCCGAAATAACTAAGATAATTGGCGTTTGGTCAACAAGCACGCGCAGCCATTCCAGCACATCTTTTGTTGTTTCGTGTGCCTCATCAACAAGAAGTAAGAGCGTAGAGTTTTTGAGCTTTGTATTGATGTATTCTGGAAGGGTGTAGATATTTGGTTTTCTTCTGAGTATCTTTTCGATAATATTTAAAGGAAATACTAAAGTAAAAATTTTTACAAACTCTCTCACTTTTTTTGGAGGCTTAGGCAAATAATAAGTTTTTACCTTATCTTTGAGCTGTTCTTTTACCCATAAAAGCAGGGTTGTTTTGCCAGAACCGGTTGGACCAGAGACCAAGCATATCTTTTGCTCCTCTTCTATATGCGATATAATAGCTTCTCTTTGCTCTTCATAACCTATGAAAATTTCTGGAGAAACAACTAATGCGAACGGATTTCTTTTCCATCCAAATTTTGCGAAATATTCATTTATCTTCACGTGAATTTTATGTGAAAAAATATATTTAAATGTTACTTTGTGAACATTTTGTGAAAATATTGTGAATATTATCCTTGAAAAAGATATGAAAATTTTCTGTAGCTTTTTATTTCACGTGAACTTCACGTGAAGTTCATATTTTGTTCGTTTTTACTAGCTTTTTCACGTGAACATGGCGTGAATATTCACGTGAAAAAGAACGGCTTTTTCCTTTTTGTTAGTTTTTCAACAGAATGTTCACGTGAATGTTCACAAAGTGTTCACATGTTCACGTGAAGAAAATCACACTGATTTTGCGATGTTACATTAAAGCGTGAACTTGATGTGAATATTCACGTGAATTCGAAACGAAATATGAGATGTTCACGCTAACTTTCACGCCATGTTCACGTGAAAAAATACTCAAAATTTTTTCACACATAATTACAGCGTAATATTACGCTGTAATGAAAAAGTTATAAGATTTTATTGTCCTAATTTTTCCATGATTCGCGCATTTATCGGTATTCCTGTTGAAAACCAAGAAGTTATAGAAAAAATTCTCAAAATACAAAAGCATTTAAAGAATTTTAGCGGAATAAAACTTGTAGAGCCACAAAACCTGCACTTCACGTTAAAATTTCTTGGAAATATTTCCGAGCTCCAAGTAGAGGAAATAAAAAATTCTCTAACACCATTATTTTCGCAGTATGCGCAATTTCAAATACTACTCAAAGGAATCGGAGTTTTTCCAAGCGAAAATTATATTCGTGTAATATGGATCGGTATAGAAGATTCCGAAACACTCGTAACTCTTATGGAAGCAGTGGATAACAAGCTCGATGAATTGGGATTTCGAAAAGAAAACTCTTATATTCCACACCTCACAATAGCCCGTGTGAAAAAACTAAGCGAGCGTGAAAAACTCGTGAAATTACTTCGTGAAATAGCAAGCGAAACCATAGGAAAATTTACAGTGAAAAAAATTGTATTTTACAGATCAAAACTTTTACCATCTGGAGCTATGTACACAAAAATTTGCGAGTGGTTTTTATGAACGATGAAACACTTATGAAAATATCTTTGGTGGGAGCCGTTGTGTTTTTCATCGCTTCCATTTTTGCCTACGAGAATGCTGTAACTCCAATTTCATCCGTAAATTCATCATATATCGGAAAATTTACTTGCGTTAAAGGAAATTATTCTTTTGAAAAAGATTTTAAATCATGTATTTTAGGAAAAATTACAGATAAAACAGGTAAAATAAATATTTTTGTGTGTAATAACACAAACGCATATAAAATTTTTAAAAAGAAAAAATTTCTAAAAAATGTAAAAATTTGCGGAAAAATAAAGAGTTATAAAGATTCTTTGGAAATAATACCAGCAAAAATAAGTTATTCCTGAAAGTTTTTCTTCAATCTCACAATTCTTATCCCTACAAATCTTCCGTCTTCATCCACATAACCTATACTTTCGACAATTCCAGAAAGCTTCTTTAAATAAAAATGCACAGTAGAAGCAGGCAATCCTGTTTCACGAACCAGCTGTCGAAACCATATACCGTGCGGATATTTTTTTAAAATCCCGAGGATTTTCCTGGTTTTTTCTGGGTCTGGCCTTCTTGGCATAATTATATTGAACATTGTTCAGTTATAAAATTTTACCCAAATTCTTTAGAATTTCCTCGAAATCCTCTGCAATTATTTCACCGCAGTTTATTTCATTCCCAACAGCTATTTTTATATCTCCATTTTCCAACATCTCCCTATCGTATTCCGTATCTCCAATACATATCACAACTTCTGGAAGATATTTCTTTTTTAAAAATCTAACAAATTTTCCTTTTTGGTATATGTTAACTATTGGTTTTCCTCCAACTACTCTCCCGTTGTTCACAACAAGAGAGTTGGCAAACACTTCTGTTATCCCGTATTTACGCGCTATATCGTGTGCTCTAACGTCTATACCGCATGATACTATTGCCAATACGCCTTTTTTCCTGAATGTTTTGCAAAATTTTTCGAATCCTTTTCTTACTTCATAGGTTGTTAAAACCTTTCTCACTTCTTCGAAACTTGGCTCTTTCCATAGAGCAATATCAAGCTGAACCCACTGCTCAAAACTTATCTTTCCGTTCAGGAAAAACTCCATGTTTCTTTTTGCCTTTTCGAGTGTTCCGAAATACTTGTGCAAATCCCTCCATGAATTTCCAGGCGTAATAGTACCGTCCATGTCCATTATTACGAGATATTCAACTTTCTCGCGCATAGCGATCACCAAGGAAAGCTCATGAATATTTTATCAGGATCTACCTTTATTTTTCTTGGTAAGGCAAAGTGAAATACCCTTACAGATTTTCCTAAGACCCTGTAAAATTTTATTCTTCTCTCAAAAACTTTTTTAACTACTCTAGAGGCTTTCTCCAAATCCGGAAAGTATTTCAAAAGAATTTCGGCTGCCTCAAAACTCCAAACTATTCCACCACCGCTCCACGGCTTGCATATCCCTGCTGCATCTCCGCATAGAAAAATTTTTTCGTAAGGTGAAATAACAGGACCTATAGGAATTAAAGCTCCGCGAAGATTGCTAGCTCTGATTTTCAATCTTTTGCAGAATGTATAAAATTTTTGTTTTGCGCATTCGGGCTTTTCCATTATCCCGTACTCTACTCTTTTTCCGCGCGGGATTTTCCAGAAAAAACCGTGCTCAGTAGCCCAAGTTATGGCTTTGTTTGAAAAATCTTTTTTATTAATGAAAAGCTGCAAACCAAAATAAAACTCTGGATCAGGAAGTGAAAGAGATTTTCGCACAGCTGATAAAGCTCCGTCACAAGCTATCAGCAAATCAAACTTTTTTCTTCTTCCGGAGAAAAAAACCTCTGCATTCTCATTAACCTTTTCCACTTTTCTTTCAATTATCTTAACCCTTTCTTTAGCCAAGTTGAATAAAAACTCGTCAAACCCTTTTCTATTCACAACAAAAATTTCTTTTGCCAGCAGAAGCTCTGTTTTCTTTTTAGGGAAATGTATCTCTATAGTTGAAATCCTATTCTCGATGAGGGAGAGTGGAAGAGGAATAAATTCGAAAATACGTGAAGAGAACAAGCCGGAGCATGCTTTTTCTTGCTTCTTCCAAGAAAAGAGTGTTACCTTAGCTACATCGCTAAGTTTCCATGCGATATAACTTCCAACGGCTCCTGCGCCTATGACTGCTGTTCGCATACTAAATTTTTTAAAGAAATGAGAAAAAAACTTTTCGTGATTAAAATGTATGGAGAGATAAAAAATTACAGAATGCTCATAGTTATTCCTATTGCCATTCTTGTTTTTTCACTTTTCAAGCTATTTACCACGGAAATCAACAAAGGTGTTGATCTAGAAGGAGGTATTCAAATTTCGTTTCTTTTTGAAAAAGAGCCAAATCCAAAAGTTATTGAAAAAATTTTAAAGCACTACAGAGTGAAGGTAAGGATTGCAAAGGGTTATGAAAAAACAACGGTCTTCTTAATTTACAAAGGAGATTACCCACCTGAAGAGATTATAAAGAAGCTCAGAGAAAATGGTTATGAGATAGATGATTATTCTGTACAGAAAATTTCACCAATACTTGCAGAAAAGTTTTATGGACAAATGTTAAGTGCTCTTGCAGTAGCTTTCATCTTCATGAGCGTAGTTGTATTTTTCATTTTTAGAAAACTATTACCAAGCTTTTACGTTCTTTTTGCTGTAGCGAGCGATGTGATAGAAGCTTTTGTTTTTAGCCAGCTTTTGGGTATAGAGCTGACAATTCCAGTTATTTCTGCTCTGCTTTTGCTTATAGGTTATTCCGTTGATACAGATATTTTACTTACAAGCAAAGTGCTCAAAGGCTCGGGAAGTCTGAGCGAAAAATTGAATAGTGCTTTTAAAACTGGTATAACAATGTCTTTAACCACTTTGGGTGCTCTGGCTAGCGTTGTTCTGCTAAGCTCCTCTGCAGTGCTTAAGCATATAGCAACCGTTCTGCTTTTTGGTATAGTATTCGACATAATTAACACATGGCTCGCTAACGGGGTTGCGTTGAGATGGTGGGCGGAAAGGAAAGGTTTTTGAGGATTGTAAAGGATTATCGCGTAGTAATATGGGTTGCACTGGTTGTGTTTTCCTTATTCATGCTTCTCCATACGCAAAGCGGTGTTGTTGTAAAGAGTGTTAGCAAAAACTCTCCCCTATACGGAAAAATATTTCCAGGAGATGCGATTACATGGGTGAACGAAAAAACGATAAAAAAACCAGAGGATTTCTATTCTTTTGAAGATTTTCACGGAGTTCTTAGAATGAAAGTGAACAACAAGCTTGTGCTTGCCAGTGTTAGCGGTTATCTTGGAGTAGAGGTTGAAAAACCTTCTTCGCGGTTAAAGTTTGGTTTGGATATAGGAGGGGGAACTCGTGTACTGCTAAAACCGAAAAGAAATGTAAGCTCTGATATAATAGAAGCAGCAAAAGACAGGCTTGAAGCAAGAGTGAATATTTTTGGATTAAAAGAAGCTCTTTTTAACATAGTTCAAGTCGGTAAGGAAAAATATATTCAAGCGGAAATAGCAGGTGGAAGCATAAGCGATATTAAAAACATTCTTGAAAAGCAGGGATTTTTAGAGGCAAAAATCCCTAAAATTGTGGAGCTAGCAAATGATAAGGGATATCTTTTCGTAGACGGCAAGCCCTATGAAGTTATGGTTGCGAACGGTAAGATTTCCGTTGAAAACGAAACTTATGGAGTAAACGAAACTTTTGTTTTAGATGGCATAGAGTTTGAAGTGAACAATATTACAGAAAAAAACGCTGTGTTTTTGGCTAAGGTTTTCGATTCAAACGACGTGAAAAAAGTTTGCACAATAACGCAGCCAGGAATATGTACTGTAAGAATTGATTGCAATCCAAGAACAAAGCTCTGCGAATTTTTGTTCGGTATTTCGATAAGCTACGATGCTGCTGTTAGAATGAAAAAGCTTACGAAAGATATGGAAGTTATTTACACTCCGCAAGGAAGAAAGCTCAAAAACGGAAAGCTTTTGCTTTACGTTGATAAAAAATTTGAAAGTGAGCTTGAAATAGACCCAGATTTGAAAGGAAAGGTAGTAACAGAGGCTGCTGTGAGCGGTACGAGAAAAAGTAGGGAAGAAGCAAAAAAAGAAATGGTGTTTTTGCAGACAGTGCTTTCTTCAGGCTCTCTGCCAGTAGAGCTTGAGATAGTGGAAATAGACAAAATTTCGCCGATTTTTGGAGAAACGTTTCTGAAGGAAACGCTTATAATAGCGCTTGTTGCGGAGGCTGTAGTTGTGCTTATCATTTTCTTTAGATATAGAAATCCAAAAATAGCTTTGCCTATGATTGTGGTTAGCGCGAGCGAGGCTATAATAATTCTTGGCATCGCTTCCCTGATAAACTGGACTATAGATTTACCTGCCATAGCAGGGATAATAGCAATCCTTGGTACAGGAGTGGATGCGCAAATCATGATAATTGACGAAGCGTTTTCTGAAAAAAAGAAAATTTATTCTGTAAAGGAAAAGATTAAAAGAGCGTTTTTCATCATTTTTTCCTCTGCAGCCACGACTTTTGTTGCAATGCTTCCTTTGCTCAGTGCAGGAGCTAAAGTCATGCAGGGCTTTGCGGTGACAACCATACTTGGTTTGTTTATTGCTGTTTTCATTACGCGCCCTGCTTTTGGAAAAATAGTAGAAGAAATGGTTTGAAAATTTAAAGTTTTGGAAATTTGAAAATACACAATACACACCGAAGGAAATAAAAGCACTATATAACGATTTCGTAAGGAAAAAATTCGAATACGCAAGATTAGATGTTTATAAGTATTATAAATGTTTCCGTTACCTTTCCAACGATATCAAAGATAAGCTCTTTACGAAATTTACAGAAATTCTTGAAAATATCACGCCTAAAAGTAAATTTAATGCCGACAACTCCGAAAAGTACGAATACTGGATTAGAAAATTCGACGAAATTGTCGAAAATGAAACTTCCATTACCGGAAAACCAAAGGAAGTAAAATCCGTAGAAAGAGAATTCTTGATAGAGAGTCTTAAGGATTCATATATTTCTAATGAGATTTTTGAAGAAACGGTTTTAATAGAACTCCTAGAAAGAATAAAAAGAGGGGAATGAAACATAAAATGAAAAGGTATTTCTGTATAATGAAAGATTTTCATAAAATCTTCGAATTTTTTATACTTTTTAGAGAAATTTCCCAAAGAGTTTTGGGAATGTATGAAGTAATGGAGTTCATTAAGAAAAGAATAAAGCATGATAGGCTTTTATTTTTTGACCAGAATATAAAGGAAGTGGCTGTGAAAAATAATATTGAATCTTATCTCAAACATTTTAACTCCTATCCGCATATGGAGAAAATAAGAGAAGAGCTTATCAGACACCAACACTATATCAAGCTGCTCAAATCTGAGATTCCTAAACAGGAATATTCAGCTCTTTCATCCAAAGTAGATAACGCCCTAGAAGCCCTTTTCTCTGTTTGGGAAGGTTATGCAGAATTTTATACAGAAAAAATAGGAAAGAAAATTATACCTGATTATGAAAGAGTTGAATCGTCTCTTAAAAGCAAAAAAGGTTTTCATCCCTTTCTAAAAAAAGAATTTGAGAAAATTAAAAAAGATATACATTTGGAAAGAGATTTATTGAAAGCGTTCTCCCCCGCTTTCAACATATGAAAAAATAAATTAAATTACGGTTTTAGGTAAAATCATGATAGAAATTATAGTAGCTATCTTTTTAGGTATACTTACGGGTATATTAGCCGGTCTTGTGCCTGGATTGCATCCGAATATTTTTGCTTCCTTGGTTTTAGTTTATCTCATGAATATTGATCCTTTACTTCTTGCAATATTCCTGCTTTGTGCAGGAATAACAAATTCATTTGTTTCTTTTATTCCTTCAATTTTCCTTGGAGCACCAGAAAGTGAAAGCTCTCTAAGTGTGTTGCCAGGACATAGGCTGATGAAAATGGGAAGGGGATACGAAGCTGTGTATCTTACTGTTTTAGGCGGCGCGAGTGGTGGCATTCTTGTTTTTATAACACTTCCACTGCTTTTTTTCATAAAGCTCTGGTATGAGAAAGCTCGTTTGCTAATAGCATTAGGTTTAATTTTTATCTCAAGCTACATGATTTTAACAGAAAAAAATCTGAAGAAGGTTTCTACAGCTCTTTTTGTTTTTCTATTCTCCGGGCTTATTGGAATTAAGCTGATATGTTTTGATGTTTTCTTTCCTGTTTTTACAGGGTTTTTCGGTTTGCCGTTGCTTTTTCATTCGTGGCTTAGAAAGAGCAAACTTCCAGAAAAGGTTTCTTTAGAAATTGAGAAAAAACCAAAGTTTTCAAGCACTTTAATAGGGTTGATAGGAGGTATACTTGCAGGTTTGTTTCCAGGAATCGGGAGCGCTCAAGCAAGTGCTGTTGCTCAGGAAGTTTTGAGAAAAAAAGGTGATAGAGAATTTCTTGTTTCCATTGGAGCAATAACTACTGTTGATGTTATACTTTCGGTTTTTGCTATTTATCTCATAGGAAATCCCAGAAGCGGGATTGCCCAAGCTATTATGAACCTTTTAGGAAAATTTTCTTTGGAAATTTTGCTTCTTTTCATATTCATCTCTTTATCTTGTGTTTTTCTTTCTGGTTACATTACATTGAAACTTTCTAGAAAAATTGTTTTTCTTTTGGAAAAAATCGACTATTCAAGATTATGCAGAAATGTATTTTTCTTTCTTTTTTTCTTGGTTTTTATTTTCTCGAATACACTCGGTGTCTTATTGTGCATAACGTGCTTCTTCTTGGGTTTATTCACGAACCTAGCAGGAATTAAAAGAACTCATTTAATGGGGTTTTTAATAATTCCAACTATTTTGATTTATCTTGGAATTTAAGATAAGAGCACATAAAACTAATCCAATTTTATAGGATAATCTGGATTTTTTAGTAATTTAATTCCGTCATTTAAAGTCATAAGAAGTTCTACTGTATTTTTCTCGACTTCTTCCCTCAATTGTAATGCATTATATTCACACCGAATTCTTCTACGTATTGAGCTAAGATTGCAGCAGCTCGTTGCGAGTTTATAATCTTTTTCATAGCTCATTTCCATCTCCTTGAAAAATATTAATAATAATTATGATTAATAAAGCTTTGTTCTTTTCAAATTTTAAAACACAACATTTGCCTTTGCCCCAGCTGTACCAAAGGCTTCGAAGTAAAGATTTGTACTCCCGCATCTTGGGCAGACGCCGCTTAACAAAGGTCTTCGAAAGGATGATTTACAAGAAAAACAAACCACACCTTCAAATTTTTCTAAGGTAACGTTCTCAGGCTTATCAACGGCTCTTGGTTTTGTTACTGCATCGAAACTGAATAAATTCTGTTGTCGAGAGCCTTCTAAAAGTTCTGCTCTTGTGATTCCGCAAACCTCAAAAATTCTTTCAACAGGAGGAAGAATCTGATTTTCTATATAGTAGTTCGCATCTATCTCCAAACCCTTTTCTTTAACAAACTCAGGGTCTTCCGCTCTTTTTGAAAGAAGTTGATTTCCCTTAACGATTACAAATTCTATTCTGTCTCCAACAACAGGAGCCTTCGTAGGGTCTCTTTGTCTTAATTTTTTTGCAAGCTCCACATGCGGTTGCGTGCCATCATACTCTTCTGGTGTTTTTGTTAATCCCTTAACAATCGTAAGTTTTTCTAAGGGTATTTTTCCAGAAATTAAATCTCTAATTACTTTTCTAACATGTTCAGCTGCAGCAAAAATGTTACCTTCCTTTAAAATTGTATCCAAAACTTTTTTCATCGTTTCTGAAGTTAGCGAGCACCAGTCACGGCGAACCGTTTCTATTCCTTTCATTTCTATATCATCCCTCCACCCAGTTGGTGAGCTCCGATCGCGCTCAAACTTCCATCCTGCGTAGCGTTTTTTCGTAAGAATAAGAAAAGATTTGAAAATCTTTTCGAATTCTAAAGTTAAGTATCCGGGTAAATTCGAAGAAACGAACTTGGAAATCTCAATTCCTAATTTTTCGGCTTCTTCGAGATCTGTGGTTTTTGTCTTTACAAAAACGCTATCAGTATCACCGTAAACCACTTCTACGGGAAAATTATTTTCCACGAGCTCCTTTGTTTTTAGAATATTTTCTCTTCCAAAAGCTGTTATTGAATTTGCTATTTCAAGGAGATAAAGCCTTGCAGGCAGGAAACCAAGATATCCGTAGAGAGAATTTGCCATTATTTTCAACGCGTGTTGTTTCGCATCTAGCAAGCGCCTTTTCTCCGGGTCCTGCTCTCTTTTCATTTCTTTCTTTACCCTTTTACGGGCCTCAATAAGCTCTTTAACTATCGCTGGAAGAACCCCCTCTCTAATTTCGTGTTTTACGAACTTAGCCCCTGTTGGAGATTTTATATGACCGTATTTTTTTTCGAGCTCTTCATCAAGAATTAACGTTGTCGGACAGATATTAAACGTTCTGATTATGTTTGGATACAGAGAAGCGAAATCAAGAACAAGAACGCAAGCATCCTTATGTAAACCGGTTTTTGGATCAAGCACGATAGCTCCTTTCAATCCATGTTTCTTCCTTTCCGCTTTTCTTCTTTTAATTTCATTTTCATCTGGCTTGCACGGAAGAACAAAATTCCTTTTTTTGAACTCGTGCAAGAGCTTGCACTCATGCCTCTGACTTTGACCGCCGAAAACGTCCTGAAGAAGTAGTCCAGAAATTTTTGCAAGTTCAAAGAATTTTTCCAAGAGATTTTTTTCTATTATCAAGCGTAAGGCCAATTCAGCATCCTTTTTACAGTAAGCAATGAATTTCAAGATATCTTCTCTGCCTCCCTCCCATAGATGTTTCATTTCCTTTATTCCTTTAACATCTATTTTTTCCTCATTGAGAAAGTGCTTCGCAACGGTATTAAGATCGTAACGTTTTAAACGAATGTATACATCATTTCTTATAATTTCATATGGATCTACCACAACTCTTCCGATAACAGAAATTGAGTAACCGTTTTTAAGCTTTCTGATAACAGGTAATTTTTCGCATCTTCCTATGTCTCTTTTCACTTTATTTACTTCAAGTCTTTTTAGCAGGTAAGGTAAGTCGAAGCTGTTTATGTTGTACCCTGTAATTACATCCGGATCGTAATCCAAAAGCACTTCAACGAACTTCTCAAGCATTTCCTTTTCATTTTTACAGCCTATGATGTTGTTTTCAGCGGAAATTGGTTTGGCTAAAAGCACGAGATGGTTTTTTCCCTTATATTCAGGGTAAAAAACCATACTTATTATCACTATGGGATCTTGTTCAGCATCGGGTAAGCGATTTCCATGCGGAATGCACTCAATATCTATAGAAAGATATTTTAGCGGAGCGTTTTTCATGTAATCTATTGGTCTTATTTCTTCTGCTTCAAATGCCCTGCATTTAACAGTAGTTGTTTGTATCCATTTACCCTTTACTTCAATCCAGTTCATTCCGTAGATATCTTTATCAACAAGAACCCTATATTTGAAAAGTATATCCGCTTCATACGGTGTTCCGTACTTTTTTACGAAATCTCTTATTTCAGGTATTTTGCTAGGGTCGTTACCTATTATTTTAAGCATTTTTGTTGGTTTTTCTTGAAAACCTATAGGTATGAATTTCTCAACGGTCTCTGTTCTTGCATTAAATTTTCTTTTTAATTCCTTTGATATTTTTTCAAAATTTTCTTCAGAAGTTTGAAGATAAAAATATGGCAGGCTATCATTCGCAAAAACACATACGCTATCTCCTTCTTCTGTTTTTCCGAAAATTCTAATAAGTGGTTTGCCGTTTAGCATTACGTAGTCGCAATCGAAGACTTGGAGTTTCAGTTTCATAAAAGAAAAAATTGAAGTTTAAGTTTAAACTATTTTCTCTACTGAAAAATATGCGAAGGTGTAAAAACAAAGTAACTATTCTTCAGTGGGGAAACTAATTCCCTCCTTTTCAGCACATTCCGGGCAAATCCACATATCGTTAACTTTTCTTAGCTCTTCGGAATAATTTCCACAAAGTTCGCATTCACCTTCAATATTCCTTTCTTCTGGCTCTGTTTCAAATCCAGGATTAACACCTTCTGCAATCCTATTTTTAAGTCTTTCCTTAAAAACTTCTATAAGCCCAGGTGCTATACCAAGAATTTCCCTCACAGAAATAATACCCTTCAAGTTATTCTTCTCGTCCACAACAGGTAGCCTTTCGTATCCGTATTTATTCATTATCATCGCAACATTCATTATATCTTCTTCTTCAGAGCACGTTACCAAAGGTTGATTCATTATTTCTTTAACGAGCACGTCACTTGCAAGTTTATTTTCAGCTGCTACCTTTATTGTAACATCCTCTCTTGTCATAATTCCTATAGGTTTGTTATCTTTCACAACTATAACACTTCCCACATCTTCTTTTTTCATTTTTTTCACAGCTTCGAGAACAGTTTCGTCTGGAGATGCTGTTATCACGTTCCTTTTCATCACTTCTTTTACTTTTATACTTCCGATTTCTTCCTGCATAAAGATTTGTATAAAAATTGAATTTAATAAAGTTTGTATTACGGTGTAATGTTATCTTTAAATTAGAGATTAAAACAAATAACAATTATGGATCCTGTTAAGCTTTCAAAAGATATCCTAGCAAAAAAAATAGCCGGAGAAATAGTGCTTTCGGAATCACCAGGAAAAACCATTCAAAAGTGGAGAAACATCTTTAAAATATCCCAGAAGGATCTTGCTGAAAGGCTCGGAGTAATGCCTTCTGTCATTTCTGATTATGAAGGCGGGAGAAGAAAATCGCCCGGAATAAAGGTTATTAAAAAAATTGTAGACGCTATGATAAGCATTGATGAAGAAAGGGGAGCACACGTGATAAAATCATTTTCTTCGTTTCCAACAGAGGTTGTTCTCTCAGATGTTGTAATTGATTTAAAAGAGTTTGAAAAACCTGTTTCCATAGAAAAATTCTGCTCGCTGATAAACGCCGAGCTTGTTGTGAAAATGGAATATAAAGTTAATGAAATTTACGGATACACCATAATAGATAGTTTAAAAGCTATAGTCGAGCTTCCTCCCCTGGAAATGGTAAAACTATACGGATTAACGACACAAAGGGCTCTCATCTTTACAGGAGTTAAACGCGGTCGCAGTCCAATGGTAGCGATAAAGGTTACGAATTTAAAACCAGGGTTGGTGGTTTATCACGGGGAAGTAGAAAAAGTTGATGAGCTTGCAATAAGAATAGCAGAGACAGAAGGCATTCCTCTTGCCGTAGCCAAAAATATAAGTATCGATGAACTGGTTAAAAGATTGGACAGGCTTAGATAGCCATACACCTTTATTTCTTATGGAAGGGATGAATTTTGTTTTTTGTAATTTAATTTTATCTTTTAGTATTACAGCGTAATATTAAAATAATAATTTTTAGCAGTGTTATGGAGTTTCCACATGAAATAAAGGTGTGGGCGAATTCATGTGAATATTATATGATTTCCACATGAAATAAAGGGGTTTCACAGCTAAGCACCTGTTCACATGAATGTGAACTTCCACACGAAGCAAAGGGGTTCATTTCCAAGTGAAACTCATATGAAATTAATTTTTTATACCTTCACTTCCTATAGAGATGACATGTCAAATCTGCAGCAAATATTTACCAGCTTCTTAAATTCGCAAAGAATATTCAAAAACAGAAATGCACTATCAGCTAGTTTTACACCGGAGAATATTCCCCACAGGGAAAAGCAGATAGAGGAGCTCGGTAAGATTCTTGCTCCAGCACTTCTTGGTTCAAAACCAAGTAATGTTTTTATTTACGGAAGAACAGGAACTGGAAAATCTCTCGTTTCTATTTACGTTACAAGGGAACTAGTGAAGGTTTCACGTGAAAATGGAAATAACGTGAAGGTAATTTATGTAAATTGTAAAATGAAAAAGCTTACAGATACAGAGTATCGCATTCTCGCGTATATACTAAGCCAATTCGGTGAAAAAGTGCCATTTACCGGCTTGCCAACAGAAGAGCTTTATAAAAGGGTTGCTGAAAGGATGGAAAATAACGGACAGGTCATTATTCTGATTCTCGATGAAATAGATGCTCTCGTAGAAAAAGTTGGTGATGAAATTTTGTATAATTTCACGCGATTTAATCAGGAACTGAAAAATGCAAAACTCTCGATTATCGGAATAACAAACGATTTGCATTTTATCACACGCTTGGATCCGAGAATTAAATCTTCTTTATCAGAAGAAGAAATAGTTTTTCCTCCTTATAATGCTGCACAGCTCCGCGATATTTTACTTGAGCGCGCTAAAATAGCTTTTAATCCAGAAGCAATAGATAACGCTGTAATAGAGAAGTGTGCTGCTATTGCTGCGCAGGAGCATGGCGATGCCCGAAGAGCATTAGATTTACTCCGTGTAGCAGGTGAAATAGCTGAAAGAAGGGGAGAGGAAAGGGTTACAGTGAAGCATGTGGATATGGCTCACGAAAAAATAGAAAGAGATAAATTTATAGAGACAATAAAACATCAGCCACTTCATTCCCAGCTGATTTTTTATTCAATACTAGAACTCGCTAAAAGAGAAAAGGAAATCACAACAGGTAGTGTAGTGGAGTTTTATAATGAGGTATGTAAAAAACTTGGTATAAGACCTGTTACAGAAAGAAGAATAAGCGATCTTGTCGCCGAACTAGCTTTTTTCGGCTTTATTGAGACAAAAATCGTTTCTAAAGGTAGATACGGGAGAACAAGGATAATAAATCTTAAAATTCCGAAAAATATCCAAGAAAAAATCTATGCTATACTTTTAGAGAGATTTTATTAGTGATATCATGAAATTCGATGAAATTATAAAAAAATACAGGGTTTTAATCGCTGAAGATGCCATAGATCTTGTTAAAACACTTTCTTCTGATGAATTAAAAATTCTTGAAAAAAAGATAATAAAAGAAAAACCTGTTTTTCTGAGCAGAGAATTTGTTTATTCAATAAAAAAACCAAAAATAGAAGTTTTTGAGCTCTTTCCGAAGAAAAAGGTTATGAGTATGGAAGATTTTATCGAAATTCTTAACGAATATTACGAGTTTTTTTCAGAAATATTGAAGAATAGAGTAAATCCGTTGAGATTGGTCTCTATTTCATCGATTCGCGAACCTGGATATTACGGTGTAATAGGAATGATAAAAAATTTTTCAGAAAAGGATGAAGCCATTATACTCGAAATAGAAGATAAAACAGGAGTTATAAAATGTTTTTTAAATAAAAAACTTGTTGAAAGCGAGGAAAATCAAATTTTTATAGATGAAGTGATCGGAATTGAGGGAAAATATCAAAATAATAAATTTTTCGCAGAAAAATTAATTTTTCCTG
>CAZQLM010000004.1:0-23992 GCA_964594175.1 uncultured archaeon | reverse complement strand
AAGAGAAGCTGAAGAAGTTTTTGAAAAAAGTTAAAAATTCGGTAAGTTAAAAACTATAGCAAGAATGTTCTTCAAAGGCTGAGCTTATCAACATGTTCACAAAAACCGCTTATCACATAGCCTGCAAGCATTCTTTTTTTCGCTAATCTCGGGAACACCTCATATTCTAAAGAATTTCCAGATTGAGAAAAAATTTCTGGGGAAGCAGCAAAAATTCCGGAAAACACAAGATAGTTCTTTGCCTTTTTCGGTTTTTCCACAAATTCAACAATGCTTTCTCCTTCCAGCTCGATATTTCCCCATTTGTGTGGTTGTGGAGAGGTTTTCACAACGAGTGTTGCTATGCTAGCTGTTTTCAAATGAAAGTTCCATAGCGCATGCAAATCGAAATCGAAAAGCACATCGCAGTAAAGGCAGAGAAATGGTTTTTTTATTCTTCCATTTAAAAGCTTTAAGGTTCTGGCAGTGTCCTGCTTTGTTACAGGTTTTTCAGGTTTTTCTTCTATGTACTTTAGCTCTACCCCGAAATCACTACCATCTCCCAAAACTTTGAAAATATCGCTGAGCACACGCTTTCTTCCTATAATGTAAATCTCTCCGAATCTGTATTTTCTGAGATTTTTCACAATATGCTCTATGGCAGCTTTCCCTTCGTATTCAAGAAGTGGTTTGTAAATGCCTCGAACTTTTAACTTTTCTTCAGGGCCGCCAGCAAGAATTACAGCTGTTTTCCTTTCAGAGACGCTTTTTCTTAATAAAAATTCTATAGCTTGCGAACGATTTCTTATTCTAAATCCGTCTACAAAAGAGTCTATCTCTGCTATGAGATTTTTGTCCAAAGTAATTGAAATTTTTTCCTTCATGTTCTACCTCTTATTTTGTTTTTTATTTTCTTCCATTCATCTTCCAGGAATTCGATAAAATTAATTCCGCTATAGCCACATGAATTACATTTGTAAGAGTTAAATATAGTGCCTTTAGCTATCGAGCTTGCGGATAAGTCCGGAACTATATCTGTACTTCCGCATTTTGGGCAAACTTTTATCCACTTGTTTTTCATTGAATCATATCTCTCTTAAAAATCTTTATAAATTTATCGGATATAGTAGGATAAAGGTATTACAATTTTCTCAAAAAATAAGTCTTTTCGCTACGCTTTCGTGATTTTTTTGTTTTTAAATGACAAATTTCATTTATTTCTATGCGTAACGTAATCTTCGATTGGAGTGGAACTTTAAGCAATGATATTTATAAAGCGTGTATGAAAGTTTTTGAAAAATTAGGATTGAAAAAAATAAGTTTTTCTGAATTTAAAAGAAATTTCTTGCTTCCATACATGAAGTTTTATAGAGAAATAAGCAGACTTGGAACATCCACAAACGAATCTTGAAAAAGAATTACGACATCATAAAATCTCAAAATATTTCATAGTTGCAAAGGGCAGTGTTTACGATAAAGAAAATGAAATTAAAAATCTTCTCAAGAATTTTTCCTTTGACAAAGAAGAAACAGCCTATGTAGGAGATATGAGCTATGATATAAAAGTCGGAAAAAAAGTAGGAGTTAAAACAATAGCGGTGTGTTGGGGCTATGAAAACGAAAAGAAACTGCAAAGAATTTTAATTCCATAAATTTAGAAGTTCTCCTTTTTCACTACCTTTCCGTAATATGCTACCTTATCCTACCTTCAAAGAACTTTTAAACCTTTTTTTATTTCTAAAAAACATGGAAAAAAGAATTAAAGAAGATTTAAAGGAGTTAAAGGAAAGATGCAAAAATTTTAAAAGAGAAATTAAAGGAAAAAGATTTTTAATCACAGGTGGTGCGGGATTTATAGGTTCTTGGATTTGCGATTCGCTTTATGAATTTGGAGCTGAAATAGTTTGCGTGGACAATTTTGTTACAGGATTAGAAAGCAACATAGCTCATCTTATAGACAAGCAAAGATTCACTTTAATTAAAGCTGATATTTCCAAAAATTATTGGCTAAAGCTAAAAGAAATTAAAGAAAGTTTTGATTTTGTTCTGCATTTAGCTGCGAGGGCAGATCCAAAGGATTACATGCAAAATCCAGTAGATACCATGCTTTCAGATTCTCTTGGCACTCTAAATACATTAAAAATAGCGGAAAGAGACAATGCCTGCTATTATTTTTCCTCGAGTTCAGAAATCTATGGTAACCCAGAAATTCACCCGCAGCCAGAGAGCTATTTCGGAAACGTTAATCCAATTGGACCCCGCTCATGCTACGACGAAGCGAAGCGTTTTTCTGAAGCTCTCTGTATGGCTTTTTTCAGAGAAAAAAATCTTGATGTAAAAATTAACAGAATTTTCAATACCTATGGGCCTAGGTTAAACGATGGCAGAGCTGTGTGCACATTTATAAGACAAGCTTTGAAGAATCAAGCCATTACAGTTTTTGGTACTGGCGAGCAAACTCGCTCACCTTGCTATATTGTTGATATGATTGATGGAATACTGCGAACAATTTTCTTAGCAAAAGCAGGAAATGTTTACAATCTAGGTAATCCTGAAGAGATAAGCATAATAGAGCTTGCACATTTGATAAAAGAGCTTTGTAATTCGAGTTCTGAAATAATTTTCAAACCATTACCACCAGACGACCCAGCAAGAAGGAAACCTGATATAAGCAAAGCAAAAAAAGAACTCGGCTTCGAGCCAAAAGTCATGCTGAAAGAAGGTTTAAAAAGAACTATAGAATGGTTTAAGGAGGTGCTAAAATGAAAATTGGTATAATAGGAGCTGGATTTGTTGGTTTAAGCATGGGTACTGTGCTTGCGAGCAAAGGACATGAAGTAGTGCTTATTGATATAGATAAAGCAAAAGTTGAAAAGATAAACTCTGGTGAAGCACCATTTTATGAACCTGGTTTGGACGAGCTTCTGCGTAAGCATGCTGGTAAAAATTTAAAGGCAAGCACAGGCTATGAAGCTTTGAAAAATTGCGAAATAATTTTCATTTGTGTGGGAACGCCTTCAAAACAAGATGGAAGTGTTGATTTGAGCTATGTGAAGGATGCTTGCGAAAAACTTGCAGAGATTTTAAAAGAAACAGGCTATGTTTTGATTGTAATTAAATCTACTGTTGTACCGACTAGTACAGAAAAAGAATTTATCCCGATTCTTGAAAAGTCTGGAAAAAAAGCTGGAAAAGATTTTGGTGTTTGCATGAATCCTGAATTTCTTAAGGAAGGGACGGCAATTCGTGATTTTCTTGAGCAGGACAGAATAGTTATAGGAGCCCTTGACGAAAAATCCGGAAACATGCTCGAGCGCTTTTACAGAGAAAACTTTCCTTCTTCCCCAATAGTGCGCGTCGATTTAAGAACCGCTGAAATGATTAAATACGCCAGCAATGCGTTTTTAGCAACTAAAATTTCCTTCATCAATGAAATCGGTAATATTTGCAAAAAGCTTAATATAGATGTTTACAAGGTTGTTGAAGGGATGAAATACGATCCAAGAATAGGAGGGCATTTTCTTAACGCAGGTATCGGTTTCGGTGGAAGCTGCCTGCCAAAGGATGTAAGAGCTTTAATAAAGTTTGCAGAAAAGCTTGGAGAAGAGCCAAAATTGTTAAAAAGTGTTATAGAAATCAACGAAAAACAACCAGAAAGGTTAATAGAAATAGCAAAGAAAAGAGTTGGCGAACTTAAAGGGAGAAAAGTAGCGGTGCTCGGGTTAGCTTTTAAATCAGGGACTAGCGATTTACGCGAAACAAGAGCTTTACCTTTGATTACAAAACTTCTCGAGGAAGGAGCAGAGGTTATAGTTTATGACCCTGTAGCAAAGCTGCCAGATGAACTAAACGGAAGTGTGAAAATTGCAAACTCTCTTAAAGAAGCGGTAGAAGAAGCTGAAATAATAAAAATAGCAACAGACTGGGAGCATTTTAGGGAACTGGAGAAAATGAAGGAATGCCTTGAAGGTAAGATTATTTTTGAGGGTAGGAGAATTTTTGATGAAAAACCATATGGTTTAGAGATAGAAGGTATATGCTGGTGATGTGCATGAAAACACTTGAAAAAGAAAACTTGGATAAGGTTTTCAGAGCATACGATGTCCGTGGTATAGTTAACGATGAAATAGATGAAGCTTTGTGCTTCGCAATAGGATATGCTCTTGGAAAATTATTTGAAAAAATTTGCGTGGGTCATGATCATAGACCGAATTCAGAAAAATTTGCCAAAGCCATAATAAGAGGTTTAAATACGAGCGGTAAAACTGCTGTTTTCCTTGGACTGTGCCCAACTCCACTTGTTCAATTCGGTGCAATGCAACTGGGATGCGATGCAGGAGTAATGATAACAGCTTCGCATAATCCGAAGGAATATAATGGTGTGAAGGTTTTCAGAAGGGATTGCAAAAGAATTGAATGGGAAAAAATCAAGGAAATTATCTTGAAAGAAAAAAACGAAATAGCAAGCAGATTTGAAGAATCAGGAGAGCCAGAATACGAGGAAGTTGAAATAAGAGAGGCTTATAAGAAATTTCTGAAAACGAATTTTTCTTTCACCAAAAGGTTTAAAGTTGTTATCGATGGTTCAAACGGTCCTATGGGAGAGCTGGCAAGAGAAGTACTTTCTGATTTCGGTTTCGAAGTGTCCTGCATAGCTTGCAAGGTGGATGCTAGCTTTCCAGCACACGAGCCTGATCCTTCTAAGGAGAGGAACACAGAGCTTTGTAAGGAAAACGTTCTCAAGCATAAGGCCGATTTCGGATTATGCTTTGATGGAGATGGAGATAGAATTATTTTCATTGACGAAAAAGCGCGCTTTATTCCAGGAGATTACACTCTTGCTATAATCTCACTGCTTTATGAAAAACCGAAGGTGGTTACAGAGGTTAAGGTAAGCAAAGCTGTAGTTGAATTTATAGAGCGAAAGGGCGGAAGTGTTGTTTTGGAAAGAGTCGGAAACGTTTTTGTTAGAAAAACTTTAGTGGAAAAAAACTGCGATTTTGCTGGAGAATATTCAGGGCATTATTTCTTCAGAGAATATCCCGTTGATGACGGTCTTTATTCTGCACTGAAAGTAATTTCGGTAATTGAAAAGTTAGGGAAAAATCTTAGCGAAATTTTTGATGATATTCCTAAATACTATTCCTCTCCTGAACTGAGAATAAGAGTAGGGGAAGACATGAAATGGAAGATAGTGGAAGATGCGAAAAGATACTTTGCAAAAAGCGGAAAGGTAATAGACATAGACGGTGTAAGAGTCGAGAGCGACGATAGCTGGGGATTGCTCAGAGCAAGCAATACTGAGCCAAAAATTTCTTTGCGAGTAGAAGGAAAAACAAAAGAATCATACGAAAGTATGTTTAAAAAATTTGTTGAATTTTTGAAAAAATATGGAGTAGAGGTGAGGTAATGGAGGTAAAAAAAGCTGTAATTCCCGCGGCTGGTTTCGGAACAAGAATGCTCCCTGTAACAAAAGCTCAGCCAAAGGAGATGGTACCTGTTTTTGACAAACCAGTAATTCAATATGTGGTTGAAGAAGCGTATAAGGCAGGAATAGATGATATTGTTATAATTACTGGCAGGCATAAAAGAGCTATAGAAGATCATTTTGACCGTTTCCCAGAGCTTGAGAACACGATAAAAAATTCGGAGAAGGAAAATGATTTGAAAGAGCTTAATGAAGTTCTCGACAACGTTACGATTCATTACGTCAGGCAAAAAGAACCGCGTGGTTTGGGAGACGCAATATATCATGCAAGAAAGCATATTGGCAGCGAGCCTTTTATCGTGCTTTTGGGAGATGTTATCACACACCCAAATTGCTCTAAGGAGCTTATCTCTCACTACAGAAAAGGAGAAAGTATTATTTCTGTGGAGAAAGTTCCAAAAGAACTGGTAAGCAGATACGGAATTATTGCTCTCGACGAGAACGGTTTCATAACAGATATGATCGAAAAGCCTTCAGCAGATAAAGCTCCGAGCGACTTAGCTATTTTGGGAAGATATCTACTTCAACCAGAAATTTTTGATTATATAAAGCAAACGCCTCCAGGAAGGGGTGGAGAAATACAGTTAACGGATGCTTTGAAGTTAATGATTTCAAATGGGCACAGAATGCGAGCGCATTTATTTTCTGGAAGAGTGTATGACATAGGTAACAAACTTTCTTGGTTGAAAGCAACAGTAGAATTTGCCTTGAAAAGCGAATTCGGAAAGGAAATAAGAAATCACCTTATAAGCGTTCTTAAGGAACATAAGTGTGGGAAATAGTATTCACCCTTTGTTTTCTTTTGTTTTTGAATTCCATAAATATTTTTCTATTTCCATTTTTGCTTCGTGAACTTCGTAAAATTCTGGTAGAAGGGAAAATATCGAGGAAAAGGAGTTTAAAAGATGTGAAATTGCTTTCTCATGCTCCACTTTTTTTATGAATATGAAACGGGTGCACCAAAAATTTTCGTATTCTTTAAAGAAATTTCTTAGTGATTTTCTATGAAAAAATTGATGAAAATTAAATTTAAATTCTTATCATAAAATTTTTTATTTATCTGCGAGAATTAAGAAATAAGGTGGTAAATGTGGCAAAGAAAAAGGCTGTTGGACCGCTTGTTGTAAGAAGCAAGGTCAGAGAACTTGTAAAGGGAATGCGTTTTAGCGAGGAGTTCTTTACAGCTTTAGACGAAAGGGTAGCAGAGCTTGTGAATGAAGCTGTAAAAAGAGCTAAAGGAAATGGAAGAGCAACGCTAAGGGCTTACGATCTCTAATTTCTTGATTTATTTTTTATTTTATTTCTTTAATTCTTTCTTATGGAAAAGGAAGTATTGGAGAAGTATTTGAAAGCAGGAAAAATAGCCAGGCAAGTTTTAGAATATGGAGAAAAACTTTTGAAACAAGGTTGTAGAAACGCTTATGAGCTTGCTGAAAAAATAGAAGCTAAAATTTTTGAGCTAGGAGGTGAGCCTGCCTTTCCTACTAATATTTCTGTTAACGATACTGCCGCGCATTTCACACCTTGTAAAAATGAAAATTTTGAAATAAATGAAGAAGACTATGTAAAAATAGATGTTGGTGTACATGTCGATGGGTATATAGCGGATACAGCGAAAACATTTAGAATCGCTGGAAAGGACGAGCTTATCAAATGTGCTGAAAACATGGTCAAAGAGGCCTTAAAAATCGTTGCTCCAGGTGTAGAGATGAAAGAGGTTGGAAAAGTTGTACAAGAAGTTGCAAATAGCTATGGGTTTAATCCTGTAACCAATCTAACTGGACACGGGCTTGAGAGATATAATTTGCATGCTGGCGTAACGATTCCAAATATTCCAGTAGGCAAAGGCATTTTTGAAAGCGGAAAAGCGTACGCCATAGAACCATTTTGCACACCTGGGCAAGGAGCTGTTAAGGATTCTAACAAAGCTTTAATTTTTATGGTTTTAGAGGAAAAACCAACAAGGTTTAGAGAAGCTAGAAAGGTTTTAGAATTAGCAAGAAAGTATAATGGTTTACCATTTGCGAAGAGGTGGTTAGAAAAAGAAATCTCTGGATTCAAGCTAGAACTGGCGCTAAAGGAGCTCGTAAATGCTCGTGCTTTGCATGCTTTTTATGTTCTCAAAGAGGTTTCGGGAGCTAATGTTGCTCAGGCAGAACACACTGTTGTTCTCTTAGAAAATAAAACCATAGTAACGACGTGGTGATATGGAAATAATTTTAAAAATCGATGAAAAGCAAAGAAAAGAGCTTTCATCACCACCCTGTAGAATTTTTGAAACGAGGCAAGAAATTTTGAAATTTGTGAAAGAAGTAAAACCGAAAATCATAACATGCGTTGGAGATGTTGCAAGCGATCTGCTGAAAAGTTATTGGAAGAATGCTATAATAGATAACAGAACTTTGAGAAAACCTTATGAAAGAAGAGAAGTGATTGAAGCTGATGTAAAGCTTCATGCTATTAATCCTGCTGGAAGTATAACAAAGCAAGCTTGGGAAGCTGTAAAAAAATGTTTTTGCTTTTCATCTTCTTGCTTAGTTGAGATAAAAGGTGAGGAAGACTTGCTTGGTTTGCCTGCGCTTTACTTTTCTCCGAAAAATTCCTTAGTTGTGTTCGGTTTAAGAGATAAAGGAATCGGTTGTTTTTATACGAATGAGATTCACAGAGAATTCGTGAAAAAGTTTATCTCTTTAGAAAAAGAGGAAAACGTGCTTCTCGGTGGAAGCTTTACTCATTTTCATGCAGGGCACAAATATTTGCTGTTGACAGCTTTTGAAACCGGTAAAAAAGTTTTTCTTGGTGTAAGTAGTGATGAGTTTACGAGAAAGCTAAAAAATTATACTTTTCCTTGTTTTGAAGAAAGGGTTAGAAAAATAGAGAATTTTCTTAAAGATTTTGGGTTTGAAGAGAGATATGAAATAGTGGAACTTAACGATAGCTATGGAATCTCTGCAGAGATTGAAAAAGCTTGTATAATAGTAACACGAGATTTAGAAGGAAAGGTAAGAGAAATTAATGAAATTAGAGAAAGAAAAGGAATGGAAAAGCTTAAAGTTGTAATCGTTGAAAAACTTCTAGCTAGAGATGGAAAGCCAATTTCTTGTGAGAGAATAGTAAAAGGTGAAATAAACGATGATGGTGCCCCCGGCGGGAGTTTCTGGTGAGGAAGTGGTGATAGGTGCGCTTCACTCGCACCTATTTTGAACCCGCGACATCCTGCTTAGGAGGCAGGCGCTCTATCCAAGCTGAGCTACGGGGGCTTGAGTGCACCACATTAACCATTTACTTTTATTCTTTTAAATCTTGAGAAAAATACATTCCAACATATCTAAAATTAATTGAAAAAACATTTAAAATCCTAAAACAGCCTATATTTCCCTTCTATGATTTCTTTTGTTATCTCTGTAATTCTTTCAAGCTCTTCTTCTGCTATTTTCTTTGCTTTGATTTCAGAACCAGAGCGCATTTGCACGCTTAAAATCTTTGGCTGATTTATCGGTTTTCCTATTTGGCTAAGAATTTTAACAACAACGTTTTCTGCTTGCGCTTCTTCGTAAACACGGTTTGCTATTTTGAAAGCTAAAACATTATAAATTTTGCCTACATGGTTGTAAGGGTTTTTTCCCGCACATGCCTCCATGCTCATCGGCCTGCAGGGTGTTATCAAACCGCTTGCCCTATTTCCACGTCCAACACTTCCGTCATCTCCCATCTCAGCACTTGTGCCAGAAAGCGTTAAATAAAAATCGCTTGTTTTAGAACCATTTTCGTTATCGGCTGTGTTTATAAAAATTTCCACTTTGCCAGGGTAGATGCTCGAAATAAAATCGCTAAGCTGTTTTAGCACTTCCTCTTTTGCTGCAAGATACTCCTTTGCATTGGAAAAATACTTAACCAGCATTGCAGCGGCTACTGTTATTCTTATCTCATCATCCATTCTCAGACCCATTACCTTTACATCCTCTCCCACAAATGGGAAATCTTTTTTAAAAGAGCTTGAGTTCAAAAACTCTTCTGTTTTCAAAACAAGATTTTCCAAAGCTGTGTAAGGTGCAAATCCAACACCAAATGAAGTATCATTTGCCAAAGGAATTTTTTCTCTGTGAAAAACGCTTACCAAATCCTCTGAACCACGGCCTATGCGAGATTCTATTACCACTCCTGCATCTATGTCTAGGCTTCTTAAAGTTTTTTCTAAATATTCTTTTGCTGCTTTTACAGCAATCTCGTGAACAGGAATTGTCTCGCTTCCAACTTTCGATGTTGCTCTACCAGAAAGGATTATGTGAATTGGTCTTAAAATTTCTCCTCCTTCCCAATGCAGAGAAACTTCACCACCTATTATTTCGCCTTGATCTGTGTTGTGATGCATTAAAGCTCCGAAGCGTTTTAAATACTCTTTACAAAGAGCTCTGCTTACACTTTCCGCTATCGCATCTGCCAGCGTGTCCGGATGCCCAACTCCTTTTCTTTCTACCATTTCCACTTTCATCTCGCTTGGCAAAACCTCTTGAAGCTTTTCTATAACGATACTCATGGCAATCACCTTTCCAAAATTATGAAATTAGAAGTTTTATAAACTTTCATAAATTTTATCGAGTTTTCAGATATTAATTTGAGGTATTTTGAAGAAACAAAAAATTAATCTACACACACGATTGTTGCAACTCTAAATTGTTACAACGAAAAGCCTAAATAAACGCAGTTAAAACCAAGATAAAGCATTATCAAAAGCGAATAATATACTGCTGAAATAACAGATCCTCCAACGATTCCGTTAAAAATGAATGAAAAGAACGGCTATAGAAACAGATGTTTTTCCAAACTTGAAACTTTTCAAAAGAAACCAAGTTGCATCCTTTTCTGAGAGAGGGTTAAAAAAGTGCTATCGCAAAAAATGCCGTAAAAATCGGTACTCCGATTTCTTTTGAAACGGCATACAGGCTAATTTCTTCCATACTTTCACTCAGGAGTCAGGAGTGCAGATTTATAAACTTTCCTTGAACAGAAAATATTTTATGAAAGTACTCGTGCTTAACCCACCTTTTTTACCGCGATTTTCAAGGCAATCACGCTCCCCTTGTGTAACTAAAGGTGGTACTTTTTACTACCCTTATTATTTGGCTTATGCTACTGGTGTTCTTGAGCAGAATGGGCATGAGGTAAAGCTAGTAGACGCTGTCGCAAATGAGTGGAGTCATGAAGAAACAATAGAATTTGTTAAAAAGTTTGAACCAGAATTTGTGGTTATGGGAACTTCTACGCCAAGTATTTATAACGACATACGGGTGGCAGATAAAATCAAGCAAAGTTTAGAAAATGCTCATGTTACTTTGGTTGGGACGCATGTTACAGCTATGCCTGAATGGACTTTGAAAAACTGTAAAGCTGATAGCGTTTGCATAGGCGAATACGATTACACTGTTTGCGATTTGGCAGAAGCTTTGGAGAAAAGAAGCGGAAAGCTTGAAAAGGTAAAGGGGCTAATGTTCAGAAAAGGCAAAAAGTTTGTAAGAACAGAACCAAGACCTTTGATAAAGAATCTTGACGAGCTACCATGGGTAAGCATGGTTTACAAAAAGCATTTCGGAAAAGAAGGTATTTTGAAGTATTTTTACGCTTCTTTACAATGGCCACAGGTAACTATTTTAACGGCTCGTGGCTGTCCTTTTGCATGCTCGTTTTGCCCGATACCATTTAAGCACTCTTACCGTGCAAGAAGCGTAAAAGATGTTGTTGATGAATTTGAGTATATACAAAACGAATTACCGTATGTACGAGAAGTTATGATAGAGGATGATACTTTCCATGTTAATAAAAAAAGAACGATAGAGCTTTGCAAGGAAATGATAAAAAGGAAAATAAAGCTTAAGTGGAGTTGCAATGCCAGAGTAGATGCTGATTATGAAACGTTAAAATGGATGAAAAAAGCAGGCTGTCGCTTGCTATGCGTTGGTTTTGAAAGTCCTGAACAAGCGAGCTTAGATGCTGTGCACAAGCGCACAACAAAAGAAATGCAGGAAAGATTTATGAAGTATACAAAAGTTTTGCGCTTGCTCGTAAACGGTTGCTTTATCCTTGGTTTGCCAGGCGAAACAAAAGAAAGTGTTAAAAAAACAATAGAATTTGCGAAAAAGCTTAACTGCGATACAGCCCAATTCTATCCTTTAATGGTCTATCCTGGCACAGAAGCTTATGAATGGGCTAAGAAAAATGGTTTTCTTGAGACAGAGGATTTTTCAAAATGGCTAAAGGAAGACGGAACTATGCGCACCACAGTTTCTCGTCCAGAATTGCCAAGCGATGTGCTAGACGAGCTCTGTACGCTTGCGAAAAAAGAGTATTACCTGCGCTTCTCTTATCTCGTACCGAAGTTTTTGCAAATGCTTTCCAATCCAGCAGAAGCTTTTAGAACTTTGAAATCTTTCAAAGTTTTTTGGAGGTATATATTGAGACCTTAGGTGTAAAGAATTCTCATAAGCTATTGTAGGATTGGTAAAACACTAAAATTCTAACTCCTTAACAATTTCCCTAATCTCAGAAGGTGTAAGAACTTTAAGCTGTGTGCTTACTTTTGCTTCTTCTGGAACTATTAAAAATTTTTCCTTTGCATTTATTTTTGTATAAATTTTTTATACAATTGTATGCAAATTTTATACATGCTGGAAAGGCTTTTTGGTTCAAAAACAAGAGTAGAACTTTTAAAAATTTTTTGTTTGCATCCAGAAAAGGAATTTTACCTAAGAGAGCTTCAGAGAAAGACAGGAAAAAATATTACATCAGTAAAAAGAGAATTAGAAAATTTGAAAAAACTTAATCTTATTAAATCGAGAAAAAAAGGCAACTTATTCCTTTACAAATTTAACAAAGCTTCTCCTATTTCTGATGAGATAAAGAAAATTGTCATAAAAACTATTGGCGTAGGTGAAATTCTGAAAAAACACATTAAAAGACTTGGAAAAATTAGATTTGCTCTTATTTACGGCTCAATGGCAAGGGGGGACGTTACAATCCACAGCGATATAGATTTGCTTATCATAGGAAAAATAGATAAAGAAAAATTTTTCGATGTTCTCTGGGAAATGGAAAAGAGTACGGAAAGAGAAATAAATTACATTATATGGGATGAAAAAACATTTAGGAAAAATGTAAAAAAAGAACACTATCTCCTGAAAAATATAATCAAAAATCCTTTCATCATGCTGGCAGGAGATGAGAATGAGTTTAGAAGAATTGTTGAAAAAAAGAATAATTCAGAAAATAGAGCCAGATAAAAAAGTTTCTAAAGAGCTTATGAAAATCTCGAAAAGAGATTTAGAAACAGCAAAATTAATGTATAAACATGAAAATTACGACTGGTGTTTAGCAACAGCATACAATGCTATGCTTCAGGCCGGAAGAGCTTTAATGTTTTCTCTCGGATACAGAGCATATACAAAATATCATCATGTGGGAGTTGTTTTATTCCTTCATGAAATGTTCGAAACAAAGATAAGTGATAGGTTAATCTATTTTTTCGATAAAATAAGAAAGAAAAGACATAGAGTAATTTATGATATAAGCGGAATAGTTTCTGAAGAAGAGGCAAAAATGTGTATTGAAACAGCTGAAAAATTCGTTAAAAAAATTGAAAAAATATTAAAAGAATTGGGTGAAGAAAAATGAAAGTTTTCATCGGCTGCTGCGGTTTTGCAATAAGCATGAAAAAATACTTCCGAGAATTTTCCACAGTGGAAGTGCAGCAAACCTTTTACAGAATTCCTCGGGAAAGCACGCTAGCGAAATGGCGCGAGCAGGCAGGAAAAGATTTTGTTTTCAACGTGAAATGCTTCCAAGGCGTTACGCATCCTTTAACCTCGCCGACCTGGAAGAGATTCGGCTCAAAACCAAAAGGAAATTACGGTTTGCTCCAGCCGAGCAAAGAAGTTATCGAAAGCTGGAAAGCGACGCTTCGCGCCGCGAAAATTTTGCAGGCAAGAATCATTTTAATTCAGCTTCCCGCGAGCTTTAAAGAAACCGAGCAAAGCTTTTCCAATGCCGAAAAATTTTTCTCTAAAATAGAGAGAAAGGATTTTGAAATAGCTATAGAACTTCGCGGGTGGAGCGAGAAAGGAATAAAGAAATTCTGCAAGGAGTTTGAGCTTATAGATTGCTGTGATTTGAACCTGCGCTTCCCGTGCCATTTAACCAAAAAGAAAATACTCTACACACGCCTGCACGGCGCTTACAAAAACGGAAAAATAATTTACTCCTACAGCTACTCGAGAAACGAGCTCGAGAACGTGGCGGAAAGGATCAAGAAAATCAAGCCAAGAGAAGCATGGATTTACTTCAACAACTCAGACATGTACAGGAATGCCAGGCAGTTTACGAGTTTATTTTAGCAAATTCGCAAACTTTCAGACTTTCTACCGATTCGCATTTCTTTACTTTCAGTGAATCTATTATTTTCCCTTCTTTCAGATTTTCCAGTTCATAATAAATGTGGGAAGGTATTATTTCTCCCAATCCGTCAACTATTTTCACATTACAATCCCTAACGAGATGATAGTGCTTAATGGCGCTTGTAAGCCAATTGTCAGACTGGAAATATATCGTTTTTCCTGAGAAATCTTCGCATAATTTTTCCTTTAACATTTCAAACCTATTCATGGTGTTTGCGGAATAAAATCCGTAGTAACCGTTTCCATTTTCGACAATACCTTTAACTGTAATAGAAAGATTATAGAAGGTCGGAAAAACAAAAGAAAAAAACAGCAAGAAAGTAAGTATGTTTTTCGTTTTTTCTGAAAAATTATTGAAATGAATCAAAAGCAATAAAAAACCAAGCAAAGCGAAAAAGGATTCGTAAGTGACATTGTATATCTGATTTAAAACAGGTATAAACTTTACAGCACTTATTTTTAAACTCGTCATGAAAAGTAGATCGATAAAGTGAAAAGAAGGAATAAGTAAAAAACTTTTTGGTATAACTCTTTCTCTGTAAAGTACGTAAAAAATCGGAAGAGGTAAAAAACCGTAAAATACTATTTTCTGAAGAGAATAGATGAAATTTTGATAAGGAAGTAAAAATTTTGCATGTCTGGGAATTTCAAAAACTATTGCAGAACTGTTATGGTTGATAAAAAATAAATACCAGAAGATAAACGGGAGCATTGCTATTGAAATGTTTTTTATTTGTTTATATTCCCTTTTCTCAAGAGCGAGAAGAAAAAAGAAAATTAAGAGAAGAATTCCGAACGTAGGTTGTGACAAAAGCGATAGAGAGAGAGCATGCGGCTAATTTCCTGGAAAGATTATTTCCTGAAGCGAAATAAAAATAAACGGCAAGTGCACCGAAAAAAATTGCCATGAATTCGTTTAATCTGCCTCCGCTGATTACGGAAATGGAGATAGGATGAGACGATATGAAAAAAATATACAAGAAAATTCCGTGTTTTTTGTTTATTTTCCGGAAGAGAAAGAAAAGAAAGCCCAAAATAGATAACATTAAAACAACCGTTCCGATTCTCTCATCATTAAAAATCAGCGAAACAAAATAATACGGAATTTTTCCGATAGGCGGATTATCCCACGCCGGATAAAAATTTTTGTAACAGCAATGCCATTCGTTTGCAGCTTCAAAAAGACCGTGCTTCATAAGCAAAAATGTTTGAGCCAAATGATAAGAATAATCTATCCATAATATTGGTTTGGTAACGACATTGTAGAATGTTAAAAATGTAAAAGTTGCAACGGGTAGAGAAAGTATGGCAAGAAATTTAGTAACAGTTTCGAAAGGAATGTACAACCCGTTTTTCATAGAAAGAACTAAAATTTAAGAAAATATAAATATATTGAAAAAAGAGCACGGTTTTAAAAATTTGAATCACTTAAGTTTATTCATGGAAGCTAAGAATATAAAAAATAGATTAGAGCAAATAGTGGAAAATGCGAAGCAGGATAAAGATGTGTTAGCTGTTTTTCTCTTCGGCAGTTTCGTAAAGGGCAAAGAATTTAGAGATGTAGACGTTTGCCTCGTGCTCATGAAAAAACTTTCCAATATTGAAATGAGTAGGAAAAGATTGGAATACCTTGCAAAATTTCCAGAATTTGATATACAGATATTTCAGCAACTTCCGATTTTTATCAGAGTAAGAATTCTAAAAGAAGGAAGGATTCTGTATTGCAAAAACGAAGATTTACTTTATGATTTAGCATTCAAAACTATCAAAGAATTCGAAGATTTTAAACCGTACTACAAAGCTTACTTAAAAGGTGTTTTGAATGGATAAGGAAAGAATTTTGGTTAAGATAGATGAAATGAACCAGTTTATTAAAGAACTCGAAGCTATTGCACCAGAAAGTTTCGAGGAGTATGAAGAGAATATAGAAATAAAAAGAGCTTGCGAAAGATTGCTTCAGATATTGATAGAATGCACAATTGATATATGCATGCTTCTTATAAAAGAATTAAAACTTGGATTGCCAAGCGAAGAAGAAGATATTTTTGAAAAGTTACATAAAAACGGTATTATCTCAGCTGAAATGAAAAACATTCTGAAGAAAATGAAAGGTTTTAGAAATATACTTGTCCATAGGTATGCTGAGATTAACGACGAAATAGTTTTTGAGAATCTTAAACTTATTGATGATTTCAGGAAATTCCAGAAAGAAATTTTAGAATATCTTAATAAGGTGAAGTAAGTGGAAATAAAAGAATTTCAAGAAATGATAAAGAAAATTTATTTTCACAGAGATTTGAGTAGAGGAAAAGAAAAAACCATGCTTTGGCTTGTGGAAGAAATAGGAGAGCTCGCGGAAGCTGTTAGAAAAAATGATTTGCAGGCTTTGAAAGAGGAAATAGCAGATGTTTTCGCTTGGCTTGTTAGTTTGGCAAATTTGTATGAAATTGATCTTGAGGAAGCGATTAAAGAAAAATACCCGAATTTTTGCATGAAATGCGGGAAACGACCATGTGAATGTGAAAAAGAATAAAACATTACTAAAAATTTTTATTATTCCGGTATTGAATTTTTTGTTTATGAAAATAGCGGTAGCTATAATTCACGCTTTGCGCACGCATTCCTCGAAGTATATTTTAGAGATTTCAAAATATTGGGTAAAAGCTGGGCATGAAGTAGATGTTTTTACAACAAAGCACGATGATTTTGATAAAAAAGTTAAAGTTTACAAGCTTCCTGATCCCTTTGAAAATTTTCATCTAAGAGAAAGTTTCTTTACTATTGAAGCGAGCATTGCTGTTAATCTTGCGAAAATTTTCAAAAACTATGACATAACCCTTGCCCAGGCAACTCGTTTTTTCACACCAAAAGTTTGCTATCAGCAGTTTACCTATAAAGCCTGGGCCAGAATGAATAATCTTAATAATTTAAAGCAACGCTTGGTAATGTGGATGGAAGGGAGAAATCTGAAAAAAGCTAAAGCAGTTATAGCGATGTCAAATTTAGTTAAAAACGAGATCATTAAATGGCACGGAGTTGGAGCAGAGAAAATTCACGTGGTTTATAGTGGGGTTAATACCAAACTCTTTTCACCAGAAAATAAAAGAAAGTACAGGAAAAAAGTAAGAGAAAAACTTGGAATAGGAAAAGATGAAATTGTTTTGCTGTTTGTTGGAAATCCATTTTCAAGAAAGGGCTTGCGGTATTTAATAGAAGCATTGTATTCCATTGATCACGATAATTACAAACTTTTGATTTTAGGAAAATCTTTACCAGGAGATGACATACAAAAATATTTCAAGCAGGCAGATTCTTTCGGGGTAAGAGAAAGAATTATTTACGCTGGTTTTTCCAGAGAAGTTTACAAATATTTTGCAGCAAGCGATATTTTCGTTTTCCCTACTTTGTATGAGCCCTTTGGTTTGGTAGTTTTGGAAGCTATGGCTAGTGGTTTAGCGGTGATTACTTCTTGTTCTTCTTATTGCGGAGCAGCAGAATTGATAGAAAACGAAAAGGAAGGCTTGCTCCTCGAAAACCCCAAAAATGCTGGAAAAATAGCGGAAAAAATAAACCTCCTCCTCGAAAACCCTTATCTGAGAAAAAAATTGGGAAGAAATGCCAGAAAAAAGGCGGAAAAATTCACCTGGAAAAGAACGGCAAAAGAATTTTTAAAGGTGTTTGAAAGAGTTAGCAGACCGAAGCGATAATACCAGAAGTTTTTCAGCGGGAAAATGTTTTTAATCCTCTCCGCAGTTTCTCAGGAATACACGAAACTCGGGGAGATTTCTTCCCAAGAGCGGTGTTGTGCCGAAGCTTACGAAATCGGCATCCTTGCCCTTAATGAAAAATCAAAAGAAATTCTCTTCGCAGAATGCAAATGGCAGTCAAGGGTTAACGCAAAGAAAATAGTTAAAGAGCTTGCTAAAAAAGCGAGCTACGTGCAGTGGCACAACGATAAGCGGAAGGAGAGTTTTGCTATTTTCGCTAAGAGTTTCAGCAGGAAAATAAAAGAATTCGAAGGAAGAAGAGTTTACTGCTTTGATCTGAGGGAGATGGAGAAAATGGTGAAAAAATAACAAGCTACTAGCCAGAAGCTTACTTAGCATATCTTTTCAAAAAAATTTCAACCTTTTAAAAATGGAAAAGTTTTAAATACTATAATTTAAATTATAGTAATTATGATTATAATAAAGAGATTCACCGATGAAAATGAAATGAAAAAGCTAAAGCCGCCCCTGCTCGTTTACGGAAGAAGAAAAACCGGGAAAACGTTTTTGGTGAAAGCTCTGTTCAGAGATTCATACTACTTTTTCGTGAAGAGGGATAGAAGTATTTATTTCGAAAACAGAAACGAGGTAATAAATTACAGGGAAATGATAAGAATTATGGAAGAGTTTAAGGAAAAAACGATGATAGTTGACGAATTTCACAGATTGCCTGAAGATTTTCTGGACTGGCTGCACGCTAAATCTCCAACCAATCTTGTATTAATTACCTCCACGCTCCATCTGGCAAAAAAGCTCGCAGGAAAGCGCTCGCCCATTTTGGGTTTGTTTCTGGAATACAGGATGACGCTGATAGATGAGAGGGATATTTTGCTTAATCTGGAAAAACGCGTAAAAGATCGGAAGAGACTTGCGGAGACAGCCACCTATCTCCGCGAGCCGATTTTGTTAAGATGGTTCAAGGGAGATCTCCTCTCGATTCCTAAACACCTAAAATTGGTTGTTCCTGCGCTTGTGGGAGAGATTTTCAGCGAAGAAGATAAAGAACTTTCGGCGAGGTATGAAGGAATACTAAGAGCCTTGAGCGCGGGAAAAAACACGCTTTCAGAAGTCGCTTCGATGCTTTACTCTTACAATCTCATAGAGAAGCAGGATATAGCTTCGATAAAGCCGTATGTAAAAACATTAATCGAACTGGGCCTCGTGAAAAGAATACCGGAATATTTCGGAAAAAGATTTTACTACTTCGTTTCCTCTCCCATGATAGACCTGTATTACTACCTTGATGAAAAGTACAATTTTTCCGAAACAGAGGTTAGCGAGAAGTGCATAGCCGAGAAAATACCTAAACACGTTGAGGATTTCTTCAGATCCCTTCTTTCAAAACTCTTCGGGATGAGAGCATTTATCGTAAACAAACCGGATATGGAGATAGACATAGTTCTGGCACGATTCAAAAAACCCGAAGTGGTTGCAGAAGTGAAGTGGAAAAAGAATATAACCAGAAGTGAAATGAGAAGAGTCGAAGAAAAATTGAAAAGGTTCAGAAATTGCAGAAAAATTTTAATCGTGCCTAAGAGAAATGCCGCGGAAAGAGAACCGGAAGAAGTGGAAATATGGGATGTTAAAAAAATTTTGAAGGAAATCAAAGACAGAATGATGAAATAAAAAGAATAGGTAGACCGAAAGCTTACTCAGCATATCTTTTCAGAAAATTTTCAATCCGTTTCAAATTCTTTCTTGCGCCTCTCGGCAGTTTCCTTGCTAGCAAGCGCAAAAGCGCGAGATCCCTGCTGTCGAAGAAGCCTGAGCGCAAAAGCAAATAACCGTAGCCCGCGGCAAATCCCGCGCCCGAGCACGCTATGCCAAAAATATTAGGCTGCCAGATTCTTAAAGCGCAAATTACGGGGAGAAGGGCGAGGGAAGATACCAAGCACAAAAGCAAATATCTCTTTTCAAAGCTTATGCCTATTTCTTTCCTCGCCATTTGCGCCGAGATCAGCGCAAAAATTATGCCAGCAATGAAATACGCGAGAGATATTCCGTTAATCCCGTAAAGCGCCGTAAGCGGCGCTCCTAAAAGAAAAACAAGCGCTCCTAACAAAATGCTAAGGTTTCTCGCTAGGAGAGGTTTACCAACATAATAAAGCGATCCCGAGAGCACGCTTCCCAATCCGGAGAGCGTAACTCCGAGAACGATAAGTCTCATCGCATTGGTTCCGGCCAGGTATCTGTAACTTCCGGCTATCAGAAGTATTTCCTTGGAAAAAACCAGAAATATCACGAGCAACGGTATGCAAATCATGTATGAGTATTTGAGAGTTCTGGAAATCATTTCTTTTACCTTTTGCTTTTCTCCCTTGCTCCACGCCTCGGATTCTAAAGGAGATATTGCGCTTCCAAGCACAGCAGGAACAGAGCGCAGCGGCATGGAGAGCATGAAAGCAAGGGTGAAAACGCCGGTAGCAAAAGCAGAGGAAAGGGCGTTTGTAATAAGCACGCCGCCCTGATTGTAGAGCGCTCCGGCCATTCCTCCGATGAACGAAGAAAGGGCGAAGAGCTTTACCCTTTCCCTGTCCACCCTTCCCTTCCCGAATTTTATGGCTTTGAGTCTGCACATCACCGCGAGAATCGCCGCTGCGCATATGCAGGGTATGAGCCATTTATAGCTGAGCCCGAGCAAAAGAGCGCAGAGGGGGAGCACTAACTTTAACGCGCTGTATATTACATTGCCCATCAAAAATTCGTTCAGTTTTTCGAGAGCATAAGCAACCGAGCCGGAAAGATACAAAAAGGAAATCGAGGCAAAAACGAGCACGGAAAGCAGAAGCTGAAGCCTGTCCAAACCCGCAAGGTGCGAAACCGGCTCGGCGAAAAGCAAAATCGCAAAAGAAATTACGAGCACGAGGAAAGCAACCACCCTGAACACGAAAGCGTTCAGCGCCTTTATCTCTTCTTCCATTCCTTTTCCCCTCAGTTCCGGAATAAGCTTCGTGCACGCAGGAGGGAGCCCGAGGAGCGCAAACGTTGAGAGAAAGATCCCGAAGTTAAGCACAGCTGAAACCCATCCAAGCTCGTTAGGCGCTAAAATTTTCGCAAAAACTATCCAGAAAAGAAATCCCAGAGCGTTCTGCAAAATCCAGTTCAGCGCTATGTATGTTGTATTTCTCACAGCCTTTTTCGAAATCCATCCCATGAAATTATTAATTTTTGCACTCTATTTATTTTTATGAAAGTCTGCATTGTAGCAAGCGCTGGCGGGCATCTGCAGGAATGCAACATGCTATTCCCCGTATTTTCGAAATACGATTACTTCTACATCACCTTTGCCAGCAGGAAAATTGCTGAATCTTTAAAGGGAAGGGTATATATAGTTACAAACCCCGATATAAGAAATCCAAGGCTTGGAATAAAAGCGGTTGTGAAAAACTTTTTTGAAGTGATGAAAATTCTTTTAAAAGAAAAACCCGATGTAATAATTACTTCGGGAGCTTCCATAGCAATACCTGTTTGCTTCCTTTCAAAAATTCTGTTCGGATCCAAAATTATTTTCATAGAAACGATTTCGCGATTTTACCAACCCTCTCTCACCGGAAGGATTTTATACCCGGTAGTGGATTTATTTTTCGTGCAGTGGAAATCCCTGCTGAAAAAATACGGTAAAAAAGCGATTTACGGCGGTGCGCTCATATGATATTCCTCGTACTGGGAACGCATGAAAGGCCGTTTTACAGGCTTGTAAAGGAAATCGACAAACTTTGCTTAAAGGGAAAAATAAAGGAAAAGGTCATCGCTCAATTGGGATTTACGAAATATTCTTTCAGGGCAAAAAATGTAGAAGCATTCGATTATCTACCCCCGGAAAGGTTCGAAGAGATTATGAAGAAATCAAAAGTGGTTATAACCCATGGCGGTGCCGGAACCATTATGCTTGCAATCCGTTTTGGCAAGCCTGTAATCGCCGTTCCTCGCTTGGCGAGATTCGGAGAGCATGCCGATGACCACCAGCTGCAAATAGTTAGGGAAATGTCCTCCAACGGCTGCGTCATACCTGTTTACGATATAAACGAGCTTTACTCCGCGATAAAAAAAGCGGAAAAAATGAAAATCAGAAAAATAACCTCCAGAGCACCTATTTTCAAAATAATCGAAAAAAAGCTTAAAGAATGGGAAAGAGCAAGAAAATAACTTTATATTTTTGCTTTTTCTTACCTTTCTAAGGTGTTTCCATGAAGGTTTTGGTCACGGGAGGTGCTGGATTTATCGGCAGCCATTTGGTAGATTTACTGGTTGAAAAAGGCTACGATGTCAGGGTGCTTGTTCGTAATGGCGAGGTTCACCCGAAGTACAACGATGATAACCGTCCTGATATCTTGGAACACGTTAAAAATTTGGGTGTTGAAATGGTTTACGGGAATCTGCTCGACAAAGATTCTCTTACAAAAGCGTGTAAGGATATCGATGTTGTTTATCATTTGGCCGCGATAGCGCACGAGTATGCCGGCCTGCCAAGGCAGGTTTATTTCGATGTAAACGTTACGGGAACGAAAAATCTGTTGCATGCTTGCCTCGAAAGCGGAGTCGAAAGGTTCATCTACGTAAGCACAATAGAAGCAACAGGTCCTTCCGTTGATGGCAGACCCGTTACAGAGCAAACGAAGCCGAAGCCGGTTTGCGTGTACGGAAAAAGCAAGCTCGGCGGAGAGATTTTAGCCCTGCACTACGGAAAGAAATACGGCATGGACGTTCGCGTTGCGAGACCGCCCATGACGTATGGCGATAGAAGCCCGCATCTGGCGAGATTTTTCCGCATGGTTAAGAGAGGAGTTTTTCCCATATTCGGAAGCGGAGATACGCTTTTCGAATTTTGCTACGTTGGAAATCAGGCATACGGTATTTATTTGGTTGGCAAAAGGGGTAGAGCGGGAGAGATTTATTTCATTTCAGAAGAATCCTACAAAATCCGCGATGTCGTGGAAAAGGCAGGTGAGGTTATGGGTGTTGACCTGAAAATTGTTACAGTTCCGAAACCGATCGGTTACGCAATAGGGCTTTCCTGCGAAATTCTTGCGAAAATTTTCCCTTTTCCCCCTTTCCGCGTTCGCGAGACAGGAAGACCTTACGTTTCCCGCCGCACGGTGTGGTGGACAACCGCAGATCGCTACATATGCAGCATAGAAAAAGCAAAGCGCGAACTCGGCTACGAGCCAATTTACAGTTTGGAAGAAGGGTTGAGAAGAACTATCGCGTGGTACAAGGAAAAGGGGATAGTATGAATAAAAGAGTTATATTTTTTCTTTTAGTAATAGGATTTTTACTTAGGAGTATTTTTTTGTTTATCCCGATGCCTCAACTTTTGTATTTTGTAAATGACGATGCTTTTTATTACTTAAAAATTTCTGAAAATTTTGTAAAATTTCAAGAATACACTTTTGATGGGATTACTTTAACAAACGGATTTCATATGATGTATTTTCTTTATCTTATTGGAGCTTTCTCTCTTTTGAGAGAATTTCATCTATATATAGGAATATTAATCCTTTCTTTTTTCAGTATTTTATCATCTTTACTAGTTTACAAAATTACCCTAATATTGACAAAAAGTGAGAAGGCAGGGTTTTTTACTTTTTTCATTTACTTATTTAATCCATGGCTGATAATATTTCCTCTAAAAGGTATGGAAGTTCCTATTTCTTCTTTTTTTCTTTTGATGTTTTTTCTAATCTTTCTCAGAATCCATTTTCAAAAATATTTCAGCATTAAAAACTTAACTTTACTTTCTATTTTTGCATTTTTTTCCTTTCTTTCACGAACAGATTCTATAATTTTTATAGCATTAATTTATCTTTACCTTCTAATTAAAGAAAGGAAAACATCCGTTTTATTTTCTGGTATTTTATCTTTATTGTTAATTTCTTCTTGGTTTTTATGGAACATTGCTAATTTTGGATTATTTATTCAGGCTAGTGGAGAAGCTAAAAGGCTCATAATACCTACGCAACCTTCTCTACAGCATATTGGTACTATATTATTAAAATTTTCTGAAATTGCTACTGGGTTTACAGCATTTACAGCATTTTTTGTTGGAATATTCGCTTCTTCAATTTTAAAAAGGTTCAAACACTTTAAATATTTTTCTTTAAAATCTCTAATTTTAATTTTGTTAATTTCTTCATGCCTACCTTTATTTAAGAATTTAAGCAACGAAACCAGATTAATATTTTGGTTAGTGTCCTTAATTTTAGCTTTTTTCAGTTTTATGTTAGGAATTTCTCTCAAAACTAAAATAGATAAAACTTATTTTCCGTTGTTTATTCTTTCATTTATTTATTATATCGTTTTGTTCTCTACTTATT
>CAZQLM010000003.1:0-24210 GCA_964594175.1 uncultured archaeon | reverse complement strand
GAAGAAATAGCAAAAATGTTGGAAAATGTGTTGAAGAATTTGTTGAGAGTTTTGTAGGAGTGTATAACTTAATTGTTTGGGCTAAGGGTGAGTTAAGTTGACATGCTCAAACTGAAAGTAGAGAAAATTTAAATTTTTTACCTCTTAATAATTAAAGTGAGGCGCTGGAAAATTCGATGCGAAAACAAATATTGCCCATATCGGCTACCCACAGAAGTATGCAGGTTGTACAGAGATGCAGAACGTCAGGGTTTTGAGGCCTCTTGCTGGCCTCCTGAAAAGAAATATGAAATTAAATTTGCGTGAGCGCTCACGAGACGAGAAATCTTTCATGTACTCGGCGGTGATTAAACTGTGAGCACTCTCGAAAAAAGCTCTCCTCCGCTAATCAATATTGAAATCCCTTTTCCTGTTCCAAAAGAAAGCATAATCGGAATTATATATGGCAAGGGTTCTCCAGGACACAAAATTTACAAGATTAAAGGAAAAATATTTGATTTAAGAAATGCTGTAGACATTTTCGCTCCCAAAAGCACACCAGTACTTGCAGTAGATAATGGAAAAGTTATTAAGGTTTGCAAAAATGTAACTGAAAATTATCCGAATGTATTTAATCCTGCAAACGTTCCAGAAGAAAAGGAAGACGGAAACTATGTTGCAATAGCTCATGAAAATAACTTAATTTCTTTTTATGCTCATCTTAAATACAAAAGCGTGTGCGTCGATAAAGGAGAAAAAATCAAAAAAGGCGAAAAAATAGGAGAAGTTGGAAATACTGGCTTAGCAGGTGTTCATCCAAAATTCGGTAAATATCACTTACATTTTTACATAGGTAAATGGATAGGAAATACTTTCAGTACTTTTCCTGTGAAATTTATTTAACTTCGAAGCAAAATCTTTTCATGCTCGAAGGCGTGCTGGCTGGAAAGGAGGTAATAGTAAAAGGTGAGGAGGCAAAAGAATTCTACGAAAAAGGATGGTACGGAGAGTGGAAGCAAAATGCTTTGCATCTCCATTTAATAGAAGCTGCTTTGCTTGTAGAAAGAGGCAGGCTTAAAATTAAAAGCTGCGGTAAAGTTCTCGAACTAAAGGAGATTTTCAATTTGGGTGTAGAGACGGAAAGGAATTTCCCTGTGAAGTTTCTCGTTTACAAGGATTTGCGCACACGCGGCTTGCCTGTGAGGATAGCGAGCAAAGGTGTTGATTTTTTTGTTTACGAGCGCGGAGCAAAGCCAGAGAAGCATAGCGGCGTTAAGTGGCTTGTGTTTGCATATTCAGAAAACGAGCCGTGTAGCTTGGATGAGCTTGAAAGAACAGCAAAACTCGGAAAGAATATAAGGGCAAAGGTTGTATGGGCTGTTGTTGATGGAGATAATGATATAACTTATTACATAGTTAATGCAAAGAAAATGCCTTAGGTGATAGAATGATCAAAGCTCACATTCACGGAGACAGAGTTGTGGTGTGGGATAGAAAACAAGCAAAAAAATTATTTGAAGAAGGGTATTTTGGAAAGCTTAGAGAGGATAGATTAGAGCTTTCTCTGATAGAAACTTTTTATCTTTTAGAAAAGAAAAAACTTGAAGTTTTCATTAACGAAAAGAAGCTCGGGATAAAGGAGTTTTACGAGTACTGCAAGAAAAAAGACCCGAGATTTTATTTTCGATATGTGGTTTACCGCGATTTGAGAGATCGCGAGCTACCAACGAAAACAGGGCTGAAATTCGGCTGCGATTTTCGTGTTTATCAACGCGGGGTTCACCCTTTAAAGCGCGGTAAGAAAACTGCTCGCGAGCATACAAGATGGGTTGTGTTTTCTGTTCCAGAGGGATTTAAATTTTCATTTCCTGAGCTCGCAAGGGCTGTGCGTTTAGCACACACAATAAGAGCACAAATGCTTTGGGCTGTTGTTAGCAAGGATGAAAAGGTAAAATATTTTGAGGTAAGGTTTTTCAAACCCTGAAAGCATTCTCAAACATTTATCATGTAACCTTTACATTACTGAAATCCTTTATTTTTCTGCCTTTTATGTATTCAACAGTTTTTCTCCAGTAGGAAGTGAGAAATTCTCTTTCCTTTTCATCGTAAACCTTTAAAACTTTAAATCTTCCAATGGTTTCTCCGTTTGCATGATTAACTTCTAAAATCACAATCCTTGCCAAGCATTCCCATTTCTCGTTAATAAGGTCTATAGGTATGTTTACGGGATATACTCTGATTCCTTTCTTTTTAAACGTATATTCATTTCCTTCATCTAACTTGAAATCAACCTTAATTTTCAACGCCCAATTAAATTCGACTATCTGCCCCATTTTCTACACCAAGCTCTTTTTTCACAAGGATCAGCTCAAACCAATTATGGCGAGTATGAAATTTATTAAACTTCGTGATTATAAAATTATCTTCAAAAGGTTTTTGAGGTGATGACATGAAAGTAAAGGACGTTTTAGACAAACATTCGCTCTATACGTTAAAGCCAGAAGATTGTGTGATAGATTTTATTAGTTTAATAGAACAAAAACGCGTGCATGAAGCTCTGGTAGTGAACGAAAAAGGAGAACTCATCGGCTTTGTGCATTACAGAATTCTTGCGCAGAAAAGTGTTCAAGACCCTACACAAACAAAAATAGAAACCGTAATGATACATCCTCCGAAAATAAACGAGAATGAAGATGTAGAAAATGCCATAGAATTTCTTTTTAAAACAGGATTTAGAGCCTTACCTGTGGTTAATGATAAGGAAAAAGCTGTTGGTATTTTTTCCGTATTTGATGCTCTACGAGCTGTGAAAAATTGTAGTGTATTTGAGAAAACAGCAGAAGAGATAATGTCACCTGCTGTAGTTATTCATAAAGATGAAGATATAGGAAAGGCACGTGTGATGATGAGAGAAAAGAATATTTCTAGATTACCGGTAGTGGACGATGAAGACAAACTTGTTGGAGAGATTACCGTTCTTGACTTGTTAAAGGCTGTTCAACCAAAAGAGAGAATTTCCTGGTATTCAATGGCAGCAGAAAAACTTACAATGATGAATACTCCTGTTTCAAGTGTGATGAATACTACTCCACTTACAGCGGAGAAGAGAACAAAAATTAAAGAGATAATAGATAAAATGCTTGAAATTAGGAAGAGGGGGTGTATAGTTGTTGAGAATAACGAACCCTTAGGTGTTGTGACGGTAAGGGATATTCTTGAATTATGGCTCACATCGAAAAAAAAGGAAAGTGGTATTTATATCCAATACTCTGGACTGGAGGAAGAGGATGATTTTGTGATGGATACTGTAGATAGAATAGTTTCAGATACGGTTGAAAAAATTCACTCAATCTATCCTGTAGAGTATTTTCACGTACATGTGAAAAGATACAGAAAAAGCGGTGAAAGAAAACTCTTCTCTGTGAGGTGCAGGGTAATGACTTCAAAGGGTGTTTTCATTTCACATGCTCAAGCATGGGACCTGCGAGATGCTGTGGACGAAGCTACGGATAAGCTGGAAAAAATAGTGATAAAGCACAAAGAAAAGCTGGAAACAACGCATAAACCTCGTGGAGCATGAGCTCTGGTTTTTCTAAATGTTTTCTCGGTTTTCTTTACGCTTTTTCCTTATTTTAATTTTTTCGTTTACGCCGAATAAAAATCCTGCTAAAGCACCAGCTATGTGGCATGCGCTTGCTACTTGTGAAGGATAAAACAAACCGAGCAAATCTATTGCTATGTATATAACTATCGCAAGGATTAACGGCATAGGTACAGAGAAAACGAAAACAGGAAGCCTTGGTTTAAGCACAGCTAAGCATGCCAGAATAGCGTAAACAATTCCGCTTATTCCCAATGTTCTTTCATAAAAAATCAGTGCTGCAAAATTCGTGAAAATTAAAGCCAGAATGAAGAGAAGCACAAATCTTTTCGAAGAAATTAAATTTTCCAAAACGCTTCCGAAAAGAGCTAAAGCAAAAATATTGTAAAGTAAATGTTTTACATTAGCGTGTGCAAAAATATTTGTGAAAAACTGCCAGGGCTTTTGGAGAAATTCTTTTTGAGAAAGCGCTAGCTCGTAGGTTAACTCTGGATAAATTTGCTGTAAAGCAAAAACCACTGTGCAAATTATGCTCAGCCATATTGCAATGTATTTCATGAAAGTTTTTCGTTCGCAAAAATATATATTCATCTTTCTTCACAAAAAATTATGGTGTGTGGTGATGAAAAACCAATGGTTCTAGATCCTTGGGGAAGTGAAGAGATAAAAGATTACAAAAAACTCTTTTCTGAGTTTGGACTAAAAGAATTTCCAGAAAAATGGAAAAGAGAGCTTAGGCACTATCTTTTCGAGCGAGGCATAGCAATAGCTCACAGAGATTTTGATAAAATCATGGAAAGGATAAGGAATAAAGAAGAATTTATAGTAATGACCGGTATAGCAAGCTCTGGAAGGCTGCATCTTGGGCATAAAATGGTTGTGGATTTGGTTTTGGCTCTGAAAAAGCTTAATGGCAAAATTTTTTTCTGCATAGCTGACATAGACGCTTATACCACAAGAGAAAAAATAAGAACAATGAAAGAAGCAAAAGAGTTTGCTGTGGAAAATGCTGCAAATGCTTTGGCTCTGGGATTAAGAAAAAAGGATATTTATGTTCAGAGCAGGAAAGAAGCACGCTATTATGAATTTGCTTTTGAAATAGCAAAAAAATTCACTTTTGCAGAGCTCAAAGCAATTTACGGCGAGCTAAGCCCAGGAAAGCTTGCAGCAAATTTTTTGCAATACGCAGATATACTTCATGCTCAGCTTCCTGAGTACTGCGGGAAAATGCCTAGTGTAACACCTGTTGCTTTAGAGCAGGACCCGCACATGCGCGCTGTTAGAGATGTTGCAAGAAAGCTAGCTTATGATTTTTGCCTGCCAAGCTCTATTTACATTGTTCACCAGTCAGGGCTGAGAGAAGGAGAAAAAATGTCCTCCTCAAAACCGGAAACAGCAATTTTCTTAACAGACTCTCCAGAAGAGGCTAGGAAAAAGGTTTTTCGGGCATTTACAGGAGGTGGCGGAACTGTAGAAGAGCATAGAAGGTTTGGGGGAAAGCCTGAAATCTGCAAAGTTTACGAAATTTTTAAGTACCATTATCCTAATACAAAATTTGTAAAGGAAATTTATGAGCTCTGCAGGAAAGGAGAGCTTATTTGCGGGGATTGCAAAAAAATGTGCGCAGAGTTTTTGGCAAAATTCTTAGAAAAACACAGAAAAAAATTTGAAAAAAATTTGAAAAAAGCTGAAAGAATTGTGCATGGAGAAGCATAACATCAGAAATGAAAAGATTTTAAAAGTTTTACAGAATATTTTCTCATGCCAAGAATAAAAGTTAGTGTAATCGTTCCATGCTATAATGCTGAAAAAACCATTCTGAAAACTTTGAAGGCTTTGGAAAAACAAAATTTTGCTGAACCATTTGAAGTTATAATAGTAGATGATGGCTCAAAAGATAATACAGTTAAGGTTGTTAAAGAATTTGCGAAAAAATCTAAATTAAGAATAAGAGTTTTTGCAAACCCTCATCACGGCCCGGCATGGCAGCGAAATTTTGGAGCAAGAAAGGCTCGTGGTGAGATTGTTGTTTTTACTGATAGCGATTGCGTACCGGGAAAAAGCTGGATTAAAGAAATGGTCAAACCAATAGAGCAAGGAAAAGCTGTTGGTGTGCAGGGCACTTACAAAACGTTAAACAAACGAAGCTTAATAGCCAGGTTTGAAGGATATGAAATAGAGAAAAGGCACGAGAAAATGAAAAAACAAAAGTTCATAGATTTTATCGGGACTTTTTCAGCCGCTTATAAAAAAGATATTTTTTTGAAATTTGGCGGTTTTGATACAAGCTTTAAAACAGCGAGTGGCGAAGACCCTGAGCTTTCTTACAGAATTGCGAAAGCTGGATATAAGCTTGTTTTCAATCCAAAAGCTTTTGTATATCACCCGCACCCAGATAGCTTGAGAAAATATTTGAAACAGAAATTTTTCAGAGCTTACTGGCGCGTGCTTATGTACAAAAAACACCCTGAAAAAATGAAGGGTGATTCATATACAGGTTTGGAAATTCCTCTTTCTATGTTTTCTCTCGCATTTTTCTTTTTGTTTGCTTTTCTTTCATTTGCACGCTCTGAATTTTTTTGGTTAGCTTTGCCCATGCTTGCTATTTTCTTTTTGGCAAACGCTAGCACCATAGCTTTTACGGCAGGAAAAGAAAGGAAAATGCTTGTATTCGCGCCTCTCATGATTTTTTTTAGAAGTGTAGTATGGATTTTAGGCTTTCTCGCAGGTTTTGTAAAGCTGTTATTTCTTAAAAAATTCAACCAGCTTTTTGCTTCGAAATAAAATTCCCTTCGTAAAAATGAAAATGGTTACACCAAGCACTATTCTAATACCTCTTAACAATCCTGAAATTTTTCTGTATCTCACTTCTACTGGTATTTGCTTTATTTCAAGATTTTTTTCAACAGCTTCAGCTAAAATAGAGTTTTCAATAATATACCCGCCGTGAATATTTTTTATTTCGCTCAAAGCTTTTTTGGAAAGGCCTATAAAACCACAGTTAGTATCTTTTAGTTTTGTTCCAAACAAAAAATTGAAAAGAGCTCTCCAGATAGAGTTTCCTAATCTATGCCTGAAAGGTACTTTGGAAAAATCCCTGTAACCCATTACAATGTCTGCTTTTTTCAAAGCTTCGAAAAATTTTGGAATATGTTTTGGATTATATTGCCCGTCTGCGTCTATTATCACCGCGCTTTCAAATCCTTGTTTTTTAATATAGCTCAACCCTGTTCTCAAAGCGTTGCCCTTCCCTTTATTTATTTTGTGCCTTAAAACTTTTGCTCCCTTTGCCAGAGCTATTTTTGCCGTATTATCCTTAGAGCCATCATCTACCACAAGGATAAATGCGTTTTTGCAGTACTTTTTGCATTTCTCAATAACTTCTCCTATTGTTTTCTCTTCATTATATGCCGGAAGAAGTATTGCTTTTTTCAATTCTTCCACCCTTCTTCTAGATTTTTGACACGATAAATTTTAACTTCTGGATTGCTCAGCACGAGCTCGAAATTCTTTAATCCTTTACCTTCTAACATGAACATTTTTGTGAACAAAGCTTCGCGAAGGTGGGGTGGAATCGTTACCACAACGCTTTTATCTCTGGAAATCCAAACACTCCATGGGAAAAATTGTTTTGTTAATCTGTATCCAATAGCTTTGAAAATAGGAGAAAGCTGGTCATAAATAGCTGTAGCATTGTATTTTTCTAAGCTGGATTCCTGCACAGAGTTATTTTCGTAGTAAAGAACTTCTTTAAATAGCATCGCATTTTTTCCCTGAACATAAAAGGCTATTGGATAGTTGAGATAAAGCACTTTTATCGCTCCATAATCGAAAAGATAAATGGTTAAATTTCCTCCGGTATAAGCGTAAGCATTTTCTAGTTGAAGCATGTTGTATAAAGGACATTTACTATACTCCACACGAGCATCGCAGCCTGTTCCGAAATACTGCAGCCACTGAAACTTTCCTATCAGATCAAAGGATGCTATCCAGTAAATTTCCGGAGAGGTGCCCTGATACTTTCTCAAAATCTTTAAAGCTTCCTTCTCGCTCTTTGTTGTGAAAATCTTGCCTAAATCTGTTATTCTATCATTTATCGTGTACATGCAGTCAAATCCGCAGTGAGCTCCGTCTGCTATCACCCTGCGCTCCGCGTAGCCGGTGATCATGTGCCCGGGATCCCACCAAGTTCCAACCAAAGCGAGCTCCGGAGTTTGCTCTCTCAAAAACTTCCAGGCGTTATCCCAGTTTGCATCTATATCCGGGCCTAATCTATAGCCGAGATAAATTCCGCAGGAAACCGATACAAGAGCCAGGATTATTATTAATCCATGGGTGAGGGTTTTTAGAATATCTCTTTCAGCTTTCAGAAAAGCCAAGCCAGTAGCAGCGAGGCAAAGTCCGATAGCTGAGACGTATTCCGTAAATCTTATACCTCCTTTTATTGTTAGGAAGAAGAATATCCAAAGCACGAGAACGAAAACGAATCTTTTGCTCTTGTAATTTTCCGTAAAAAGGCTGTAGAGAGCGAAAAATGCGGAGCTGAAAAGGGTTACTAAAATGAAAAGGTCGAGAGCAAATTCTCCTGTCGTGAAATTTCCCAAAAATTGGGCAACGTGTCCGTAGCCGGAATAAAGCAAATAGCTTGCCGTAAAATCCCTAAAGCCGGAAAGGGAAAATGTTTTTGAAGTAGAAGCATAAGAGATGAAAGAAACAAAAATAAAGCATGCTGCGGTGGTTGCAAATATTAAGGCAAAGTTCTCCAGATTCTTTAGCTTCCTCCCTAAAGCAAAAATCAAGGCACCGCTAACCAGAAACGGTACAATGGCTACGGTAACCAAATTCCAGATTGGTTGAAGCTCCGCTATGGAAACGTTTACTATCCATGTTTCAGGGTGGACAGCAAAACCTATTACCTCGAAAAACCATCTTAACGGCTGCAAGCCGTTAAGCTCTCCTGCGAGATTTAGCGAAACAAAGAGAAGCACAGCTGTAGTAATTTGAGCTATGATTTCCCTTTTTGGAAACCTTCCCTTGAAAAACAGATATGAAACAGCATTACCAGTAATCCAGAGAAATATCACTCCAAGGTAAATATAAAACGTGTACCAGAACATGTTCCAGGTAAACATAAAGCCGGTAAAGGCGAAAAGGGAAAGCATAAAATTGAAATAGTTCGGGTTTCTGAAAAGTCTAAAACTAGTCCAAAGGGTTAAGAGGATGAAGAAAAGCACTAACTGATCCGTGTCGTAGCTCGCTCCGAAAGTTCTTGTTAAAATTTGCGGAGCCGTTCCAACGAAAAGCGCTGCGAGCAAACCTGCTTTAGCGCTTGCTAGCTCTCTTGTAAGCAGGTATGCAGGAATTACCATTAACGCCCCGTAAAGGGCTCCGGCAAGGGAGCAGGCCGTTTTTAAAGTAATGCTTGACATTAGCGCTTTCAAAAACCAGTAAATCAAAGCGGTTAGATAGTACATTAAGGGTGGCATGTAAAAAGCCCTTCCGGTATAGTAGCTAAGCTCGTCCCATGCCGGAAACACACCAAAATCTACAAAGTACTTTGTGAAGCGATACTGATAAACAGGGTCGTAGGATAAGATTCTGTCCGGAACTATGTTGACTGCGCGAATCCAAAATGCAAGAAAAAATATCAAAGACAATACAAATAATTCCGGTAAAAGCTTCGGCTTTTCCTTTAATTTTTTCAGCATATTTGAGTGATGAGAAAAGATATATATAAAAACTTCTTAATCGCGAAAATAAGTTTATGAAAAAAATCGATTTGCTGAGCTTTGCAAGCGTTTTTGGTATGCTCATTGGTTATCTTTGGGTAACTTTTAGCTCGCCGATAGCTTTTGGAGACGAAGGCTTCTACAGCTCTATGGGAAGGTGGATAGCCGAAAATAAGGAATTTCCAGAATACTATCCTTTATGGGGAACTGAGCATATAAAGAATCCTTCTATTAGAATTCCTATTGGTTTTGTGAATTCCGCTATGTTTTACTTTCTCTTTGGCGAAGCCGGAATAAAGTTCATGACACCTTTCTTCGCCTTTTTAAGCGCTTTAGTTATTTACATTCTTTTCAGAAAGCTTGAAAAACCGAATCTCGGCTTTTTTGCCGCACTAGCTTTTATCTCATTACCAGCTGTTGTTAAGTACGGTGTGCTTAACTATCCGGAAAACCAGATGATTTTTTATGTTACATGCTCTTTTGCATTTTTCTTTTTGTGGAGAGCTAATGGCAAAACCCTGCATATTTTACTTTCAGGGATTTTTGCTTCCTTAGCTATGCTTTCAGACATTACAGGTGCGTTTTTGTTTGCTGTCTACGCGCTTTTCGCTTTGTGGGAAATTGTCAGAGAAAGGAGAATTGACCTCGAAGCCTATGCCTTATTTTTTGCTGGAGCTGGTATAATAGCCTTTCCGTGGATTTTGAGAAATCTGGCGCTTTTCGGCTCTCCGTGCTTCGCGTTTTTCTCCTCTAAAAGCTGTGCCACAATCTATGATTTCGAAGGTATGGGATTTAAAGTCCACACCTCAAGACCTGAAATCTCTACAGGAGCGGGGATTCTAAAATTCGGAATAGCGCAGTATTTCAGGTTCGGATATGGATTAGCCGGATTTTTGGCAATTTTCGGAGTTATGCTAATTTTGAGACAAAAAATCTGGAAAAATGCGTTTTTCCTTATCTGGCTGCTTGTGCTTTTGATGGCAGAAGTTTATTTAGCTATGCCAAACCCAAGAGTAGAGGAGCTGTTAAGATACACTCTCTTTGCTTCTCCATTGATAGCAATTCTGGTGGCTTATTTTCTGAATGAATTAAGAAAGGCTTCGGGCATTGAGAAAGCGGAAAAATACATGCTTTACGTACTTTTTGCCTCTCTTTTCGGTTTTTCCTTGCTTTCGTTTTCAGGAACCTATTATGCAAGACTGGCTGAAACAAGAAGTATTGGGACAGGAAGAATAATTTTTGGCGAGCTGCTGGTTCTGATTCCTCTTCTATGGATTTCTCTGGCAGCATTTTACAAGAAAAATAAAAGATACTTTCTTGCTATTCCTTTAATAATTTCGGTCTGCTCCCTAATATTTTACGGTATGGCGGAGATAACGAATATGTATTACGTGAAGCATAATTTAGATTCTTTGGTAGATGCTTGCTCGTGGGCTAGAAAGCACTTACCGCAAAACGCTACTATTGCTCTGATTTACGCTCACCCGGCGGAGTATAATTGTTACAGAAAGGTGCAGGCGATTCAGGACTTGCCGGACGGTGATGCGATAAGACTTTTCGCTAACGATACAAGCTACGAGCTTTTGAAAAAATGGGGAATAGAGTACATTTTCATAGAAGGTTTCACGATAGTTCCTGACCACGCCTATCACGGAGAAGCAATTCCCTACAGTTTTGCAAAATACGTTGAGCGCTCAGAGCATTTTGAAAAAATTTTTGATAACACAAATAAATTTGGAAAAATCGGTGTAAGAATATACAGGGTGAGGTGAATGTCCCTATCTCTGTTAATAGCTGTTATTTTTTCTTTTGTGACAACTTTTTTTCTAACTCCGAAGTTTATCGCATATTTAAAGTTTATAGGCTTAACAGGAAAGGATATGCAGAAACCAAAAAAACCGAGTGTTCCTGAAATGGGAGGTCCTGCTGTAATAGCAGGGTTTTTGGCGGGAATTTTTCTTTTTATTTGGATCAAAGTATTTCTTTACGGAAAACTTAATGGGCTGGTAGAGCTATTTGCGGCTATAACAACTGTGCTTATAATTTTCATAATCGGAATGCTTGACGATATTTCTGCTGTAAGGAAATCGAATGGAAAAAGAATAGGTTTGAAACAATGGCAAAAACCTTTGTTTACTTTACCCGCAAGCGTTCCGCTTGTGGCAATAATGGCAGGTAATAGCACGATTTCTTTGCCGTTTTTCGGAAGCGTTGATGTCGGAATTTTCTACCCGCTTGTTCTCGTACCTATTGGTGTTGTTGGAGCAAGCAACGCTATAAACATGCTCGCAGGGCTGAACGGGCTGGAAGCAGGGTTAGGGGCTGTGCTGACAGGAGCTTTGGGTATATACGCTTATCTTAACGGAAATTTGCTCGTGGCGGCGTTTGCTCTTACTTTTGCTTCAGCCCTTTTAGCGTTTCTTTACTATAACTGGTATCCAGCGAAAATTTTTCCAGGAGATTCGCTTTGCTACGCTATTGGTGCTGTAGTGGCAAGCATAGCAATACTTGGAAACATGGAAAAGTTCGCACTATATTGTTTTATCCCTTGGTTTTTGGAATTTATTCTCAAAGCAAGAGCACGTTTCAGAGCAGAATCTTTTGGAAAACTGAGAAAAGACGGAACATTGCAAGCGCCTTATACAAAAGTTTATTCGCTTACACATGTATTCATGAAGTTAGGAAAATTTAGGGAAAGTGAAATTGTAATGCTATTAATAATCTTTGAAATAATAATAGTTTTATTCGCCTTCATCATGGTGAAATGTATATGAGTGTATTGCTTTCATTATTTTTATCTGCGATATTTTTAGGAATAGCATCTCTCATGGGAAAATACGTTGTCGAGTCTGCAGTAGAACTTTCAAATTTGCTTCGGATAAGAACTATTATTTTCGGTTTTATCTTCGTATCTCTCTCAACAAGTCTACCAGAACTTGCTGTAGCTGTGTTTTCTTCTTTAGAGGGAGAAAGCGGTATAAGTTTCGGTAATCTCATCGGATCAAATGTTGTAAACATGTGTTTGATTTTCTCCATTCTTATCTGGAATGGGATGAAAATTTCTTCCGAGAACAGAAAGCTTATAAGAAATTCTCTGTTTTTCGTTATCCTTGTATGTTTGGTGCTGCTTCTTTCAAATACACTTTCTATTGAGATTTCTCTGTTTCTTATTCTGATTTTCTTCCTTTATTTAAGAGCTATAAGGAATCTTTATATTATTCCTCTGAAAAAGTATGAGATATTCACATTGGAGCTTGTTAAAAACATTTTCGTGTTTGTTTTTGCATGTATATCCGTGATTATCTTCTCCAAACTCGCCATAGGAGAACTTGTTAAATTATCCAAAATTTTCGGATTTGAAAGCCTGTTTCTCGGTTCAACATTAGTTGCAATAGAAACTTCCTTCCCAGAACTTATTGTAGCTATAAATGCTTTGAAAAAGAAAAGATATGAAATAAGCATAGGAGATATTACAGGTTCTTCTGTTGTTAATATAACTTTAATTTTGGGAATGGCGGGAATTTTTTCAATTATCACTTTGGGAATAGTAGAAAAAATTATTGTTATCTTTGCTTTAATTTCGGCATGCACTTTAAATCTGCTATCGCTGAAACACGAGCTCTCGAGAAAGGATTCGCTACTTTTGCTTTTCATTTTCCTCATGTTAATGATATTTTTAATGAATTTCCAATGCTCTCACTTCGGTTAAAGGGATGATAAATTCCTCGTGAAACTTTAAACCCTTCCTACAGTTTTCAAGAATAACAACTCCGTGGGAAATATCACAAAGCAAACCAGTTATTTTTTCTCCTTTTTTTGTAGTTATTTCAACAGGTATTTTTCTTTTCACAATGACATGCTTCATAGATTTCTTTTCTTTTAGACGATGAGAGGTGTAAACACCAGAAAGTATTGAGGAAAGAACAATGAGGTAAGAAATCATAATCAGATGAATTTTTGAAACAGGTTGCAGAAACTTAAGAGCAAGTATGCTTAACGCAAGGAAACTTGTTCCTATGAAAGCGGAAAAAAGCAATGCTTTCCTCATCACAAATCTCCCACCACTTCGAAAGTTTTCATTTCCCGTAACTTCGTATGCAACAAAACTTCCCAAACCACCAGACAAGCGGGTGGTGAGTTTTGTTTCAATGAGCTTATTTGGTTCATGATTTTTTCGTTTTGTAGAAATCACATATATTTTTTAACTCACATTTCTCGCAAAGAGGTTTTATCGGTTTACACACTTCTCTCCCGAAATTCACAAATCCCAGATTCACATATTTCCACGCATTTTTTGGAAATATTTTTTGGAGTTCCTTTCTCACTTCTTCTGCATTAGATTCTTTGCTAACTAAACCCAAACGTTTTGAAATTCTGTTTACGTGTGTATCTACTGCTATTATTGGTATTCCGTGCCCGTATGAAAGCACAACCGAGCTTGTCTTTGCTCCGACACCTGGCAGTCTTAAAAGCTCCTCCCTAGATTTCGGGACTTTCCCGTTATACTTTTCTAAAAGAATTTTAGAAACTTCTTTTATTCTTTTTGCTTTCTGCCTGTAAAAGCCTGCAGGTTTTATAAGATCTTCTATCTCTTTTAGTGGAAGTTGAAGAATTTTTTCTGGCGTTCTTGCTTTTGAAAAAAGCTGCAGACTTGCTTTTTCCGTATTTTCTTCTCTCGTCCTCTGTGAGAGAATGCACGATATCAAAACTTCAAATGGTGAAGAGAAATGCTCAGCATATTTGCGTTTGTAATAATATTTTTTTAAAACTCGAATAATCATTTCGAGATTTTCTTTTTTCAAAATATCACCTAAAGCCAGTCTTTTTTCTTGAAGAAAATTGCAACGAGTAAAGAGAGTAGTATCGATATTGTTATTAGCAAAGGAAACGCGTTCTCGCTCTGCTGCATCGGAAGAGAAATGTTCATTCCATAAATTCCAGATATTATTAAGGGCATTGAAAGAATAACAGCTAAGCTTGTTAGCTTTTTCATGAGCGTATTTAAATTGTTGGAAATTATCCATTCAAACGTTTGCAAAGCGTTATTAACATTTTTTATTAAAAATGAGCTCATTGTAATGCACTGCTTGTTGTCTATTAGTATGTCGTTAATTATTTTCACATCACCTTTATAGAGCTTTATGTAATGCCCAGTAAGCATAGCTTCCAGAACTTTATTATTTTCATAAATGGCATTTTGTAAATCTAATACCGTTTCTTTTATTTCCACTAATAAAAGTATGTCCTCATTTTTTGCCGTTTTCAAAAATTGTTTTTCAATTTTTCTTATTCTCTTTTCTATATTTCTCAAAAGCCTCGTATAGGTATGGATAAGAACTTTCAGTATCTGAAAAATCAATCTTACTCTTTTCAAGGTAGAAAATTTTACTCTTCCGGAGAAAAAATCCTCGAAGAAATCTATTGGATATGAATGAATGGTTACAAACCTTTTCCTTGTAAGAACGATACCAATAGGTATTGTAAATAGTTTTTCTTCCCTTTCTACCGGTACCCGTAGTATGATAGTGGTTACTCCATCTTCCGAGGTTATTCTTGGTATCTCATCCTCGTCTAAACAATCTAACACAATTTCACGAGGAATTTTCAATTTTCTCTCCAAAAAGTCTATCTCTCTTTCATTCGGGCTTTGAACATCTATCCAAGTATTTGGCAAAGGTTTTTTCAAAGTATCTATTTTCCCATCTTCTTTAACCCTTTTTACTATCTTAATCATGTACTTCTTTTATTTTCAAAACTCTATAAATTTACTTCTCTAAATATTATCATGGTATTTGAGCTTCTTCACGAAAAAATTCAAGAAGTCTTGAAAAAAAAGGGTTTTGTTACTCCTACCCTTCCTCAAAAGCTTGCAATTCCAGAAATTCTAAAAGGAGAAAACGTGTTAGTAATAGGCCCTACAGGTTTTGGAAAGACAGAAGCCGCCCTTTTGCCAATTTTCAGCAAAATGCTTGAAATAAAACCAAAACCTATAGCTTTGCTTTACATAACACCTTTAAAAAGTCTTAATAGAGATATGCTCTCTCGCATGCTTTTCTGGGCGAAAGAGCTCGGATTTGGGGTAAGCGTAAGACACGGAGATACAACTGCACATGAAAGAAAACTTCAAGTTGAGCATCCTGATGAAATGTTTATCATAACTCCAGAGCAATTACAGGCAATGCTTACGGGAAAAAGAATAAGAAAGCTTCTTGAAAATGTTCTTTTTGTTGTCGTGGATGAGCTTCACGAGCTTGTTGAAAGCAAGCGCGGTGTGCAACTTGCTGTAGCTCTTGAAAGACTTAAAAAACTTTGTAAAAGAAAATTTCAAATTATCGCTCTCTCAGCCACGGTAGCAGAACCTGCGAAAGCTGCCAGTTTTATTGGCTGTGAAAAAGTGATAGAAGCTTATTCCACAAAGGAATACGAAATAAAGGTAATGAAGGTAAAGCCTGATTCGGAAGACAGGCTTTTATCAGAGAAAATATGTTTAGATGCTGAGCATGTGGCAAAACTTCGGTTCATAAAGGAGATAGCAGAGAAATATCGCTCTGTTCTTATTTTTACTAATACAAGAGAAACTGCAGAAGTACTTTCTTCCAGGCTTAGAGCACTTTATCCTGGTTTTTCACAGGAAGTGCACCATTCCTCTCTTTCGAAACACGTAAGGGAAAGGGCTGAGAAGGAATTCAGGGAAGGTTGTTTGAAAGCTATGATAGCAACATCTTCTCTGGAGTTAGGAATAGATATAGGAGTTATAGACTGTGTTATCCAATATCTTTCCCCGAGACAGGTAGTAAAGTTTTTACAGAGAATAGGAAGAAGCAGACATAGAATAGGAGAAAAAGCTCATGGTTTTATTCTTGCAGGGGAGGGGGATGATTTATTCGAGTCTTGCGTTATAGCAAAGCTCGCTTTGGCTCATGAAATGGAGAAACTTAAAGCCTATGAAAAAGCTTACGATGTTCTGGCTCATCAAATTTTGGGAATGCTAATAGAGGGGTATGAAAATGTTAGAGATATTTATCAAATTGTTAAGAACGCATATCCTTACAGAAATCTCTCCTTTGAGGAGTTTGTAAGTGTTATTGAGCTGATGAAGGAAATAAAGCTTCTCGGAGAGGAACGCAAACTAAGGAAAAAAAGGAAAGGCTTGCTTTATTACTTCGAAAATCTCACAACAATTCCAGAGGTTTACCAGTATAAAGTGATAGATGCAGCTACAAACACTCCAGTAGGAAAGTTGGACGAAAGCTGGGTTGCCGAGCACGCTGAAGTAGGAGCAACTTTTATAGTGAAAGGAACTCCTTGGCGTATAATAAGCGTAGAAGATGGAAAGGTTTTTGCAGAAGAAATAGCTTGCATAGATTCTGCAATTCCCTCTTGGGAAGGAGAACTAATTCCGGTCTCATACGAGGTTGCACGAGAAGTTGGAAAGCTCAGAAGAAAAATAAACGAATGGCTAAAGAAAGGTAAGGAATATGCTGTAAGCATGCTAAAAGAAAATTATCCTGTTTCTGAGGAAGCTGCAAAAATGATGGTGTCAGTAATTCGCAATCACGTAAAAAAGCACGCATTGCCTGATGATAGAACAATTGTCATAGAGGCTTTTTCTGACTTTGTAATAATACATTGTTGTTTTGGAACAAAAGTTAATGAAACCTTAGGAAAGTTCATCGCAGCCATGCTTAGCGCCGAATACGGAGAAAGTATTCTCGTGAAAACCGATCCTTACAGAATCGTTATTCAAGGTGCAAGGATTGAGGATGTGAAAAAACATTTTCTTGCTGTTAGCAGTTCATCATTAGAACCGGTGCTAAAACTTTATCTGCCAAGAACGAATCTTTTTAAATACCGGTTTATGCATGTTGCAAAAAGATTTGGAATAATAAGAAAAGATTCCAGACTTGATAGGATAAATGTTTTAAAATTAATGGAAATTTTTAAAAACACGATTGTAGAAGAAGAGGTTTTCAGAGAGATATTTCTGGAAAAGCTTGATATAAAAAAAGCCGAAGAAATTGCGGAAAGAATAAAAAAAGGAGAAATCGAAATAAAAGAAATTTCTGGCCCAAGCGTTTTGGGGAGAGAAGGTATTAAAGAGTTTGAAGGAGATGTTATTAAACCAGAAAAAATTGAAAGCGAAATTTTCAAAGCATTTAAGAAAAGATTACTGGAAACGAAAGTAAGGTTGGTATGTGTAAATTGTGGAAAATTTTCACGAGTCTCTACAGTGAAAGATATCGAGGATTTTCCTTTCTGTAGACAATGCGGTTCTCGTTTACTTGGAATGGTAAGTAAAGGTGATTCTGAAGCTCTGAAGATTTTGAAAAAACATCTTGCAGGAAAGGAGTTAAGCAAAGGTGAACTAAGAAAACTTGAAAGGATAAAACGCACTGCTGACCTGATCATAGTTCACGGGAAGAAAGCAGTAATAGCATTAGCTGCCCGTGGGATAGGAGCAAAAACAGCAAGCAGGATTCTTGCAAAAATGCATGCAAACGAAGAAGAGTTTTTAAAAGACATTTACAAAGCTGAAAGGGAATTTATCCGTACAAGGAAATACTGGAAACCCTGACTTCTGTACATAACTCACATGGCGGTAAGTATTTTCTTTCATCAAAAGTTTACAATTTTTTCCGCGAGGGCAGTTTAGCGTAATTTCTATATTCATGAAATGATTTAAAATTCCTAAAAATTTAAAAATTATGGTCTTTAAAGTCCTTTCTGAATTCGACCCTTGGAAACACGAGCTTTGTACATGCCCGAAAAAATATTCTTTTAATCCTTATACTGGCTGTGCTCATGCTTGCTCTTACTGCTATGCTACTTACATTCCGAATTTTTGGAATGTAAGACCGAAACATAATCTTTTGCAAGCCTTGGAGAAAGACTTAGAAAAGCTCTGTGCAGAGGAAAAATCTCCGCTTATATCTATGTCAAATTCTTCTGATCCCTATCCACCTTTAGAGAGAAAGCTTTTACTTACGAGAAAATGTTTAGAGCTTTTCAGAGAATATGAAGTAAGGGTTTTAATAATAACGAAAAGTGATATAGTTTTAAGGGATATAGATATATTTTCAAATCTGCGCTGCGGCGTGGCAATAAGTATTACTGGGTTTTCTACGAAAATCTACGAGGCAAATGCTCCACTACCCGAAAAAAGAATTGAGGTCTTAAGAACTCTTAAGGAAAACGGTATTCCAGTTATTCTTAGGCTTGATCCCTTAATTCCTTGGATTAGTGAAAAAGAATGGTTTGAAATTCTGGAGCGCTGCTCTTTTGTCGATCACGTTGTAACCTCTACCCTTAAGCTAAGAAAAGACTCTATATCAAGAATTTTGCTAAAAACTCCAGAAGTTAGAGATTTTATTCAAGAATTTTATTTAGAAAAGGGCGAAAAAATAAGAAATTCTATTTATTTACCGAGAGAAATGAGAAGAATTATGCTAACAAAAATCGAAGAGAAATGCGAAGAGCTTGGAATAAGCTGCGCTTTTTGCAGAGAGGGATTTGAGTTTAAAGCGAAGAGCTGCGACGGAAGCCATTTGATAAAAATGTAACTTCTTTATAGTGGTAAAGTTTTATAAATATCGGATAGATAAGTACTTTTATGGAGATAACGGAATTGCATAAAGCACTCGACAATATAATCGGAAAATATTCAGTAGAAATAACAACATATCTTGGTGTTCTGAATGAAGAGAAGGAAAGAGAAAGATTGAAGGAAGATAAATATAATTACACACCGAAATTTGAATATCCGCCTTTAGATTTTGATCCAGCCATGAATGTTGCAGAACTTAAGAGAATTAAAGATAAGTATAGATCTTTATCAAACATGGACGAGCTTTTAGAGCTTCAGATTAAGAAAATTGATGAGCTCATTGCATTGCATTCTATGCTGTATTACAGGGATAATAACCCTGAAGAATTTTTTACTCTTTCCTTGAAAGTTTACGGTAGGCCAGAAGAAAAAGACGTAAAAAAGGCTGAAAAATTTATAATCTCTACAGATGGAGTTAAAGAAGAAGAAAAAAATCTTTCTTCTGAATACCTTAAAAAAGAAATAGAAAATACGTTGAAAAAGTATAATCTAGATTTGAAAGGCTGGAAAATAGATGAAAGAGAAGCAAGTGTAATAAATGTAGACCCTGCTAAAAAAACGATTCAAATACCATCTCCAAGAATCGGAAGGAGATTCAGTAAAAGGGAAATTAAAAAATTAATTGCTCATGAGATATTTACGCACGTCTTCAGAAAAATGAACGGAGAACTTCAAAAACTATCGAATCTATTTGGGCTGGGCTTTCCTTACTATCTTCAAACTGAAGAAGGTTTAGCGTGTTACATGGAAGAAATGTATAATGCAAACTCTATTGAAAACGAGAGAATGAGAGCAGCCTACGTTTTAGCGGTTGATATGCTTTGCAATAATTATTCATTTTTCGAGATTTATGAAACATTAACTGGATTAGGGCTAAATAAAAGTAAAGCCTTCAAAGTTTGTATGAGAGTTTTCAGAGGAGGAGGATTTACAAAAGATGCATGCTATTTCAGCGGAAAAATAAAAGTGAAAGATTATATTAAAAGTAATACTCATGCCCTCAAAACTCTTTATGTTGGAAAAATAAGCTTGGATCATATAGAGTTCTGCGAAAGGATGCTAAGTGATGGTGGATTAAAAGAACCTACATACCTGCCTTATAAAATTCGATAAATTTTTTAATATATTTCTCTTTTGCTTTTTATGATTCAGAAAGTAGCAGTGTATTGCATGCTCATTTATGAAAACAAGATTTTGCTTCTGGAAAGAAAAGAGCCAAATGTTTTTGAATTTCCTGGCGGTGGAATAGAGTTCGGTGAACACCCAAAGCAAGCCATTTTGCGTGAAATAGAAGAAGAGACTGGAATAAAGATCTCTCCGCAAAATTTAAAGCTTTTGTGCGTTTCTTCTTGTGTTTATCCTTCTGGAAAAGAGCAGCAAATAGTTATACTTTATTATTCAAGATTATCAGAAAAGCCAGAAATAAAATTAAGCGCAGAACATCTCGATTATAAATGGATTAAAGGTAATGAATTAGAAAAATTTAAAAATTTAGCTCTTTCAGTTAAGAGTTGCTTAAACGAAATCAAGAAAATTTTTCTATCTTTCCTGTTTCTGGATGAAGGATAACATATCCATGAGAAAATTTTCCAGGATTTATAAAAATTGTCTCTTTCACTTTAGCTATTCCTGCTGCCTCGTGGATATGACCGCAAACAACGTAATCAACTTTGTTTTTATCTAAAAACCTTTTTACAGCTTTGCTACCTGCATGCACACCAGAGCTTGTTTTATCGAGAATTCCAAAAGCCGGAGCATGCGAGAGAAGGATTTTTATTTTGCATTCTTTTATCGAGCCATAACCACTTTCCAAAAGTTTTGCTATCTCATTTTCGCTCAGTTCAAAAGGTGTAGCAAAAGGTGTTTTGTTAGAGCCTCCAACCCCAAAAATTCCTATCTCATTAATCTTTACACCCTTTCCATGAAGCGAAATTTTGCTTTCCTCGAGAAAATCGAGAACTTCTTTATAATCGCAATTTCCAGGAACTGCAAAAATGTTAGAAGAGATTCTTTTAAGCGTTTCGATAACTTCTTCTGCTTTCTTTCTCCCGCCGAAATTTGTTATATCCCCTGCTACGAGTATTAAATCAATGCTTTCTTTAATCTCAAAAGCTTTTTTCGCATTGCCGTGAATGTCTGCTATGCAAAGTATTTTCATTTTACAACACTTTCATACCACTCTGGCTTTTCAGCGCTTCCCAGCACTTCGCCGCGCCATTTCTCGTCTGTTAGCCTATCGCTCATAGGCCACGGAAATTCGTAATAGCTAAATATAGGCCCAACAGCGATTCCTATCCTTCCTTCCTTTGACTTGTGCGCAACCAAAAGCCAATCTATTTTTCCAACTCCAACTTCCAAAACGCGCTTTGTGTTAGCGTCAGTATGCACATCCGCAACAATTGTTGTTTTAAATGCATCTTCCTTTCCTTCCAAGGAAGTTTTTACAGAACATCTTGCTCCAGGCGGGCAGGAGCCTTGCTTTACAGTTAAAGCGCTTGCAAGTTTTTCCAAAATGCTTTCAAACTCTGAATGAATGTTTTTGATAAAGTTATAGTCGGCTTCGGTTAGCGTCTCTCCCCTGAGCTCCTTTCTCGAAATTTCTTCCAGTTTTTCCATGAGTTTTGAGCTCATTTCTAAAGATTGTGAAACCTCGGAAGTAGAGACATTCATATTTTCCAGACCCTCTTTCAGAAAGTCTACTGCAAATTTAGCTCTTGCAAAAAGCTCTGGGTTTGGCTCAACATAGCCGTAATACTTTGCTTCCAGCGGTTTTGGAAGGGCTGTTTCTCTCATTCCAACAGCCCAGGTATAGCTCTGCTTCACGTAAAGTATTGTGTCATGCCTCAACTCGGCCCAGCTTGCTAAAGCTGTGATTAAATCCTTGAATTTCCAGAGCTCGCTGCGCATCCAGTTTGGATAGCCTTTTGGCTTTTCCTCAAGCACGGGTTGCAAAAGCCAGAGCCATGTATTATAAAGATTTTTAGTCCATTCCGAAAGATCATAGCTGTTAACAAGCTCCTTAAGCTCGCTTTCTTTTTCCTTGTAATTGCAATACCCGCTTGCGTTGTAATACTTCTCGAGCATTTCCTTAGCCTTTTTATTTCCGAAAGTTTCCATGACATCAAGCCCGGAAGGCATGAACCTGCAAACCGAGTAAAGTTTTCTGATTTTTTCCACGGGCGTTCGCTCGGAGCAGCCTGCGAAGCCGCAGAAATATTGAATCGCTGCATCGCAAACCTCGTTCCAGTACTTAGTTCTGTTTTTCTCCATGTTTTCGCACGAAAAGTAGAACTCCTTCGGTTTCGAGCAAAAACGATAGTGAACGCAAAAATCTATAACCTCCTCGTAATAGCACGACTTAGGATTAGGTCCGATATTCTTGTAAACCAAATCTCCCAAAATTTGAGAATCCAAAGCATATCTTTGCCCTATAACGCGAAGCCCCTTGGTGAGCTCTTCTAAAGAACCTGCTATATCTATTTCAAAACCGCTAAGGATTTTTGGAGATTTCTCCTTTTTAAGTTCCTGCCTGAGCGAATCGATAATTTTTCTCTCAGACACATCGCTCAAATTAAACCCATATCCGAAAACCTTACTTATTGCTTTGTCGTATTCGTAAAAGCCCAAATCCTCGCTCACTCCAGCGAAAAATCCTGTTATTGCATAAATTTTTCTCCATAATTCATAGGCCGGAACAGTTTTTCCCTCAAAATTGGCTTTTGCTCGCTTAACGGCTGCTGTTAGCAAAACAGCCTGCTTGGTCCAGTTTTCTCCGCGAAGCTTAAAAGTCATCCTTCCCAGCCACATCATAGCTTTGAAATAGCGCTTTAGCTCTTCGCTTTGCATGTAGTGTCCTCTCGGAACGTATTGGCTGTAATCCTCGCAATAGCAATAACGAGTGCAGACCTCGCGGTAAAAATCCTCGCTTTTCCACCATTTTCCGTTATAAAATACCTTCCCTCCCTTAACGAACTGGCTGCAGCTTTCGTCTGGTTTGAAAGCGAGCTTTAAGCACTCTCTCGGGCAATCCTTGCTGAAAATTTCGCTTTTGAAAAAGCCCTTATGCTCCTCTATCCTCTTTATCTCTTTCTCAACCTCGTCTTTCACGAAATTAGGCGGAGCGAATGAAGGCTCCAAAAGCTTTATGGCAACGCTTAGATAAGCTATGTTCCTTCTCGCAAGTTCTTTCAATTCTTTATCCTCAAAGGTATTGTACTGCGCTACGCTTTCCTTTAAAACAGCTTCAAGAAAAGATTTGAGCATTGGCGAAAGCTTTTTTATTTCCAGATTTTTCAGAATCTCGTTAAATTCGATGTGGAATAAATGTAAGAGCGAGTCAGATGTTATGAAAATCGGAACATCCTTAAAAGAAAGCTCTCTGTACGCGTCTTCGAATCTTTCATATTTGTTAACAGGTATTATTAGCACGCCATTTTCTAAAAACAGCTGTTTTTGCTTCTCGCTAAATTTTATTCCCAGTTTGCGAACAATATCCCTTTCGTAATTTTCTGGCATTTCCTTGAGAGGAAGCTCATATTCTGGATTGGAATAGTTTTCTCCGTAAAAAATGTATTTTATTTCTGCAGTAAGCTCCGGTTTTTCAAGCTTGTTCATTGGATAAACTGTAGAAGTTTTCGATAAGTGAAACGAAAAATTCTGAAAATTCAAAAGCAAGATTAATGCAAGGAAAAAAGCGATGAAAGCTAGCAATTTTTTCATAAACTTTGTACTCCACAACCTATATATAAATCTTTTTTAAGTTTTATTTCATGTTTAAATCCTGGCTTTTTTCGCCTTTCCGGAAAAAATGGGTTACTCATGGAAAAAAAGAAAGCTCTGAGCTTTGCGTTTTCTGCGAGATTGCAAAGGGTAATAAAAAAATTCCGCAAAAAATTGTGTGGAAAGATAATGAATTCATGGTTCTGATGAACATCTATCCCTATAATACAGGGCATTTGCAAGTTGTGCCGAGAAGGCATGTGGAAAGCTTAGAAGAGCTTTCACAAAGCGAGTATAATAAACTTTGGGAAATTGTGCTTAAATGTGTTGAACTGCTTAAAAGAGTTCTAAATCCTAAAGGATTTAACATCGGAATGAATCTCGGCGAACACGCAGGAGCAAGCATAAAGCATTTGCACGTGCATATAGTTCCTAGATTTGAAAGAGATTTTGGCTTTATGGAAGTAATAGCACAAACAAAGGTTTTGCCTGTTGATATTGACGAGCTTCACGAAAAGCTGAAAAGAGAAGCTGAAGAAGTTTTTGAAAAAAGTTAAAAATTCGGTAAGTTAAAAACT
>CAZQLM010000002.1:0-30489 GCA_964594175.1 uncultured archaeon | reverse complement strand
ATTTTATATATTTGGAAAATTTTAAAATTTTAGAGAAATCGCGAAAATGGGTGGTAAAAAATGAAAAGAAGCGTGCTTTTCCCGGTTGTATTTGAAAAGGATGAAGATGGATACTGGGTAGTTGAATGTCCGGTTTTCGAGGGTTGCTACACTCAAGGAAAAACTCTGGAAGAGGCAATTGAAAACCTAAAAGAAGTTATTTTGCTTTGCATGGAAGAAAAGAGAGGAAAGATCTCTTTACCGAAAGAAATAGGAGTTCAGTTTTTATCTCTGGAAGTAGAGGTTTGAAAAAATGAAACTTCCGGTGCTTTCTGGTGAGGAGTTGATAAAAATTCTCAAAAAGATTGGATACGTTCCTGTTAGACAGAGAGGCAGCCATGTGAGATTGATTCACAAATATAAAAGAGCTGTAATAGTGCCTTTGCATAAAGAGATAGGAAAAGGGTTGTTGAAAAAGATTATGAGAGACGCTGAAATATCACCTGAAGAACTTGAAAGATTGATAAAAGAGATGTAGAAAAGTTTTTATTAGCACTCTATTTTGCTTAAAGGTTCATATTCGGTGCTCACTCCGCATGGTGAGGAAACAATAACTTTTTTTATTTCTCCTTCCGGCACACGTATCTGCAATAATTTTATTTCTCCGGGATTTAGAGAAATACCGGTTGTTTTATTTAAATAAATTTCTTCTTGGTTTTTTATTTTTGCTGTTATTTGTAAATCAGGAATTAAAGCAGAAGAGGGATTTCTTTCAAGGAAGGAAAGCAAGGTTGCTTTACAGGTTATGGTGAAGGTTCCTATTGTGCTCGTTGGTGGATGAACAGGATAAGTTACTGTCGGATTTGGATCCAAATTCTCTGTTGCGGAGCAGGATCATGTTATGTTTGCTTTATCCTCTGCTGCAACCTGCAAGTATTATGGGATAAGAAAGATTGCCGCGTGAAGGTTTAAATATTCAGAAAACTATTTTTCATTAGGTGAGAAACATGCCTAAACTGATAGAGGGTGTTTACGAAAATGGGGTTGTGAAATTATTGGAAAAAAACATAAGCATAAAAGAAGGTGAAAAGGTTCAGGTAATAATAAAAGAAGGAAACATTACGGAATCTACAAAAGGCATTTTGAAAGGTGTCGAAATGAAAGAAATAATTAAGGAGATAGAAAATGAAGGTATTCTTTGATTCGAATGTTTTTCTTTTTCATCTCTCTGGTGAAAGCGAAGAAGCAACATCTTTAATAAAAATGGTGGAAAAAGGTGAAATTATCGGTTTTGTTAATGATATAGTGATTTCTGAAGTAACTTACGGATTCATAAGGGCAAAAACCAATCTTAAAAAATGGGAGTTGCAAAAATCGATTTCCACTATGAGGATAGATCTCTCGCCTCTAAAACAACTTTTCTCTATTTTTGAAAATCTTCCGTTGAATTTTGGAGGGAGTGTGTTTGAACTCATTGAAAAATACCGTTTATTACCCAACGACGCCCAACGACGCTCTGATCGCTGCAACCTGCAAGTATTATGGGATAAGAAAAATAGTAACATTTGACGAGGATTTTGAAAAAGTTGATTTTCTCGAAGTAGTGAAGGTTTAAAAATAATGGTAAAGAAATTTTATCAAGGTGGAGAACATGGCTCAGGTAATAGAAGCGGTTTATGAGAATGGGATTATAAAGACGTTGGAAAAGGTTGAGATAAGAGAGTGAGAGAAATATCTGGTAGAAGTTTCTGTTTGCTTTTGGGTTATGGAAAAAATAGAAGAATACTCTCTCTTCATGCGAGATTTTTCATGGATATCGATTTGGAGAAGAAATATAAAGAGATTACTGTGTTTTTTATTTTATGGAATTTAAAGTTGAAATGGTTCATGAAAGAATTGAAAAAGGTGAAGAGTTAGAGAAAATCTTAAAAAAAGAAAAATGGCAGAGTTTTGAAAAATTTGTTGCTTGGATTTTTGAAATTCATGGATACGATACGCAGCTTCATTTACGACTGAAAAGCAAACGTGAAATAGATGTGCTTGCAGAAAAAGAAGCTATTGCTTTTGCTGTTGAATGCAAAAAATGGAGCGGGAAATCGCAATACGTAGCAAGACTCAAAGAAGTGGCGAGAATTCATAAGGAAAAATGCAAGGAGCTCGAAAATATGAAAGAACGCAGGATAATCCCTATAGTTGTAACTCTTTTAGAGTCTGGAATTCTAGAAATCGATGATGTGATTTTTATTCCGATTTTCAAACTAAACAATTTTCTAAGAGAAGAGATGTATTTTTTGAAATATTAGAAAAATGCTAGAAATACCTTCACGGAAAGATACATCAGAAGGGGGAAAACGAGAACGTTTGAAAATCCTGAAAAAAACAAGAGAATGGCAAAAAGCGTATCGAGCATACTTATGAAACACTTTCTTGATACGAAAATCAGAAAAATTATACCCTTTATTAAAAGATACACAGCTGGAATGAAAAGATTTCCTAGGAGAATTGAAATTATTGAAATAAGGTCTAGAAACCCTGCCCACCTGTATATAATACCCATTTTCAACCTCCCAAAAATCTCGTTATCTATTTTCTATTCACATACCACAGAGAAATACCTAAAATAATTGCTATTACTCCATACACTATCCATTTATCCACTCCTAGCAGATCTGGAAGGAGAATCTTTGTTCTATAATATGTACTTCCAAGGATTTTATCAATTCCATATACAACCAGAGCCATTCCTCCAAGCCAGCTAAAGAAAACTATCCAGGAATGCAGGAATCCTTCTCCCATTCTTCTTAATGTTCCAAGCACACATCCACCAGAAAATATTATTCCTATCCCGAAAATTATTCCTGCAAGGACGTTATAAAATCCGAAGCCTCTCATTTCTCCAACAACCTTTGGACCGAGCAGTGTGAATCCGAAACTTGAAACAATAAAAACTATTGCAAACCACGTTAAAATTCTTTTGTAATTTCCAATAAAAGCCTGCGCAAGATCTGTGGAAATGCAGAAGCTCATTCTTTGCAAAATTATCCCGAAAACGATACCAAACAAAAACCCAGCTACTAACAATACTGGATCTGTCATTTTCTACCCACCATTTTGTATCCTATATATGCGCCGATTACTATCCCTAATGCCGAAAGGAATGAGTTTGCACTAAGCATTGGCATACCTGTCATAAATGGTGTTGAACATGTTCCAGGAGCGAGCGTAATACCAATACCCATTAGTATCCCTCCTATTATTGCGCGAATTACTATATCCTTTGATGGTTTTCTTATGAAAAACTCTTTACTAAGAACAGCAGAGATAAATGCTCCTGTAATTATTCCAAAATTCACTATGAGAGCGAAAAGAAACTTATCAACTTTTGACCCTATAAGAGGCAAAAAGCTGCTTCCACCGATCCAAAATCTTCCAATTGTAAGATACATGAGCACATTAACTATGGCGAATGCAAGAGCACCTGCCCAAACCTTTGTGAGGATATCAAACCTTGACATATGAATCACTTTTTTATGATTATTTTCCATCCATTTTCAACTTTCTGGATTTCGGTGGAAAGACCTAGCCTTTTAGCTTCTTCTGGAACGCTTCTCAGTGCAAGAGGCTCATCCGTAAGAATTTCCAGAGCTTTTCCTGTGCTTAATGAGTGCAAACCTTCCAGAGCCGCAATTACTGGGTAAGGACAGACTTTCCCGCGAACGTCAAGAGTAGGCATGAAAATAAAAGAAAATCTCCATATTTAAATTTTTATGCTCTCAAATATATATTTTTTTCTTGTTATAATTGCGCATCCATGCTCCTCACGAGAACAGCAACACGGCGGGAATTACATGTTTTGTTTTGGAGCCCCGGACGGGAATCCTGTAAAGAAAGTGTTAGTATTGCTGTGGATTTCGAACCCGTGACCTCTTCATTACCAGTGAAGCGCTCTGCCAGCTGAGCTACCGGGGCTTAAAATGTTTTTCACAAAAGATTTAAATAAGTTTGTTGGTAAAACACATTAAGGTTTTTGAAAAAGGGAGTAAAAATGGCCATACTTAGGAAAAGTGAAATCAGAAGAATGGGAGAAGAAGAACTCAAGAAAAAACTAGCAGATTTTCGACTCGAAATAATGAAACTTAATGCACAGAGAAAGGTAGGCGGAAGTATAAATCCTGGGCGCTTTCGTGAGCTTAGAAAAACCGTTGCAAGAATACTTACCGAGTTAAACTTTAGAAAAATTTCCTCGGGAGGTGAAAAGAAATAGAAGTATGTAAGAAATGCGGTCTGCCAAAAGAGCTATGCGTATGCGAGGCTATAGAGCGAGAGTCTGCAAAAATAAAAATTTACCTTGAAAGAAAGCGTTACAGAAAAAATATGACGGTAATAGAAGGTATTTCAAAGGATATGAATCCCGAGGAAATACTGAGAAAACTCAAGAAAAAATTGGCATGTGGCGGAACATATAAAGATGGTAAGCTTGAATTGCAGGGGGATCACAGAGAAAAGATTAAAAAGCTCCTTTCCTCAGAATTCGGGTTTAACGAAGAGCAGATAGAGGTTATAGTATAGGCTAAGCCAGTGATCACATGTCCATAACACCAAAAAACATTGTGCGTCACGAATTAATAGGTTTGAATGTTGAGGTTAAGGATTCAAAGAATAAAACACAAATCGGACTTAAAGGAATGGTCGTAAACGAAACAAAAAATATGCTTTGGATAGAAACCGAAAAGGGCATAAAAAAGGTTTTAAAAAAAGATTGTAAATTCATTTTCACGCTTCCTTCAGGAGAAAAAGTGCTGGTCGATGGCAAGCTCATAGCAAAACGTCCCGAAGAAAGGATAAAAATGAAGGTGAGAAGATGGTAAGGAATATCGGAGTTCCTGCAAAAGCGCCTGAAAGAACTTGTAATGACCCCAAATGCCCATGGCACGGCTCTTTACCAGTGCGCGGAAGAATGTTTGTAGGTAAAGTGGTTAGTGCAAAAGCCCACAAAACAGCCATAGTACAATGGGATTATATGCATTTTGTACCAAAATACGAGCGTTACGAGAGAAGAAAAACAAAAGTTGCGGCTTATAATCCTGAGTGCATTCACGCAAGGGAAGGTGATATAGTTAAAATCATGGAATGTAGACCTCTTTCCAAGACAAAATCTTTTGTTATAATCGAAATACTTAAGCGCGGAGAAAAATAAATTTAAAAAATTTCATAGGTGCTGACTATGAAGGGCATAGGTTCGAGAGTTACGAAAGCTCTGAACGTCGGAAGTTATGTTAAGTGTGCGGATAACACAGGAGCAAAACTTTTACAAATTATAGCTGTTCGCGGTTATAAAGGTGTGCGAAGGCGTTATCCAAAAGCTGGAATAGGAGATATAGTCTACTGCTCTGTAAAAAAAGGTGAGCCAAAACTCAGAAAGCAGGTTGTTAAAGCAGTAATTATAAGGCAGAAAAAAGAGTATCGCAGGGCAGACGGCATGCGAATAAAATTTGAAGATAATGCAGCTGTACTTATCACCGATAAACTCGAACCAAGAGGAAGCGAAATTAAGGGACCTGTAGCAAAGGAAGTTATAGAAAGATTTCCTGCTCTTGGAAAAGTCGCAACGATAGTTGTGTAAAAAGAAAAAATCTAAAGGTGCGCATAAATGAATGGTAAAGAAAGCTCGAAAAAACCGAGAAAGCAGAGAAAAGCTCTTTACGAAGCGCCTTTTCATAAAAGACAAAAGCTTGTAAGCGCACATTTAAGTAAGGAGCTTCGTGAAAAATTTGGCAAACGTTCCGTGCCAGTGAGAAAGGGTGATGAGGTAAAAATAATGCGCGGTGAGTTTAAAGGAAGAACAGGAAAGGTTGTAAAAGTTGACCTAAAAAAATTAAGGATTCATGTAGAGGGTATAACGAGAAAGAAAAGCACAGGAGAAGAGGTGCATGTGCCTATTCACCCTTCGAACGTTATGATAATAAATGCTAATATGAGCGATAAGAAACGTGTAAAAATAGTAGAACGTGCAAAAGCTGTGAAAGGTGCTGCTGCATGAAGCTGAAAAGATTGGCACACCCGCTGTCAAAGGCTAAAAAGCGTGGAAAGTATACAGTAGCTCCTCGCGGGCCTCATGCTCTGAAGCATTCAATAGCTCTTGCAACACTTCTTCGCGATTATCTTGGCTTTGTGGAAACTTTCAAAGAAGCAAAAAAAGTTATTAAACAGGGGAAGATTCTCGTTGATGGAAGGGTGATAAAGGATCATCGTTTTGGTGTTGGTGTGTTTGACGTTGTTGAAATTCCAGATATGGGCAGAGTTTTCAGAATTTTGCCAAAGGGAACAAAACTTCTTGCTACAGAAATTGATGAAAAAGAAAAAAATTTGAAGATATGCAAGATTATAGGTAAAAGAGCGGTTAAAGGAGGAAAAATACAATTCAACTTACATGACGGAAGAAACATTCTGGGAGAAAATACCTACAACACGCAAGATTCTCTGCTTCTCGAACTTCCAGAACAGAAGATTGTAAAACACTTTCCTCTCGCAGAAAACATGCTATGCTTTGTTTTCCGAGGAAAGAATGCTGGAAAACTCGGAAGGATTGCGAAAATAGAACGTGGTTGGAATCTAAATAGAGTTTTGCTGAAAGAGAACGGTTCCGAATTTTACGCACCCTTCAAGAACATAATAATTGTTGGTAAAGACAAGCCAGCGATAAAGGTGCAGGAAAATGAGTAAGGAAAATCTTGCAAGCCACGTTATGCGTGAAATAAGAATAGAAAAGGTTACTTTGAATATTGGTTGCGGAGAAGGTGGAGAAAAACTTGAGCGTGCTTTAAAGCTTCTGGAAAAGCTCACAGGAAAAAAACCTGTAATCACGAAAACGCATAAACGAACAACTTTCGGAATGGCAAAAAACAGACCAATAGGGGCAAAAGTCACGTTGAGAAAACGTGACGCATATGATTTTTTGAAAAGAGCTTTTGCCGCAATAGACAATAAACTTCCTGCTTCCTGTTTCGATGAACTCGGAAACTTTTCCTTTGGAATAAAAGAATACATTGATATTCCTGGAATAAAATTTGATCCGGAGATAGGGATTTTGGGAATGGACGTTTGCGTAACCCTTGAAAGGCCCGGGTATAGAGTAAAACGGAAAAAAATAAAAATGAAAATTGGCAAAAATCATCTTATAAAAAAAGAAGAAGCAATAGAATGGGTTAAACGCGTATTTGGGGTGGAAATTGCATGAGCAGAATAAAGAGAATGAAGCAGTTTCTCGGTGGAAAACCAAAGAAAAGAACTACTGGCAAAGCTCTTTACATGTGCAGGCGTTGCGGAAGATACGGAGGAGTAATAAAAAAATACGGTTTAATGTATTGCCGCCAGTGTTTTCGTGAAGTTGCAAGAAAAATAGGATTTAAGAAGTATCAGTAAAAATTTTTTTACTTCTGAATTTAACTTTTCTCATGCACATAGCTTTTTTTGTCTGGGAATATCCACCTTGTTTGGTTGGAGGGCTTGGAAGTTATGCAAGAGACGTTACTCGAGAATTTGCTCGTCTTGGACAAAAAGTAAGCGTATTTACAATGAATCCGAAAAGAAAAGAAGTTTGCTCTTATTGTGAGCGCAGGCATGTATGCGAGCTTCCCACTCACGAGTTTATGCAAGGTGTGGAAGTTCACCGTCCAATGATTTTCGATTCATGCGAAGCTTTGCATTGCATTTCCGATGAGCTTAAAAAATGGGGCCAGGCTATTGAGCTTTTCAACGATATTTTTTCTTACAATGTGCTTGCAGCAAGCAAGCTTGTGAACAGTCTGATTTTTCAGGAGAAATACGACATAGTCTGCGTGCATGACTGGCTCTCTGCGGTAGCAGGAATTATAATTAAAAATGATACAGAGCTGCCATTAGTTTTTCACGTGCACTCAACAGAAGAGCTAAGAGCAAATCTTTCGCAAATGATAAAATGTCTGGAAAGAAAAATGGCGGAAAAAGCTGATAAAATAATAACAGTTTCCTATGCAATGAAAGAGCACTTGCTCAGTTTGGGTTATCCGAGAAATATAGAGGTTGTTTGGAACGGCGTTGATGCAGAGCTTTTTTCTCCGAAGAATGTGAAAAAAGATGTTATGGAAAAATGGAAGGAAAGGCACGGAATAAAGGAAAACGAAAAAGTTATTCTTTTCGTAGGAAGATTAACAAGAATAAAGGGGGTTGAAAATCTCGTCAAAGCTTTTGCTCTTGTGCAGAAAGAATTTCCGGAAACAAAGCTTGTGATAATAGGGAAAGGAGAAGAATACGAGCATTTACTCGCTTTGGCAAGAGAACTGAAACTAACCGAAAAAATTTCAATAGTCTCTGAATTTTTAAGTACGCAAGACCTGCTTGCGAATTACGCTTTGGCTTACGCTTGCGTTTTTCCTTCTTTTGCTGAACCTTTTGGTATAGTCTGCTCAGAAGCAATGGCAATGGAAAAGCCGGTTGTGGTAGGAGCTCAAGGGGTTAGCGGGTTGAGGGAGCAGGTTATACCAAGCGGTGAAAAGCAATGCGGTGTGCATGTCAATCAGTTTTCACCAGAAGATATTGCCTGGGGAATTAAAGCTTGTTTGGAAAACGAAGAAAGAGCAAAACAATGGGGAAAAAACGCTCGTGAACGTGTGCTCAAGTGCTTTACAATAGAGAGAACTGTAAGAAAAACACTTGAAATTTATGAAAGCTTGGTGAGGTGATGCACATGCGCATAAGCTATCGCTTGCTTTTCGATTTAAAAGATGTTGTTTTTGATAAAGAATGGCTTGCAAAACAGAAAAGAAATTTTCGGCTTTATGAAATGCAAAGAGAAGTTGCTAAAGCAGGAAACATACGCTACGATATAACGAAGCTCTATGGAAGAATGCTCGGAAAGGAATTTAACAAAACTCTCGGACATTATCATCCAGATGGTTTTCCAGAAATTTACGAAGTAATTAGGGGAAAGGCTATCTACCTTCTTCAAAAACCTGTAAGGACAAATTCTCGAAAAATAATGCATGCAGTAGCAATTTACGCAAAAAAAGGTACGCAGGTAATAATTCCGCCTCGCTATGGGCATGTTACAATAAACCCAAGCTCAAAAACGCTTGTGATGGCAAATCTCGTTTCGTGCAGGTTTTCTTCGATTTACGAGCCGTATAAGCGTTTTAATGGAGCGTGTTATTATTACACGAAAAAAGGATGGGTGAAAAACGAGAATTACGAAGTTGGAGAGCTTGAAAAAGTTAGGGCAAAAAAAATTTTCAGGGCTTCTCTGAAAAAACTTCTTCTTGAAAATTCAAGCGAAATCTCCTGGTTGGACAAACCGAAGTTGTTTCCGAAAGAGGCTTTAAAAACCTTTGAAGGTAAATAAAATTCATGGAGGAAAAAACAAAAAACGAAGTTGAAGTAATAAAAAAAGTACTCAACGAAATTATCGAACCTGAAATAGGAAAATCACTAATAGAATCAGGGATGGTTAAAAAAATTGAAGTAAAAGGGAAAAAAGCAATAGTTGAGCTATTACCGCTTTCCGGGGCTTGCGCATTTTGCTGGGTTATGAGCAGTTTAATGGCGGAAATGGAAGAAAAACTCCGTAAAAAGGGATTCGAGCCAGAGGTTAGCTTTGTTTTCGAGTGATTGTTATGGAAGTAATAACATTTGAGTTTATAAGGGAAATGCATAGAAAGGAAAGGGAAAGTAAAAGTCTGGACTTACAGGAGCTTCCAGAAAACTTTTTTCCTCTTGTACAGAAATGGCTCACAGAAAAAGAAAAAGCATACGAAGCAACTAAAGATCCAAGTGTGCTAATAGAAGTAGAGAATGCAAAAAAACTCTTGCGCGAGATTATATCGCAGAGACAAAGAAAAATAGTGATAGCAGCTCTGCACGTTCTTCGTGGCGGAGCTCCGCCAGAGAACATGCTTCCTCAGGAAGAAGATTTTTTTGAAAAAATTCTCGCACTGCTTAACGAGTATAAATCGGTGATAGAACTCGAGCTCACCGGAGATTATATCAAAGAAAAGGTTAATGAAATAAAAGAAAATCTTGAAGAGCTCAGAAAATTGGAAGAGGGAAAGAGTGAAAATGAAAGAGAAGGTGAAAAGCAAAAACCAAAAAAAGAAGAGGAAAAATCAAATGTGCAACGTACCGTAAAGTTAATAAAGGTGAGGGCTTTAAATAATATTCCTAGATTTGTGGATGAAAATTTAAATCCTTACGGACCGTATAAAAAAGGGGAAGAATTTGAGCTCCCTGAAGATATAGCTAATATTTTGATTTCGAGAAAAATTGTGGAGCGTGTCGAAGAATGAAAATACCAAAAACTCAGAAAAGATACTGCCCGTTTTGTAAAAAGCATACAGAGCATGAAATTACGAGAGTTAGTGCTAGCAGAAAAAAGCGTGCTCTGGCAGAGGGGCAGAGAAGGTTTAAGAGAGCTCTTCGTGGATATGGTGGTTTTCCAAGACCAAATCCAAAGGGAAGGGCAAAACCTACAAGGAAATTAGATTTGCGATATAAATGCAAAGAGTGCGGGAAGAAGCATACTGTTGGGAAAGGCTTTAGAGTTAAAAGAGTTGAATTCGTGAAGTGAATGAGATGAGTAGAATGAAATATAGGAATGAGATGGAAAAAATTGTAGAAAATGGAAATCTTCCTGAGAAATACAGAATAACGGCAAAAAAATTTTTAGGTGAGCAGCATGGATGAGCAAAACATTTACGAGAAAATAATTCCTCGCCCGACAAGCAGGTTTTTGAAAGTTGTTTGTAGCAAATGCAGAAATGAGCAAATAATTTTTAACAAAGCAGCAACTTATGTAAAATGCCTTGTTTGCGGAAACGAGCTTGCTCAGCCAACCGGAGGAAAAGCCAAGATAAAGGCGCGCGTTCTGCATGTTTTTGATTGATGTCTAGTTCACGAACGAATCTTTCACTTTTTTTCACTTCATTTTAACCACTTGCAAATAACAAAAACCGAAAACTTTATATAATAGTTTTTACCAATATATAGTAACAAATAATTATCACTTTAAAGAAATAAAGGAGGTGAAAAAATGGCTCTAGCTCCTGGATTTAAAAAGATTGCACCGCAACGTCCTGTAGTAGTAAGAAAGGGTAACGTTGTTAAAATCTGCTATTTTTATCAGGGTATGAAAGAATGCTTCGGCCCGCTGTGCTATTGGCAACGTGTAGGAAAATGCCCGATTTATGAAAAACTTTACAAGAAAAAGGCGAAATAAATGGATTTAACAAGGGTTACAAAACGAATAGATTTAGCAAGGTATTTTGATGGGATAGGAGCAGAGCCACGAGTTATAAGAAGGGCAATCGAAGAAAAAGTGATTGATATCCTTGTTTGCGATATGAGAAGAGAGAAAATAAGTGAAGAAAAGTCCTTTGTGGAAAAAAGCTTTAAAGATTTGGGGTTAAAGGCAAGTGTAGAGTATGTGGAGTTTCCTGAAATCAGGACAAAACTTTTAAGTGTGGAAAGACTGGGGGAAAGGCTTTCAAGATATGGAAAATTCCTCGATGAGGAAATCTTTTCGAAATTTGAGAATCCAAGCATTGTGAAAGTTTTCATTTTCCCGTATCCATTTGCTAATACTCTCGGCATCGCAGGCAGGAGAAAATACTACAAGGACTATGCGTTTGTCTACCACAATCCGTTCTTTCCACAAGCGACTGGAGTAGTTATTTCTCATGAAGTTGCGCACACGCTTGGGCTTCGGGACAGCGATAATTTCTATGACATAATGTTTCCGTATCTCATCTCTTATCCATTCCCGACCCAAATCAACAGAAAATTTACCTATTCCTCGAAACTGGAGTGGCGCAGGCTGAAAAAAGCGTTCAAGAAGTTTTACTTTTGATAGCCTTAACAACCTCATCATAGTTTGCGTCTGTTCTTATTCCGGTGGATGCAAAATGGGTTCTACAAGCTTTATAGCCGAGCTGTCTCAGGGAATTTATCACATGCTCTATTTTTACAGGACTTTTATTAAGCGTAGAAGAAATAAAATGCAAATCGTAGAAAAAAGGATTGGTAATTTCGCTTTCCCTTAATATAATTTCTGCTAATTTTTGCTCCTTTTTAAACCCCCTTCTTTTCAGCTCGTCAATAACATCTAATATAAATCTTTTATTCCAGATTTCACCAAGGTAAATTTCTCCTGTTATTTTCATCTTTTCTCCGCATTTGCAGCGTGGCTGCGGTTCTTCTCCAACAAACCACATTCCGCATTTTTCACAAAAACTTACAAATCCGAAATTTTTCAGAAGTTTTGTAATCTCGCTTTCTCTTGGACTTGCCCTACCATGAACTCTGAAAAAATGCTTATGGTAAAATCCGAACAACGGCAGAAAAGCTTTCTCATGCTTGGCAAACTCCCTTATTATTGTGGAGACCAAAATTCTCAATCCTAACTCCTTCGAAAAGTGACACCGAAATGACTTTACTCCATATTTGCGAAAGCATGCAAGCGGATAAGTTCCGCAAAGAGGAGCCGTATCAGTTGCTGTAATACAGACGAATCCATTCCAGTAAATGCTCCGAGCTACGGAATCGATAAATGGAACAGGAGAGCCGTAGGGATCGAGATCTATCACGCTAAAAACATTTTCGGAAAGCAGTCTACAGGCGTCTTTTTTTGTTACAATAAATTTCGGTTTACTCAAGCTTTCCCATTTTCCGTTGATTTTCGTAAGCTTTAATCCTTGCAAAGAAAGATTCTTTATTATTAGCTCTATCGCTCTTGGATTTTTGTCATTTAGCCATATTTCCGAAAGATTTTTTATCTCTCTTCCGTATCTTATCCCTGCTATCCCGCTTGCGCTTAAAGCATCGCAAATGCGAAGCTCTTTGTCAAATTCCTCAGCAAACACAGCTATGCTTGCTACTGAGATATTTCTGTTAAATTCCATCTCCGGGTTGTAAAATACAGGAAGGTCGCTGCTTATCCTTTCTCCCTTCCACACGAAAACTTCTGTCCCCCCTTCTCTAATTTTTACAAGCTCCATAAAATTTTTTGGTGTAAATTTTATTAATATCTAAATCGTTAAGTTTTCAATGCGTGAGCTCTCTGTTCTTATCGGCGGAGCTGCTGGAGACGGAATAAAGCAGGCTGGAAATGCAATGGCAAGATTTTTCAATAGATTGGGCTATTATGCGTTTGTCTATGAAGATTACCAATCTTTGATAAGAGGCGGACATAATTTCGCTATAATTAGAGCGAGCGAAAAAAAGATTCTCTGCCACAAAGACAAAGTAGATTTGCTTATAGCTCTTAATCAAGAAAGCGTGGAAAAGCATGGCTGGAGATTAAAAGAAAATGGCTTAATTATTTTCGATTCTAATTGTGTTAGCTCAGAGGGGATAGGAATTCCTATGAGCGATATAGCAAGGGAAAATGGCTTGCCATTGATTGTGAGAAACGTAATTTCTCTTGGTGCTTTGGCAGGAATTCTTGGAGCTGATTTTAACGTGGTTGAGGATGTTGTCAAAAGCACTATAAGGAAAAAAACCGAGGAAAATCTACGAGCTGCGAAAGCTGGATATGAGCATGCGAAGCAAAGCGGAGTTAAAATAGATTTTGAAAAGCTGGAAAAAGCACAGGCACCTTTGCTTACAGGGAATGAAGCCATAGCTCTTGGCCTGGTAAAAGGAGGGATGAAGCTTTACGTGGCTTATCCAATGACTCCCTCTTCAAGCATTTTGCACTATCTCGCTGCTTATGCTAATGAGCTTAAGATAAGAACAGTGCATCCTGAAACCGAGATAGCTGTAATAGGCATGGTTCAGGGAGCGGCTTATGCCGGAATAAGAGCAGCCTGCGGAACAAGCGGTGGGGGTTTTGCTTTGATGATTGAGCATTTAAGCCTCGCTGGCCAGGCGGAGCTGCCATGCGTGATTGTTCTTTCTCAGCGCTCTGCCCCAGCTACCGGTGTTCCAACTTACACAGCACAGGGCGATCTTTTCTTTGCGATGTTCGCCGGCCATGGAGAGTTTGCCCGCGCAGTTATAGCTCCTGGCGATGGCGAGGAGGCTTTTTACCTTAGCGCAGAGGCAATGAACCTTGCGTGGAAGTTCCAAATACCTGTAATAATTCTTGCGGACAAGCACTTAAGCGAGAGTACTTTTGTTGCCGAGATAGATGAAAACGTTTCTTTGCAGGCTCCAAAGTTATGGGATGGAGAGGGCGAATATAAGCGTTATTTACAAACGGAAGATGGTGTTTCGCCTTTGGCTTTTCCAGGAAATGCTAAAGCTGTTGTTAAGGCTAACAGCTATGAACACGATGAATACGGAATTACCACTGAGCAAGCTGAGCTTGTTGCCAAAGGCAATGAAAAAAGAGTGAGAAAAATGAAAGCTCTTGAGGAGTATTTGAAAACAAAAGAAACCGTGAAAACTTATGGAAATAAAGGTAGCGATATAGCTCTTGTTTTCTGGGGCTCTACTAAAGGGGCTGCAAAGGAAGTTGCAGAAGATTTGGGAATCTTAGGAGTGCAGCCTCTTTACCTTAAGCCCCTGCCTACTTGGGAGCTTTCCAAACTTTTGGAAGGAAAGCGGGTTATAGTGGCAGAGGTTAATGCTACAGGGCAATTAGCTTCTTGGTTGCAGTGCCATGGAATTAACGTGAGCGAAAAGATTTTGAAATACGATGCAAGACCTTTTGCTGTTGATGAGCTTGAGGAAAAGGTTAAGAATCTGTTAAAATAGTTGTGTTACGGTGATACCATGGCTGAAACAGTTGAAGTTATTTACAAAAAACGGGAATTTCAAAGTTGTTGGAAGCCCAAAAATAGAAAGTGAAATTGAAAAAATTTGATGAGGTTTTTAAATGAAATTTCTTTTATTATTTTCAAAAAAAGCTGGAAAGCAAATTAAGAAACTTCCTAAAAATTTAAAGAACAGAATTAAAAAAGCTTGTATTGAAATCAGCAAAAACCCTTGGTTGACAAAAACTCGAAAGAAGTCATAATCGTAAAAATAGAAAAAAGAAGGGAAGAAACTTATAAATTTTAGTTTTACTTAATGATTACTTAATTAAAGGAGGTGTAGCTCATGGAAAAAGATTTTGATACGTACGCAAAAATAACCTGGTGCCCCGGATGCGGGAATTTCGCAATACTCAACGCTGCAAAGCAGGTTTTTGCGGAGCTCGTGAATGAAGGAAAGGTAAAAAAAGAAAATATAGTAATTCTCTCTGGCATTGGATGCCACGGAAAAATCTGCGATTATATTAACGTTAACTCCTTTTACTCTTTGCACGGCCGTGTTCCAGCACCTGCTACAGGAATGAAGCTCGCGAATCCCGATTTGCTCGTCGTAGGTTTTGCCGGGGATGGCGATGCTTACGGAGAAGGGTTTGAGCATTTGATTTTCGCTGCTAAGCGAAACAGCGATATAAAAATGGTTATCCACAACAACCGCTTATACGCTTTAACAACCGGCCAATTCGCACCCACTTCGCCTTCGCGCTTTAAAGGAAGAAGCACTCCGGAAGGAGCTCCGGAAGACCCTTTAAATCCTATAGCGATAATGCTTGCAAGCGGTGCAAGCTTTGTGGCAAGAACGTTTGCAGGTGATTTGGCTCATGTGAAAAGAATTTTCAAGCAGGCTTTTCTCCATAAAGGTTTTGCTTTGGTAGACGTACTTCAGCCGTGTGCAACTTTCCTTAACACTTACGAGTTTTACCGCGAGCGTGTTTACGATTTGCAGGAAGAAGGGCACGACCAAAGCGATTTCGAAAAAGCGATGAAAAAAGCGAGAGAATGGAATTACACGGATGGGGAGAGCAAAAAAATACCGATAGGAATTTTTTACAAAAAAGAAAAACCGACTTTTGAAGAGCTCGTGCTTAAGGGAGAGAAGCTTTGCGAGTTAGAAATACCGAGTATAGCAAATCTTTTGGAAAGGCACAAGTAACTCATTCTTTACCAAGGTTCATTATGCAGGCGAAGACACCATTAACCTTGTGTCTTTCTATTACTTCAAATATTTCCTTGCTCTCTGCTCCTGGTTGAAACCAGAAATTTCTAAATCCAAGCTCTATGGCTCTTTTCAAAATTTTAACACCCTTCTCAGGAGGAAGAACAAAAACTAAAAGCTCCACGTTCTTTGGCAGCTCTTCAACACTTTTGTAACACTTAATACCCTCGATTTCTTCGTATTTTGGGTTGAGAGGGTAAACTTCGTAACCACGTTCTCTCAAAGTTTTAAGCACTTTGTAGCCGTACTTTTCTTTGTTTGCACTAGCTCCTACCACCGCAATTCTCCTAATTTTTTGAAGGTTTATCACAACATGCTTATGGCCAAAAATTTAAAAAAATTTTAAGTTAAAACGTTTTTTCATGTCCGTGCTTACAAAAGAGCAGATAGAAAGGTTGAGAAATGCAAGTTATAAAATTGTAGGAAAGCATAAGCACAGCGCTGTCAAGCTCTGCACATGGCTTAAGAAAAGCATCCGCACAGGTGGAAAGAAATTTTGCTACAAGCAAAAGTTTTATGGCATAGCATGCCATCGCTGCCTGCAAATGACTCCAGCTTTACCTTTCTGCACGCTCTCTTGCTTGTTCTGCTGGCGAGATACGAGAATAAACAATCCGAAATGGATAAACGGTTACGACAAGGCTGAAGCGCTTGTAGAAGAAGCCATTCATGCTCAAAAAGCGTTGCTTACAGGTCTTGGAGGAGTTGAACACAGCGAAAAGCATTTGAAGGAAGCGTTTGAACCAAAGCATGCAGCAATTTCTCTTGACGGAGAACCTTGTCTCTATCCAGAAATTTCACAGCTCATAGAAGCTTTTTCCACCAAAGGTTTTACAACGTTTCTTGTTACAAACGGTACTTTACCAGAGGTTCTCGAAAAAATTTCTTTACCAACACAGCTTTACGTGAGCATGAGCTCTTGCGATGAAGAAATGTTCAAAAAAATAAACAGACCTTTGCTCTCTGGTCTATGGGAAAAATATTTGGAAACTCTTGAGCTTTTACCATCTCTATCCACAAGACGTGTGATAAGGCTGACTCTCTACAAGCTAAACGCCAAAAGCCCGGAAAAATACGCAAAACTCATTCTTAAAGCAGAACCGGATTTTATCGAGGTAAAAGCTGCGATGGCTGTTGGCTTTGCAAGAATTCAGAACCGATTTAAGTATGAGGATATGCTAAAACACGATGAGATAAAATCTTTTTCAGAAAGAATAGCGGATTTAACCTCATATAATATAATCGATGAAAAAAAGGATTCAAGAGTTGTGCTTCTTTCGAAGAAAAAAGATGCCAAACTAAAATTCTAAACATTTTCTTTAATACCTTCGAGTTCCGGAAAATTAGATTTCTTTTGAACCTCCTTGCCTTCGATCTCGAATTTTGCACACGCCCTCGGTAATTTTATTTTTCCTATAACACCTATCTTTGGCTTTACTTTATAATGGAAAACTCTTTCTTCACCTGTACGCATACTTCTTACCTTCCAAATCAGCTCCACACCTTCTTCCAGCTCTTTTCTCATGGGTTTCGTTGTTTCAAACGACTTAACAAGTTCAAACGAAGGTGGAACGAAGTCTCTGACAACTATCTTTTTCAGCGGCTTCGAGGTTTTGAGCTCTATACAAACACCGATTGTTTTTCCCTCTCTCGCCGGTGGCGAATAAATAATGCTTTTTCTTACTCTTACGCCCCATACACAGAAAAATTTGAGATAAATAGCAATAGCTATAATAGCAAAGATAATGGCAACTTTATACCAGTAGAATTCCTTGTAAATAATTGTTTTGGTTTCACCCGGAGCTATAGAAAGCTCCCATAAATACTTATCGTTTATCCTTTCTGCTTTTGGCCCGAAATAAAAGACCAGCCAAGGATTTGAGGCATTTGAATAAATTTTGCGGATATTCTCGACATTTCCTCTATTGGAAATTTTTATTTCAACCGCTCTCTCTAAAAAGCTTTCCATTTCTTTTTGAGATATATCAATTTCTTCATTCGCAACCACTTCAAAAGTCTCATTCAAAACTTTTACTTTTTCCCCGTTTTCATCGTATACTTCTAGAGTTACCTGATAAATTTTTGGAGGCTGATATCTGTCTATATCGAAAATAGCTTTAAATACAGTCTTTTTCCTTCCTTCAACAGCTTTTTTAATCTTTTTCTCCTGATTAAGAGCCCTGAAAATCGCTTCGAATGTTCTTTTCTCAATTCCGAGATTTGTTATTTCAAATTGTACTGTTATTTTTTCTCCAGGTGAGCATCTTTCACAAGAAATTTTCAGCGGAGAAAACCTTATTTTTTCTGGCTGGGCTACCTTCAAAGATAAAACCTCGCCTTTTCGCGTACCATCGTGAGAGGTTACATAAACTCGGAATTTATAAATGGCTTCATATACATCCGGAGAAGTAGAAATGTAAAGTTTTATCGTTTTGGTTTCTCCAGGATTTAGAATTACAGTTTTTTTCTCTGTTATTATCCATTCCTGTTTGGGGCCAAGTACGTTAATTGTAAAGTACCCCTTTTCATCATCAAAATTGGAAATGGTAAGCATTCCGGTGGTTTTTTCTCCAGCAATCAGCTCTTCTTGATAATTTAAAGCGAGAGAAAAATTAAGCGCAAAAGAAGGAAATGCAAACATCAGGACAAAGATACCCATAATTATTAAGTTTTTTCCTTTCATCAATTTTATTTAAGAAATTTTAAGCTTATAAAGGTTTTTAAATCCTTTTGGTTTAAAGTTTTCTTAGGCGCCGGTAGTCTAGCGGTAGGACACCGGCCCCCCAAGCCGGTAACCCGGGTTCGAAGAAGGAAGGGGGAGAAGCTTCTCCCCTTCCCTTCACCCTTCCCCTCTCTTCCTGAAATTGCGGAGCAAAGCTCCGCCAGGAAAGAGCATCCCGGCCGGCGCACCATTTGCAAAATTCCTCATGTCTTGAAGTTCCGTTTTACGCTGCAAAAATTTATAAACGTTAATTTTTACATTTCTTTGTGGTGTTGATATGGTTTTAGAGCTTAGATGTACAACATGCAAGGTAAATGTTGTAGCAGAAGATGGTTGGGTCAAATTTCTCTGTCCGAATTGCGGAGAATTTTTAATAGTTCGCTGCTCACAGTGCAGAAGATTAGCAAATCCCTATCGCTGTGAAAAATGCGGATTCGAGGGGCCATGAATGGGAAAGGTTGCGATAAGCATAAAGGTAATGCCAGCAAATTCGGAAGTTGATGTAGAGAAAATAGGAGACGAAATTAAAAAACGTCTTGAAGTCAAGGACCTTAAAATCGAACCGATAGCCTTTGGACTAAAGGCTCTAAAAGTTCTCGTGCTGGTTGATGATAGCGAAGGTTCAGAGAAGGTTGAGAAAACGATTTCTTCAGTAGATGGTGTAGGAGAGATAGAAGTTGAATCGGCAACGCTTGTTTAATAGATAAAATCTTTTCAAGCAAAAATCGACCATAAACGAAATTTTTTGAAGATTTATAAACTTTTGAAAACTATATACCACAAGCAAAAACCTCCTGCTTTAAAAAATGCTTTAGGAGGTGTTAATGAGATGGCTAATAAACCTCACTTGAATCTTGTAACAATCGGCCACGTAGATCACGGAAAAAGCACATTAGTAGGAAGATTGCTTTACGACAGCGGTTCGATAAAGGAAGAGGATTTAAGAAAGCTTAAGGAAGAGGCAAAACAGTTCAAGAAAGAAACCTTCGAGTTCGCTTTCATCATGGACAAGCTTAAAGAAGAAAGAGAAAGAGGAGTAACGATAGACATAATGCACACAAGATTCGAAACACAGAAGTATTATTTCACAGTGATCGATGCTCCTGGGCACAGAGACTTCGTAAAGAACATGATAACAGGTGCGAGCCAGGCAGATGCAGCAGTTTTGGTTGTTTCAGCAAAAGACGGAGTGCAGGAGCAAACGAAAGAGCACGTTTTCTTGGTAAAGATTCTCGGAGTAAATCAGATGATAGTAGTGATTAACAAAATGGACGCAGTTAACTATGATGAAGCAAGATTCAAGGAAGTAAAAGAAGAAGTAGAAAAACTTTTGAAAACAGTAGGTTACGATACGAGTAAAATGCTCTTTATACCTGCTTCTGCATATTACGGAGATAATGTTGTGAAGAAAAGTGACAAAATGCCGTGGTACAACGGTCCAACAGTACTAGAAGCTTTAGACACTTTTCAAGAACCGCCTAAACCGATAGACAAGCCTTTGCGAATCCCTATACAGGATGTTTACAGTATTACTGGTGTTGGAACAGTACCTGTAGGTAGAGTAGAAACGGGCGTGCTTAAAGTAGGAGACACGGTAGTTTTTATGCCTTCCAACGTAAGCGGAGAGGTTAGAAGCATAGAAATGCACCACGAACCAATACAGGAAGCAAAGCCGGGAGATAACATCGGTTTTAACGTAAGGGGAGTTGGAAAGAATGATATTAGAAGGGGGGATGTTGCCGGACATAAAGACAAACCACCAACAGTGGTGAAGGAATTCACAGCCCAGATAATAGTATTAAACCATCCGAGCGTTATTACAAAGGGTTACACTCCTGTATTCCACTGCCACACAGCACAGGTAGCGTGCAAGATAGTTGAAATCCAGAAGAAGATAGATCCGAAAACAGGTGAAGTAGTGCAGGAGAATCCTGACTTCATTAAGACAGGAGATGCGGCTATAGTGAAATGCGTTCCTACGAAGCCTTTAGTAATAGAAAATGTGAAAGAATTTCCAGAACTTGCAAGATTTGCGATAAGAGATATGGGAATGACGGTTGCTGCAGGTGTTTGCTTGGAAGTAGTTCCTGCTGCAGAGTAATCAAATAATTTCCGCTTTTGTTTCTTAATTTTATTTTTTAAAATCAAGATTTCATAAAAATATTTTTATTTCTGGAGTACCAGAAAATATTTAGGTTGGAAAAGGTGTAAAGAAAATGGTAAGTTTTTTGAGGAGGAAAAAAAATGAGGAAATAAGAGAAATTAAACGTGTTGTCTATAAATGTACAAAATGTGGAAAAGAATACGATACACGCCCTACGCAGTGTAAATGTGGTTATGAAATATTTGAAGAAATAGAAAAAGAAATAGAAACAGAACCTTCCAAACCTCGTAGAGTGTGGAACTGGCTCACCGAAAAACGTCCCTCCGCAGAAAGCTTCTACTTCATTCATGTTTTTCCTCTTCTTATTGGAATTGTTGCAAGCATAATTCTTTTCTGGGTAATTTTCCCGAATCCATTTCTTTTCATAGGAGGTTTATTTTTCTCGATAAGTGCAGCTCTTCCGAAAGATAAAGAGCATTTTGCAATTGCGAAGGCGATATTCATTTTTGTTAGCGTTTTAATATCGTGGTGGGGTATCCAGGCTTTTAACAAATTCGTTGCTCTTCTATTTTTGTTCTTCGGCTATGCTTCGCTTTCCTTCAGACCGCTCTCAGAGGAAAGCTACGCTTATGAAGGAGCGATAGCGCTTTTGAAAATAATTTTGGGCGGGCTTATTGCATTTTCTCCTTTTCTTGTGTTCGGGTTAGCTACAGATTTCCTTGGATGGAGTCTTTTTTTAATTGGATTAGGGTTTTTCTTCCTTTCTTTCCCAGAGCATCATGAAATACCGGCTGTGATAAGAGGAAAGGGAGGTCTTGTAACAGTTTTCACTTATGTATATGAAAAAGGCAAAGAACACGCTAATAGTCTCGGAGCTTTCTCTTTTCTTTTAATACTCGCTGGCACGATTGTTGGAGGTGCTACCATTGCGCAAGATTTCGGTCTATGGGCTTTCAGAACAATTCTTTTCGGAATTCTTGGTTTTACTTCGGCTTTCGTAGCTTTCTCAACTCCTGGCCAGCATCGCGGAGAAGTAGGATTTCCGCTTTATCTGCTTCTGCTCTTTACTGTTACAACAGCTTATCCAGATGTGCTCGGGCAAGCTGTATTTGGCCCTTGGTGGCCACAGATTTCAGCAACAATAGAAAGCGTTGCACAACCGTTAAGCACAAGCTTTGCTCAGCTAAGGCAGGGAATGAGCGATATGTGGCTTATGTTCACATGTCCGAGCTGCTACTATGAAAAAATGATGGAACAGCAAAGACACGCTTCTCAAGCCGTTAGCAGCATTTACTCGATTGAAGGAAGCATATCCTTTCTCTCAACTCAAATAAATCCTGAAGAACCTCTTACGGGATTTCTCACGCTCTCAAATCAAGGAGATTTCGAGGCAGAGGATATTCAAGTAATACTCCATTCTCCAGAGATTTATATCAAGAAAGGGAAAAAATATGTGTGGAAACCTCTTAGTGGAGTAGGTGCGTCTATTCCTGAGTATCCCGATTGTAACGAAGTTGGAAAAGAGTGTAGTATAGGTTCTCTTTACCCAGATGAAAAGAGAATGCTCACGGTGATATACGGGCAGGAAAAAAAGCAGGAAGAAGAAAGTGAAAAAGGTGAAAAAAGCGGCTGGGAAGTACCTGTTGAAGGTACAGACTTACTTACCGAATGCAAATGTAAGGGAGTGAACGAAGGTTGTGGAGATGGACTTGCAAACTGCAGAGCTGATAAATGTGGAGAAGAGAAAACTGTCACCGATCCTGATGAACTAGAGGAATTAATTTCTAAGTATTCCGCACTTTGCACTCCCGTAGAAAATGGCGAAAATGGTGAAAAAACTTATAAGTGTGTTATTTCATGTTCGGCTAAAGGAGGCAGCTTAATCTTCAAATACGGTGGCTCTAAAATAAGAATTCCAATAGAATACAGATTCAAGTATTCTACAAATGCTTCGCTCCAGATTCTTGGAATGGAAAAAAATCTTTATCAAAGGCTATTCAAAGAGGGAAAGATTACTCAAAGAACACCCATCTCGAAATATTCTGGTGGACCGGTCAAAGCTAGCATATGGGCAGGAGTAGAGCCAATAGTTTTCGATTCGGAAACATCAAGAATAAGAACTGTAGTTATGCAGTTCACAATGACTAACGAGGGCACTGGAATAGTTTACGGTGAGGAAGGCGAAAATCTCCCAACAAAAATAACAGTAACACTTCCTAAAGAAACGGGTGAGATTAAAATTTACCAAGAATTGTTTCTTAACTGCGAAAAGGAAGATGAAAAAATTATCTGTAAACTTACCCGTAACCTACTTCCACAACAGTATGCAAAAGTAAGCTTCGGTGTTGATTTATCCCTCCCAAAAAATATAGAGCAAAAAACTTTCACCATCACAGCAAACGTTGATTACACCTATGGAAGAAATATCACCAGAACATTCACATTTGCATATGCTCCCGTAACGTAAAGCTTTAATTTATTAAATTCAAAATTTATAAAAAGGGAGAAGGATATGAAGGCACGTGTATTTGCTACCATTTCATTGGTTTTTGCATTCCTCCTCCTTTCCGGTTGTATCGAAAACTTTCCGAATTATCGTGCGTCTGTCAAGGTTCAAACTCAAGAAGAAACCCATGATTTGTTGGTTATAGAGGATATAAAAGTAACTCCATCTTTAGTTTTCACAGGCACGGAGTTTAAAGTTTCTTTCAGAATTCGCCACGTAGGAGACCCTAAAACTTCCGCACCTGTAACAATAAAAGAGCTGAAAGCTTATGATTTCGGGCCGTGTAGTGGAGGAGGTCATGTATTAGATCTCCTGAAAGATAGCAACAATATTGTCATTTATCCCGGAGAGGTGAAGTACTTCAGCTTAACTCTCACCGCCCCAGAAAGGAATGAAATAGCAGGTCTTGAAGCAAAATGCCCGATAAGAATAAAAGTGACATACAACTACAACGCAACAACACAGGTGGAGGCATACGTAATGAAAAAAGAGAAGATTGAAAAGCTTGAAAAGGCGGGAAAAAGCCCGTATTACACGCCAAAACAAAACGTTGGAATAGGTCCTGTGAAAATCTACTTTGAATTCTTCCAGCCACAGCCCTTTGAAAGTGGAAGGAAAGTAGTTTTCCTTGTATATGCGAAAAATTTAGGAGATGGCGATGTAAATGCACCTTCTGGTTCAAAAAAGCTTACAATAACTCTAACGCAGTTTCCAAGTGAAGCTAATAACCCAACGTGCGAAAAGTCTGATGTTAAATTTTTCCGTGGAGAAACAAACAAGATAAAATGTACATGGAATGTTCCAAAATTGGAAGAAGAAGAAAAAATGTACTATCTAATCGGAAAAATGAATTACGAGTATTCTGTGGAAAAGGTTAAGGAGGTTATCGTAAAACCGCTTCCCGGGTGAGAACATGATATCCAGAATGCTTTTACCTACATTTATGCTTTTCATTCTTGCTCTTTCAGGCTGCGTAACAAATTTTCCTTTTTCCTACAGAAGCAAAGTTACGGTATATGAGGAAACTTTAACGGATGACATTGCCTACACCTTTGAAGTTTATCCTTCTTCGGTATATGAAGGTGAGAAGGTAAAAATAAGGGTCAAGCTTGTTCCGAAAAAAACGCTCAAAAATGTAAACATTTCTGTAGTTGATCCATGTATCTTTACAATTCCTGAAAATAGGAAAAAGACCATAACTCTTGGAGATCTTTCTGCAAATACACAGAGAATCGCAAAATTCGAACTGAGAGCTCCAGAAACTGTGGAGATGAACACAAAGTGCAAAATAAAGTTCAAAATAAGCTACGAAGCTTCTTTCAGCGCTATAAGCGATGTTGTCGTGCTTTCAGAGGCAGAGTACAAGGAAAGAGCTTCTTCCGGAACTCTTAATGATATTAAAATTTCTTCTTCAAAAACGCCTTCAGCAGTAGAAGCAAGGATAAGCTTTTCAGAAGAACAGCCTTTCAGAGACGGAGAGGAAGTATTCATGTCAGTAGAATATCTGAATATTGGAAATGGTATTCCTGACAAAATTGAAAAGAATAACATAAAAATAAATCTACCGCAGAACCTCGAAGTAGAGGAATGCAGCGATTATTCTGGTGAAAATGAACTCACACTTTCAAAAAACATAGAGTTTTATGAAAAGAAAGGTGGAAAATCGGTTTGCAAGCTTAGAGCAAAAGCAAACGTTCCTATAGACATAGGAAAGCTTTCGATTTCAGTAAAATATAAATATGAAATCGAAGATTATATATCAGTGGAGGTGCTGCCGTGATGAAGAATGCTTATATTCCTTTGTTTCTTTTCCTTTTAGTGTTTCTCAGCGGATGTGTTCAGTTCGGTGAGGAAAAGCGTGGCATTTCGCAAAGTGGAATAGTAGTTACAGATTTTTCCTCTTCAAGGGAAGAAATAGAAGGAATGAACAGACTTTTAAGAATCTACATGGAAGTTGAGAACAATGGAGGATACTCAACCGATAAAGTTCTCATGTGTCTTTTGGGTTCTTTTGGAAATCCATCAGAAGGTATGTGGAAATTGGAAAATGAACAGTGCAAAGCTGCTAAAAGAAAGCTTGATGCAGCCGATCCTGCAAATGCTATTCCAGGGGGTACAGCGAGAGCTGCGTGGACACTGAAAAGTCCTTGGGTTCCGTATCCTCAGGAGAGAAAAGATATATTTACAGGAAGGGTATACTATTTTTATAAAACGAAAACAACAGCAAAAGTTATAGTGTACAGCGAAACAGAAGTTGAAGCAAGAAAACAGAGAGGAGAATCAGTCTCATCTGTAGGCATGCAAACATCTACGCAAGCACCACTTGCAATTTCACTAAGTACTCCTGAACTTATAAGGGCAGAGGACGGTTATTTCACTCTAAGAATAACTCTTTCAAACGTTGGTAACGGTGTTGTTTTTGATTCATCGAATTTTGATTGGGATTCAAAAACACCACCAAAAATTTCAATAGACAACCTTAATATTGTGAAATTAAAAATTTCATATCCTGAAAGCGATCTTACGCTTGAGGCATGCGAAAATAAGGTAGAATTAAAGAAAGGAGAAAAAAGAACTATCTCGTGCGATTTTACTATTAAAAACCCCGAGGCAATAACTACAATGAAAGAATATCCAATAACAGTTGAAAGCGAATATGGATATTATATCGATAAAGGGATAAGCATAACTGTTAGGGGAAGAAAAGGAGAATCTCCATGAAGGGGTGAAAATGAAAGAACTAAGAGTTATTTTCTTTTCTATAATTTTTCTCATTTCATCAGGCTGCATAGTTGAGAAAAACGTGCTAAAATCCGAAAGCGGAAAGCTCACAACCACTACCGTGCTGCTGCAGGCAGAACTCACTCTTGTGCCAGAGACTGTAAATTCTGGAGAAAAGGTAAGCGCATTCCTTTCGATGAAAAATCTTAGAGAAAGGGAAATAGAGAATATTCTCGCATGTATTTATGGATATGGCATTGAGAAATGCGAAAAGGTCAATCTTAAAAAAGAAAAAGATATTTCATTGAGCTTTGATGCTCCAGAATTTCCAAAGGATACGGAATCGAGAGAAACGGTTTATGCAAGAATATACCTTCGCGACGTTTCGCATGCAACTTTACAACTGCCTATCATAGACGAAAATGAATATTTTGTTAGAAAGAGAGAAGGGATATCTTTGTCTTCTTATTCTCTTTCCAAAGAAAATTCTTTTGTTGATATTGATATTTCGATAGACAAATCTCCCATCATTTCACGAAAAGGAAAGGCTGAGTTTTCGATGACGATAAAAATAAAAAAGCTGGGAAGCGGAAGTATTTTTGATCCAGATGCACTCCCTTCTGAACTTGAAGAAATAGAGGAAGAAAACATGAACAAAGCGTATTTGAGAATAAATGCTCCGAGCGTGTTCGATATAGAGTGCGATAGAGAAGGGAATTCTGACGGATATGTGGTAGAATTTTTCAGAGGAGAGGATTCTGTCTTCTGCACCGTTTCTTTCGATGACAGAACGCTGAGCACAGAAAGAATTTATTCCATATTTTTTGAAGTTGAGTACGGATATTACTTTGATGTACAAGCTTACTATACCGTAAGAGGTATGGAAGAATTCGTGCCTGCTGGTGAAACAGGAAAAGAGGAATTCGAGCTTGAGGTGAGCTTTGATGAGAATTGCGATTCAAATGAATGGAAAAGAGTAGAATCCTCTCAAAACTATGAGGTAATAGGGGTCAAAGCTACAAATGTTGATAAAGTAGAAATCGAAAAAATCTCATCCTCAGGAGGGGTTAGCAGTTATTCTCTTACACCTTCCGAGCTTTCAGAGGCATGCAAAGCAAAGGAAATTTTGCACCCTTCAAATGAATCTCTCATAGAAATTGATGATAGATTTTGCGGCGTTTCATATGAAATTTCTGATAGAAAAGGCTCTTTGATTTATGATTATTCCGAAGATAAATGGTGCTTCTTCGAAAATGAAGATGTTGCATGCGAAAATATTGCAAATAAAGTAAAAGATTGTTCAATTCCGGCAGATGTACAAGTTATAAAGGATTTTGTTGCTTCTCCTTATTCTCCAGCAAAGTGTTTCGAAGATACTCAAAGAAAGTATTCAAAATGGTATTTGAATTATGTGGCGGAAAAATTTTCAGAACATGAGAATGAGAAATGCTACAAACTAATTTTCACAAAGCCAGGAAATTATATTTATTACTACCCACAAGATTGTAACGAGATAAACAAATTTTATGATAAATTATCTGGTTACAAATATCTTTTAGTGGTTAAAGTGGAGGAGCTAACAAAAAAGGTAAGCATAAATGTCATATGCTCATAGGAAAGTGCTTAAACTTTTTTGTCCGCTTTTTGGAATTTTTGATTTGATTTCAAAATTGTTATCCAAAACAGGTTTTCCGTAAACTCCGTCATATCCAGGAATAACTTTTATTCTTCCCTCTCTATTAAGCAAAATAGCTTTTACAAGTTTCTCGTTATTTATACTTTCTTTCAGCTCATCTCTGCTTGCGTTCAAAAGCACATTAAACTCATTTCCAAACCGTTTTATTAATACTTCCTCAGCCCTTTGAACACGTGTTGAGAAAATGTTTTTCTCGTTTAAAACAAGAGCTATAAGCTCGGAAAGAGGTAAAAGTCTTTTAAATGGTATAGCTTTTTTTGGGATAAAACCTTCCTCTCTATCAGCAAGCTCTTCAACACGATGCAAAACACCTATTGTGAGCTTTTTTCCGCACACCGGGCAAATATTTCCGAGTTTTTCCGCTTCATTTGGTGGCAAAGCAACTCCACAAGCTCTGTGGCCATCCCAGTGATATTTCCCATAAGAAGGGTCTACCTCTATCGTATAAATAAATTTTTTAGGGTCTTTGTTTTTAACAGCTTTTATCAGCTCATCATAGCTAAACTCCTTTAGCTCGAAAACACAGCACTCTCTTCCAAGCCTGTGGCTATGCGGTGAATGGGCATCGCTAAAAGAAACGAGAGCAAAGCTATCGAGCTCGCTCAAACGCCAGTTCATTTCAGGATCGCTGCTAAGCCCAGTTTCCAAAGCAAGAATATGCTTTGTTTGCTCTTCATAGCATTCGTAAATAGAATAGAATCCTGAGCGCGAACCAAATAAGCTGAACCACGGTGTCCATATGTGTGCTGGAATTATTTCAACGTCTTTTACATTGGTTTTTAAAAGCTCTACCATTTCTGCGCAATCCAAGCTTAGCGTTGGACGGCCGTCTTTTTTCAAATCACCGTATTTTGAAAGAATTTCATTAATTTGCTTTACAGCATCGAAATCTTTTGCTATAAGCAAGTTATGTATTTTCTTAACCTTTCCGTTTTTTTCGTAAACATTCGAAACTTCTGTTGTAAGGAGAAATTTTACTCCTTGGCGAGATTCGTAAATTCCAGGAGAGAATTCTTTGAGAGAGCTTTCAAGCTCCTTTAGCCAAAGCTTATGCGTAAAATCACCTGTTCCTACAAGATTTAGCCCTTTTTTCAATGCTCCAAAGGAAATGTGCTCTATATCCATGTTTTTAGAAGTTGCGCGAGAGTATTTGGAATGCAGATGCAAATCAGCAAAAATTCTCACCCCCATTTAAACACCTTTGCAAAAAGCATTTCTATCAAATTTGATATTGAGCTCGGTAAATCTCTTTTTTTGCACTCCTTTTTGTATATTAGCACTTTACCGTCTTCACAAATCGTTATGATTTTTTCAATTGTATTATTTTTCCACGCTTCACCCTTCCATCCCATACAAGGGTCGAAAACAAAAGAAATATTTCTGATTTCATATGAAAATAAATATTCTTTCATTCTCGCTTCTACATCTTTTATATTTACAGGTTTTTTTCCTATATATTCATTCTCCACAACAAATTCACAATTCTCTATCACATACGGAGTTTTTTTCTTTATTACGGAATAGACATCAGCTATAAATACAGAAAAACCCAAAACCATAAAAACTGTAAGAATGAAAAAAATTTTTTTCCATCGCCTGACTCTTTTTTCATATTCTGTTTCCATATCCACTTTCATTGGATTTATATTTAATTCCCGCTGGTATAAATAACTTTTTCTCTTAATCGCAGCTCGCAACGTTTTCCAAGGAAATGGAAACTGGGCAGGATTGCTATTTCTCCGACGTATCCAGCGTAGAAAGTAATTGAGTTTTTTCCTTTGAGTCCATTAGAATTTGTCAGGTTAACCTTTATCTCATTGGTTCTTGCTTCTATAGGGGCTTTGAGAACATAGGAGTAGTTTCCGTTGCTATCGGTTAATCTTACAGCTTGGGTTAGAAGTAAAGGGATTATTGAAATAGGAGAAAGGTTTTTATATATAAATTTCTTATAGCTATTTATGGAAAAGTTAGTTATAGAGATTCCTGAAGGGTACAAAAAGGAAGCCGAAAGGTTGGCGAAAGAAATTAAATTCGAGCAAATATTTTCAAAAGCTTTGCTGAGATGTTTTGAAATAGAGCTGAAAAAGGAGTTGCTGAGAAGAATTGTTTCTAAATCCGACTTGAAGGAAGAAGAAGCGATGGAGATGGCAGAAGAGGTTAAGGAAGGTATTGCAAAAAAGCATGGGTTGTGAAATATGGAGTTTTTGGTTGTAGACGCTAATGTTATATTCTCGTGCTTATTGAAAGGTAAAGCTTTAGAAATATTGTTCAAACTGTATGATAAAGGAATTAAACTTATTTCTCCAGAATATTTTGTTGAGGAGTTTGAAAGAAATATAGATAAATTGTCTAAGCAATCAAAATTAAGCAAAGAAGAGCTTTTAACATTTGCTTCAATTCTCTTCTCAGAATTCGTGGAAATGGTTCCGAAAGATAGGTATGAAAGATTTCTTAGAGAGGCGAAGAGCATATCTCCGGATAATAAAGATATTCCGTATTTTGCTCTTTCCCTAGCTTTTAATAAAGCTCCTATTTGGTCCAGAGAGCCTAGACTGAAAAAGCAGAATGTCGTTAAGGTCTTGTTTGATGATGAAATAAAAAAGGAATTCGGAATAATGGTGTAAACCTATGCTCAGGGCTTAGCAAAAGTTTATCTTTGAAGTATTTATAAAACTTTCACTCACAAATTGCAACATTTTCCAAAGAAACAGAAACAGGGCAGGATTTTGGAGTTACTTCAAAAATCGAAACAATACCTTTTGGTA
>CAZQLM010000001.1:0-33025 GCA_964594175.1 uncultured archaeon | reverse complement strand
CATATATAGAGGATTGAGCATATCAACTCAACTCACCTAGATTAAAAATTTAAATACCCTTCTTCACTTCAAATTTATATCCCGCGGTAGCTCAGTCTGGAAGAGCGGACGGCTGTAGGGCTGCGCTTTTGCGCGGTTTCGTAGCCTGCGCTCGCAAAGAAACCGTCAGGCCGCCGGTTCAAAATAAGGGCGCCTTCCCCGCCCTTATCAACCCATCCGAGCCAGAGATTCCGGCCCGCGGGACCATTTAAAACGCGCAGCTATTCAAAAGGGAATTGTTGGTCCAATCGAATCTCGGTAAAAAATTTCTTTGAGCAATCCTAACTTTTCCGCTTTTGTAAAGCTTTAAAATCTCGATTTCGAAATCACGAAAAAAACTCACCATCCACAACGAATTCTATCTCTGCATTACTTTGAAGCTTACACCCACGGTTCATTTACAATCCATTCCACATGCCAGATTTTCTAATTTCAGGTTTTATAAAAACTACTGCCATCAGATTTATAAATTATTCCTGTTAATTCCTATGTGAGGTGGTATTGTGAAAGGTGAATATCTTTGCTTTGGATAGTAATTTTTTACTCATGCCGCGGTGGCAGAGGGGCTATGCGACCGGCTGCAGACCGGTTGACGGGAGTTCAAATATAAGGGAGTCCAACTCTCTTGAAATGGAAAATCTCCCCCGCGGCTCCAAAATTCTTTTCATGTTTTCAGGTGGTATAGATAGCCCAGTGGCTATGAAACTTCTTTCAAAAGTTTACAAAGTAACACCTGTACATTTTTCTCTGGAAAAAGTTTTTCCCAGGAAATACACCCAAACTCTTCAGGAAATTCTTGAAAGTATTTGGGAAAGGATTAAAATTAAAAAAATGGTTATTGTAAATTTTTCTACCGTGCTTAAAGAACTTTCTCTCAGAGTTAAAAGAAAATACATTTGTGTGCTCTGCAGGAAGAGCATGCTCTTTGCTTGCGATTTACTCTGCGAAAGGCTCAACTGCAAAGCCATCGCTACCGGTGAAGTTCTTGCACAAAAAGCATCGCAAACAATTTACAACATGCAAGCAACGCATTTTGGAGTAAGGCATGCTGTGCTGCATCCTTTGCTCTGCTTTGACAAAGAAGAAATAGTAAAGCTTGCAAGAAGGTTTGGATTGGGAGTAGAAAGGCACGTGGGAACATGCAGATATGTACCTCGCTACCCTGTAACAATGGCTTCCTATGAAAAAGTCGAAAAAATTTTCAAAGAAATAGAGGTAGAAAAATTAATAGCGAAAATCATCGAAGAAGCTTGTTTTATAAAATCTCCTGAAGAGTTCAAGGAGGTGATAAAGTGAAAATAAAGGTAAAGCTTTTCAACACCTTAACGAGGAAAAAAGAAATTTTCAAACCACTAAAGGGTAAAACTGTGCTTTACTATACATGCGGCCCAACAGTCTACGATTACGCCCACATTGGAAATTTTGCAACTTATGTAAGGCAAGACTTGCTTAAGCGCGTGCTTGAATATTTCGGTTATGAAGTAAAGCATGTAATGAACACTACTGATATAGACGATAAAACAATAAACCGTTCTAAAGAACTTGGATGGAGCCTGAAAAAACTTACGAAATTTTACACAAAAGAATTCCTTAAAGATATGAAAGCTTTAAATATAAAACCTCCAACAAAGCTCGTTCCAGCTACAAGTGAAATTCCTGAAATGATAAAAGTGGTAAAGGCACTTGTAAGAAAAGGCTTTGCCTACGTTCGTGAAGGAAGTGTGTATTTCTCAATAAAAAAGTTCAAAGATTACGGGAAGCTTTCGAAAATAAAGCTTTCAAAGCTGAAACCAGGAGCAAGAGTTGATGTTGACGAATACGGAAAAGAAAATCCTGCAGATTTCGCTTTATGGAAGGCTTCAACACCAGAAGAAATAAAGCGAAAAATTTATTGGATTTCTCCTTGGGGTAAAGGTAGGCCTGGATGGCATATAGAATGTAGTGTAATAGCAATGAAATATTTAGGAAAAACAATTGATATACACTCTGGTGGGGTAGATTTAATATTTCCGCATCATGAAAATGAAATTGCACAAAGCGAAGCTTATACAGGAAAGCAATTTTCTCGCTTTTGGGTGCATTGCGAGCACATACTTGTAAATGGGAAAAAAATGTCAAAATCTCTTGGAAATTTTTACACATTAAGAGATATACTTAACAAAGGTTATAACCCGCTTGCTATTAGGTTACTTTTCCTTTCTGGGCATTATAGAAAGCAACTCAACTTCACTTTTGAAGCTCTAAAGCAGGCAGAAAGAAATCTTGAATCGCTAATAAACTTTTTGCAAAGACTTAAAAAAATTAATAAAAAAGGCTATGATAAAACCATATCAGAGAGTCTTGAGAAAATGAAAGAAAAGTTTCTAAAAGCTTTGGCAGATGATTTAAACACACCAGAAGCTTTTGCTGTACTTTTTGATTTTGTACACGCAGTAAACAAACTTATTGATGAAAATAAAATTCCAAAAAAGAATGCCAGAGAAATAATAGAAGCGATGCTCGATCTTGATAAGGTGCTCGGGCTCAACTTAAAAAAAGCTTTAATTTTTAGAATTCCCGAAAAAATTAAAAAATTACTTGAAGAAAGAGAAAAGCTTCGCAAAGAAAAACGCTATAAAGAGGCAGATGCTATAAGAGAAAAGATTAGAGCAATGGGATACGAGGTAGAAGATACTCCTCATGGACCAAAGGTAAGGAAAAAAGTTTGAAAATTTAAATTTTCTTACTTAATTTCGCATTTAAGAACTTTGAAGGTGTAGTAAAAAGCACGCTTCCAGCGTGCATTAAAATCTTTGCACCTTCCTTCCAAGTTTTATCGAAAAGATTTTCATCTACCCATGCATACAGCACGCGAGCAAAGTAAACAACGTGCTCTCCAAATTCTTCCCGTGAAATAGAATCTATAACCTTACACTCGAGAAAACCAGCGCAGTGTTTCAGATGCGGAGTTTTTATTTTCACGCCTTTCTCAAGCTCGAGATTAAGAGTTTTTATTTTATTCACGTCTCTTCCACTTTTTGTTCCGCAAAACCAAACTTCTTTAAGCATGTTACTTGTAGGAACACAGAGCACAAACTCTCTTTTCTTTTCCACAAGCTCATAGCTATAATTCCCCTTCCACATAGAAATCGCAAGAACATTTGCTTCATCATCCACAGGCATTGCCCAGGCAAGAGTCATTACATTGCTATCCACCACTAAAAGTAATGCTATCTTTGGATGAAGCAAACGGTACCACTTATCTCTTACCTCCATGATAAGAGATTTTTGTATAAGCTTATAAAAATATGTGAGGAACCATAAATTATGAATATTAAAGAATTTCAGCAAGAGGTCAAAAAAGTTTTTGAAATTTTTAGTAAAACTAAAAACACAAAAATGGATTCCGAACACTTATTTATACATTTGGTAGAAGAAATTGGAGAAATTGCAAGAGAACTTGTCAATGAAAAAATTGGTAGATCTGAAACGAGAAAAGAGAAAATAGCAGAAGAGATAGCAGATGCTATAATTTTTCTCGTAGCTATTGCCGATTATTACGGAATAGACATAGAAAAGATTTTGGAAAAAGATTTGGAAAAAATAAAAAAGATAGCTTAGTCAATAAAATGTATGACATCTTTTCTTTTGCTTGCGTTATTACTCTGAGTTCTTATAATTAATTTTTACTTTATACCAGTTTAGTTTCGATTCTGGACCAAAAAAATTTAAATCAAACACTTTTTCTATTAAATAATTTGAAGGAGCATAACTCATAACATCTGGTATTATAATTGTATGAGGCAAACCTAGCGCGTGTCCTATTTCATGGGCTATGAAGCTTTCATTCAGTTCGTTATCTCTTTTCAAAAATACTATATTTTTATCAAACTCGTTCAAATAAAAACCTCCACTATCTTTAAAGTGAAAATCTGAGAAGAAAATGTTTATTGTGTTCTTTGAAATCTGCCTGCCCTATATTTCATTAAATTCTCAACACATGCCCCAATCTCATTAGAAAGTTTTTAGAAACATTCTTTGCTTCTTTAAAATTATTTTGGTGAATTAAATTTTTAATTTTGTTTGTGAGAACATTTATTTTCTTGGAAAAATCATCTACAACTTCTTTATCTATAAATATAGGTTCATAATTCACATATAACTCAAAATCATCGAGTGCTTTGATAATTTCTTCTAATTTTTTAAAGTTTATTTTTTCATTTTCTGTAGGATTTATATCATATATTGTTATTTCAATTTCTTTAGCTTCAATAGCCCTTTTAACTATTTCACTATTATGAGAGTAAAATGGATTAAAAAAATCAAAAAATGAGAATTGAAAATTTTCCAGCTGAAGGAGTGCGTTAAAGAAATCGTTTATACAATACACATAAGCAAACGCTTTGCCAATTCCTTTTATAAATTCTCTTCGAGTAACCATGAAAAGACTTTCACAGAAATTTTTTTATTTATTACTCTATTATTCGAATCATATCTTTTCTTTTGCTTGGCATTTTTGGTCTTTCTGCAGGATAACCGCAAGGTATAATAGCTATAGGTTTTATCCCCTCTGGCAAGTTAAGAATCTCTTTAACCCTTTCCTCATCAAATGCTCCAACCCAACAGCTTGCTAATCCAATAGCACAGGCTATAAGCTCTATATGTGTAGCAACTATGCTCGCATCGTTTATCGCATAAAGTTCGTATCCGCGCTTGCCATAATATCTTGCAGCTTTTTCCTGATTTGCGCAAACAACAAAAACAACAGGAGCTTGGGCAATGAACATTTGATTCAAAGCAGCTTTTGCTAAATCAAGTTTAATTTTTTTATTTTTTATCACAAAGATTTCATAGCTCTGTAAATTTCCAGCACTCTGGCAAACTATTGCATGCTCTAAAATTGTTTTTATTTTTTCTTCTTCAACATCTTTTTGCAGGTATCTTCTTATACTTCTTCTTTTTTTCACGACTTCGAAAAAGTCTGGCATAAATTTTTTTGTATGCAATTTTATTTAACTTTTACTAGCAGAAAGCCATACTTATGATTTTCTGGAAAACAAATATTTAAGTTATTACTTTTAACTAAATTCATGAATATTGGTGATTTTTTTCTCAGGTATTATGTAGAGCCTCTTGGTAAATATTACACTCTCCCAGCAACTCTTACTTATGCTGCTATTTTTCTTGTGTCTTTGTATCTAGTTTACAAGCTTTGCGAAAGAATGAAAATAAAATTCACAGAAGAGTTTGTTTTCGCACTTTTACCATTTATATTTTTGGGTGGAGTTATAAGGGCATTGAGAGACGCTCAAATAATTTACACAAGTGTGCTTTTCGTTTCTCCACCAATTTATTTTTTTATGTTTGTTCTTGTATTTTCATTTGTTCTTATTTCGAAAAAATTGGCCGAAAAAATGAAAAAAAATGAAAATTTTATTTTAACAGTATTTGGAGTAGTATTGCTAATTTTTCATTTATTTTTAGTACAGATTACCAATTTCGAAGCATTAATTTACATTCTCGCTCTATGGGGAGTGCTGGCTACCCTTTCATTTTTTCTATTTAAAATTATCAAAAGCCAAAGTGTTCTGAGCCCTATTGCTGTAAGTGCTCAGCTTCTTGACGCTTGTTCAGCTTTTGTCTCAATCGAACTTTTCGGGTACGGAGAGCAGCATGTTCTGAGTTCTTGGCTTATGGAAAGTTTCGGCACATGGATTTTCGTTCCTGTAAAATTTTTTCTAAGCTTTGTTGCCGTGCTTATGATAGACAAATACTCGGAAAATGAAAATCTGAAAAATTATTTGAAATTCATAATAATAACACTTGGCTTTGCTCTTGGAACAAGAAATATGCTTCGTGTTTCTATGAATGTTTAAACCTCGCTCTTTTTCAGTTGTTTTATTTTTTTCTTTATGATTTTACATTTATGTTTAATTTCCTCTACCAATCTTTTCAATTTTGGCTTTCCTCTGTGATGTGGTGGAACGTAACGAAAACCTCTTTCTGGCTCATAGCCGTGCGGTGGAGGAAGTAATAAGTATACGATTAGGCAAACACCGAAAATTATAAGAATAATGCCAAGCGTCATGAACGTGCTTTCTCTTTCTTTCTTTTTTGCAATCTCTTCCAAGCTCTGAATCTGGGTTTTTGCCCTCTGCAAGAGAGTTAATGCAGAGGATATTATGCTCGCTGCAGATTGATAGTCGTTAGCTTTTATCAAACTTTCAGCTTGAACAATTAGGGATTGAATGGAAAGAAGCGTAGAATTAATCGTTTTGTTTTCAATTCCCCTTTCTACATATTCGTTATATAAAACTGTGAGGTTTTCATAAATTTCTTTTGCTATTGTAAGGTTTTGCTCAACATTCATTTTGTATTCTTCTGAAGGAAGAATTTCAAGAGTAGCCTTAACACTTTTAGATAAATTTTTGGAATACACCTTGAAAGTTATTTCCCTTTTTCCGAGTTTTGCGTTTTTTGGTATGGTAAAGTTTACCGTAAATGAATGCGTTTCTTCTGCTGAAAGAGATACGGGATTAGAAATCTTAACCCAGGAACTTTCAATATTTTCCACAACTAAACTTAGATTAACCAGAGTAAGATTACCAGTGTTTTTGACAGATACGCTCACGATTTTGCTTTTTCCTTGTTCTATGGAAATCAGAGAAGGATACGAAATAAACTTGAAATCGCTTATCCATACTTCTTCCTCTTCCTCTTCTTCCTGTTGCTGTGTAGTTTGTTGTGTTTCTTGTGTTGTTTCCTCTTCTTGTGAAGAGCTTGAACTAGGAGCTGTAACTGTTAATTGAAACGAATCATTTTTTATCCATAAACCACTAGCGCCTTTGAGATAAACTGTTCCAGATCCTGAAGAACCGGAAGCTTTTATTTTCATTGAAATGTTACAACTCTTTTGTGCGTTTATATCGAATGTTATAACTTTGTTTGAAACTGAATCAACGTTGCAATCGCCTGTTTTTGAGCTGAATGTTACTTCTTGTATTAAATTGCTTTCAATTTTGAGCTGAGCATTGGCGATATTATCTAATCCGTAATTTGTTATGCTTATATTCAACCATTTTTCAGTCCCGTTTTGCATAGAAAGACTTTGAGATGGATAAAGCACATCAACTGCAAGCGCTTCATCCTGAACAGCAAGTAATGTTTTTCCTTTTCCTACTAATCTATTAGTATCCTTTGTTGTAAAATTGAATATGACATCATAGTAACCGCCCCACATTTTTCTTGGAATAGAGATATTTAGCTTGTAGACAGGTGAAGACCAAATAGTAGTTCCTTCTGCAAAACTCTTTGTGGAAGTAACATTCTTCACTCTAGTCGTTAAATTCTTATGCACTAATATTATGCTGAGTATATTGTTAAGTCCTATTTCTCCTGCTACTATGGCTGAGTTATTTGCATAGTAAACTTTGAATGTTAAAGTAACATTTTTTGCAGAGACTGAAACATTTACACTACTGGGAGATAAGCTCGCGGATTTGACTATAAGCCATTTTGTCATGTTAAGCTTTATAGTAACGTTAAGGTAATCGTAAGGTTTAACCTTGAACTTAGAATTGCTCATATTGAGCAAAACATAACCTTGATAAATTCCTTCTTGAGAAGCTTTTGTTTTATTCACAAGAATTTCTATCGTTACATTTATTTGTGAATCATTTTGAATAGTAAATGCTTGAGAATATTTTGTATCATTAATATAAATTGCTGTTATATTTGCATAATATACTCCGCTTGAGGTAGAAAGAGTTAAGTTAGTAAAGTTTATAAAAACATCAGTTATATTATAATTGCCAAAGTTTTCGATGATAAAACTTAAATTAAATTTAACATTTCTTTCCAAGTTTTGTGTAGCGGTAAGTGTTATTTGATTTTGTAATTTTTTATCTACAAGAAAGTTTGTTCCAACTGCTTTTACGAAAATCGGAATTTTTATTCCTGCTCCTTTTCCATTGTTTTCTCTGTAGGTTAGCGTTACTTTATAAATTCCTGGAATTGAAGTAGAAGGTAAGGTGAAATTAAAGCTAACTATTTTTGAATCGTTCTCGATTCCAAATTCTCTGAAATCTTTTGAGGAATAAGAAGAATAATTTGTACTAACAAAATCGCTTGAAGAAAGATTAAGATAAATCGTTAAATTATATTCAGCATTCCCAGAAATGTTAACCACTTCTATACTATATTTTCCTGGTGAAAGGGAAGCTTGATAGCTTAATTCAACTCTGCTTTTATTTACAATTTCTTCATAATAGCCTTTTGTATAATAAGCGCTTCTTAGTACATTTCCGTTATAATCTTTCAGAAAGAGAGAATAGTTTGCATTTGTGTCGTTGAAGATAAGCTCAGCATGAATATCTTGCGTAGAACTTGGAACTATGAAGTAATGAGTGTTATTTCCTGTTTGAGAGGTGAATTCGTAAATTAGCTCAACTCTTTTTGACTCTGCAACATTGCTATAATTATAATTTCCCTTATTCTTCAAAACAAATACGGAAGTAAAATTATTCTCACCAGCCGAAAAATTTATTACAAAGGGCATTTGTTTATTATAGCCAAAACTTTGCGATAAATCGCTCGCGTTTAAAGCTTGTATTGCGAAAATCGAGATAAAAGCTTCATAAGAAATCGGTTGTGTATCATTTCCATAAATGTAAAGCTTGAGATATCTATCCTTCGGAAGCTCCTCTGGTGAATATAAAAGTTCATGCTTTCCCGTACTTGTATTAGCAGAATTTTCCAAAAAATTTTCGTATTCGTCGAAAAGAAACATCGCAAGCTTAGAGGAACTTATGTTAACAAATATAGCAGAAGCATTAGCTATTTCGCTTGCATTGAAATAATAGAAATGAGCATCTTGCTTGCCTGCGTTATTTGCTGGAATTTCGTATGTCATATAATTCCCTGCAGTAGAATATTTCCCTATTTTGACATGCCTTTCTTGAGTAAAGTTTACAGGGATATCAACATATACTATAATGCTCACATTTTCTGTAGAGTTCGTTTTATTTATTATGGGTAAATTTACAAAGTTTCTATACCTTCCAGGATATTCTGTAGGTAAGTATTCCAGTTTTAATGTGAAATTTTTTACACTATTGTTCTCTACTAGTACTTCATTACTTGGAATTACAGAGAAGTTAATACATGTATATTTGTTTTTTGTATCGTTTCTTTCTCCAATGAAATAACAGTAGCTTATGTTTTCCACGTCCAAATCAAATACAGGAGCTAAAACAGCATTAGCCGAATAATTCAATATTTCTATGGTTATATTGTAATCTTTCGTGTTGTTCACCGAAATATTCGCAGTATAAGCTCCTAAACCGCTTGTATCTGTCCAGTTTATGTAAACTACAGAAGGTGAAACTTTGAACTCGCCCGTTGTTGATGAAACCCAGCTTGAGAAAGCTGCTTGCAAAAGCATTGCAAAAATGCCCAATGTAAGCAAAATCTCTTTTTTTCTCATACTAATCAAATAAAGTTTAGATTTTATTTCAATATAAAAATTTTTAGCTGCTATTTTAACCTTTCTTCCCAATAAACTTTGTTTTCAAGAGATAGTTGTGGTGAAGGAATTTTTTCATAGCCTAGCTCTGCAAGTATGCTTTCAAATTCTTGCTTTTTTCCAGGAAGGTAAAAACCTATAACCATACCACCGCTACCAGCCCCTGTAAGCTTTACAGCCATGTCTTTTTTACTGTTAATGATATGTGCAAGTTCATCAATTTCCTTGCTGCTTACTCCAAGCTCAGCAAGCAAGTACTGGTTTTCTTTTACATAATTAGTAAGCTCTCGTAGATTTCCGTCTTCCAAAGCTTTTTCCGCTTTTATTACAAGCTCTCCGATTTTCTCAATTCTAGGATTTCGGTATTCTTCTTCAAGATTTTTCACCGCTTGCACAAGTTCGCCAGTGCTTTTTTCTGGTTTGTGCGTGTAAATCATGAAAATTTCTAAAGGTTTCATTTCAAAAAACTCAAAACCTTTTCCTTTTCTGAAAACAAGCGCTTTTTCATAGCAAGCGATAGCGCTATCTATTCCAGAGGGTGTGCCGTGAAACATTTTTTCGCAAAGCAAAGAAGCCTGGTAAATTTTATGCTTTTCGCTAGTTTTAAGTAGCTTTGCAAAACATTTGGCAAGAGCTGAGCTAACAGCAGCAGAGCTTCCCAACCCAGCTCCAATTGGAATAGAAGATTTTACTTTAACATAAGCCGAAAAATTTTCAGGAAAATCAAAATAATAAGCTAAAACGCTCAGCCAAGTTTTCTCTGGTACTTTTTTAACTTCTTCAAAAAGTTCTGAAAAATCATCTTGTTTACAGCAATACTTCCATTTTTCGCTAAGCCATTTACCGTATTCCTTGTATTCACCAACTTCTCCTTCCTCTTTTCCTAAATCCGTTTCAAGTTTGAGAAAACCTTTTTCGTAGGGATAAGTTTTTGATTTTGTTTTACAAGAACTTAAAGGAGCAGCTATTCCAGGTTCGCCGTAAACCACCGCATGCTCTCCGAAAAGAATACACTTTCCTAGAGAGCTTGCTTCTGCAAGAGGCATAAAACTAGTTAAAAGTATAAATTTAAATTTTTATCATAATCTACTTTACAGAAGGAGAGTGATAAAATGAAAGGAAAAGGGTATTCAGAAATTATAAAAAACGCTCTTGAAAGAACAGTTTCATATAAAGATGCTGCTGAAATTGCAAAAGTTGATAGAGCTACTGTGAGAAAATATGCAAAAACCTTTGGATACCCTGATTACATTCAACTTAGAGAAATGTGGAACTACTTTAACAAGGAAATTAAAAAAATTCGTGAAGAAGAGAAATATGGAAAACGTGAAAGGGAATATAGAGAATTAATTTTATTTGGTTTTGAAAAAATGTTAAACTCACGATGCAGAGAGCCGTTTTATTGTTCTATTGATGGTTTTAGAACCTATAAGTTGGAAAGGGCTGTAAGACACGTATTAAAGAAGCACCCAAAAATATGGAAAGAAATAGAAAGAGATTTGTTCTCGATGTTACAGAGTCTTGGAAAATGTATAATGGTTGAATACAATCGAAGAAAATATACACTAGATGACTTCCTTTTTGAGGCAATCGAAAGATCTCCGGATCCAAATTCTATTTTCTTTGATGAAGACTTTGTTATAGCATTATTCGAAAGCTTGAAAAACGATAAGATTTCTCAAAGATCTCAATGAGAAATAAACCATTTGTTAGAGTTTTTTAACCTTTTCTAAAGATATTTTCGCATAATGCAATTAACAAGGAGCTCGTTAATTTTATAGTTACGGAAGAATATACCGTTGGCCAAGAGAAGCGCATGAATCGCCTCGTGTAAAAGCACTTCTTTACTTTTTATCCCATAGGCAATGAACCTTTTCCTCGGAAACTTTTTTGCTATCTGTGGCAAATACTTTTCAAGGATCCTTCTCTTTCTGTCATTTAAGAGAAAAAATGTAGTTTAGAATAATCACTTCTTTCTTAGGGAGTGCAAGAACTTCGATATCTTTTTTGTTAAGCTTCAAATCAAAATCTCTTGCGATTTTTTCGAGTATTTTGAAAATTTGTCTTTCCATGCTTAATTATTTCTTCAACAACTTTTATAAACCAGTTAGCATATTTCGATATCGCAAAAAGTTGTTCAGAAAATCTTTATAACGTTTTCTTCAGAAAAATATTTTTATGAAAACCAGAATTATAGGCGTCGTTTCTGGAAAAGGTGGTGTAGGAAAGACAACTACAGTTTCAAATCTCGGAGCAGCGATGAGTTTACTGAGAAAAAACACGATTCTCGTGGACGGAAATTTAACAACACCAAATCTTTCTCTCCATTTGGGAATACCCTTCTATCCTTATACAATTCATGAAGTAATTCAAGGAAGAGCAGAAATAGAAGATGCCATATTCTATCATCGCTCTGGGTTAAAAATTTTACCAGCTTCTATTTCGCTAAGCGCATTGAAAGATATTAACCTAAGAAGATTTGAAGAAATTTTTCGCATGCTCAAGGGAAGAACAGAATATGTGCTTGTAGACAGCTCACCTGGACTTGGTAAAGAAACACAAAGTGTTATAGAGCACAGTGATGAAGTTTTAGTAGTGTTGAATCCTGAACTTCCAGCAATTACAGATGCTTTAAAGGTTGTTAAACTTGCTGAAAGCTTGGGAACAGAAATAACAGGAGTTGTAGTAAATAAAGTGAGAAACGATCCTCATGAACTGAAAACAGAGGAGATAGAAGAGATTCTTGATTATCCTGTCATAGGAGTTGTACCGGAAGATAAAAACGTGCATATCTCAATCCTGAAAAAAACTCCTATAGTCTTTTCCCATCCGCGCTCAAAGGCTGCGAGAAAATTCAAGGAAATAGCAAGCACTATTACCGGAGAAAAATTAAAAGAAAGGAAAAGTTTGCTGGATGTTTTGCTTGAGTTGTTTGGAAGATAGTTTTTTATATTTTAAAGATTTAAATTATTGTTATGGAAATAACCATAAAAATTGAAAGAAAACATTTTTTTGTTTTGGCAGGAATTTTATCTGTTCTAATAATTTCTGTAATTTCCTTTTCTGTTTCTGCTCTAACCCAAACAGAAGTTTTAAAACAAAGCCCTGCCTATCATTTACTTAAAGATATTTACACAGTAATAAACGGAGAATATGTGCAGTTGAACACTTCTTCAGGAAAAATAAATTCTTCCCTGATGGAAATCACAGGAAACATTGATATGAACGGGTATAACATAACCAATACAAGAAAAATCGAAACAGAAAAAGTAAATGCAAACGAAATCTGCATAGGTGGAGAGTGTAAGAAAGAGTGGCCTTCTGGTGGTGGGGTCTATTATGGGGATTTGGATGGTGATGGTTACGCAGGTTTTATAGATCTTCCAACTGGAACTTTGAGATATGATTGTGATGACAATGATCCCAAGATTATCAATGCATCTGACAATACCTGTGATGGTGATGGAGACGGCTATATAGATGAATCAGCAGCCCTAAGTTTAAACTGTCAAGAAAGAGGTAGCTTAGGAAATATAGATGCAAATGATAATTTGACAACAATAGGTGCTATTCAAAATAATGATGTTATAGGCAGGCCTAGTGATAATACATGTGATGAGGACGGTGACGGATATATTGATATATCTGCAGGTGCCTTACAAGCGAGCTGCAAATATTTGGATCCGGATGATACTTCAGAACTAATAACAGGTAACAAAATTGCAGCAAACTCAGCTTTAGACGGGACTTGTGATGGAGATAACGATGGATTAATAGATTGTACAGCTTTTATATCCTCAGGTGTATTTTTTCCGTTTAGAGATCTGAACGACTCTGATGATGAAGTACACTTGTTTGATACTGGAATTCATGATTGTGGGGATTGGGGCTCTTCCCCATGCACTCCACCACCCCGTTTAACTTCCACAAGTTATACCGGGAACTTAGGTGGAGTTAGCGGAGCCAATGACAAATGTGAACAAGAATTTGGATCAGGCTGGCATTTTTGTAGCGTTTCAGAAATGGCTCAGTGTTTGAGAGATCCTGCCTGTAGGATGGCAATCCCCTCATCCTTAGGTTTCGAAGGGGGTTTTGGAAATACTATAGTAATAGATCATTTAGGATGGGTGGATTGTGGTGTTTATGATTGGACTTGTAAGAGATGGACTTTCGGTGGATCGAGTAGCTATTATAGGGGATCTACCTACGTTGCGATACGGAGGTGGGATTGTGTAGCATCTTCTTGTTGTTTATGTAGTTCAGAACCATGTGATTCCTCACGGCCGATATGGTGCTGCCCTCCGTAATTTAATCTTCATTTTTACCTCTAAATTCAATTTCAAAAGCAACTACAGGCTTTTCTATTTTCCAGTTTTCTAGAACAGCAGGGTGAAGTTCGCCAAAAAATCCAGAGCTTTTGCCGTTGAGATAAATTTCTCCGCAGCGAGAAGGTATGAAGCTTGCATGCTCCCAAGGCTTTATAACCAAGCTCGTGTTCAGCTCTTTTGCAAGAGCTTGCAATATCGCTTTTATTTCGGTTAAATTAGCTTTGTCATGAGCAATAGCGCATGCTAGTTTTCTTACCTCTCTTGCTCCTGTTTCTGCTTGTTCATGAAGCAAAACACAATCACCTATTTCGAAAATTTTTTGCGGGTATTTATTGTGCGTATTCTCTGAAAGAAATTCAAGCAAGCAAGGCAAAAGCCATGTTCTGCAAATGGTGTATTCTGCGCTAACAGGGTTTGCTATCTCAACGCATGCCTGCTCAGGAATGAGCATTCTTTTAAATTGCTTTTCTTTGTTTGTCAGAATAAAACTTAAAACTTCTTGCATTCCAAAACCAATCATTATTTCCCTTACCTTTTCAGAGATTTTTTCTTTTTCGTGTTTTTTGCCCATAGTAGGAAGTTTTGGCAAAACTGGTCGCATGTTGTTTATTCCGTATCCTATAGCGATATCTTCTATTAAATCAACTTCGTGAAGAATGTCTACACGATAAGGAGGTACTAAAACCTTTAGCACACCTCCTTTTAGCTCGAGCACAGAATAGCGCATTCTTTTCAAAATTTCTGCTATTTCATGCTCCTTTAACCCGAGCCCGAGCAGGTGATCAACACTTTCTACTCTTAGCTCAAAGCTTTCTGGAAGAAGTTTTGGATAGATTTCATTTCCTACTTTTACCTTTCCTATCTTTCCGCAAGCTTCTGCTATTGAACAAACCAAAATATTCAAGGCTTTTTCCACCGCTTGCTTATCAGTGCCTGTGACATCGATGAAAAGATTCTTTGTATTTTCTGTAACTCTTGTAAGCTCTCCATTAATAATGGGAGGAAAGCTTAAAACCTCGCCGTATTTGTCAAGAATTACTGGATATTTCTCATAACCTTCCAAGCAGAAAGCGTATTCTTTGCCTTTTTCGTGATATTTCAAAATTTCCTCCAGGCTCATGGGTTTAAGTTCTCCCAAAGGAGCAAAAACTATTTCTTTTCCTTCTGCCTGCGTGTAGCGGAAAGGCTGAGCAACCTTGTCCAAATCGTGTAAACCTATAGCAACCTTTTTTCTCCTTCTTCCTAAAGTTTCGTGAATTTTTTCCTGAAGCTGCATTAAGCTTTTTATTAAATAATCGTTAAGCTTTACATCAAGCACTGCTGCGCAAGCTATGTATGGACGGGCTTCAACATTTTCAACTTCCACGCTAATACCAGTTTCCACCACGCTATACTGCGGAATCTCGCTTTCTATGCCGAGAAAACCTTTTACAGCTCTCGCCACACCTTCTGGCGAAAGCAAATCAGGGCGATCAGGAGTTATCTCAAGCTTCCAAATATTTCCCTCTTCCTCGTCTATCGGAGCCTTTATCATGGTAAGAACTTCCCTTAGCTCTTCTTCCGGAATTTTGCAAAGGTTTAGCAAGTAGTTTTTATCCACTTCTATAACAGGCATTTCATCACCGGAAACTCGCGAAGCCATTTTATATCTCGTGCAAACAAAAAGCGAATATCATCTATTTCCAGCTTAAGCATGGCTAACCTACTAAACCCAAATCCCCAGGCAGCAACATTATGCTTTATCCCCAAGGGTTTAAGCACCTCTGGGCGAAACATTCCAGAGCCTACTATTTCAACCCATTTTTTCAAATTAGGAAAATAAACAGCCATATCTACGCTCGGCTCTGTAAATGGATAATAGTGAGGTATAAACTTTATTTTTTTAGCCCCTAAAACGTTTTCAGCAAACTCTTTCAGCGTGCCAAGCAAATGTCTGAAAGTTACATTTTTTCCCACAATAATACCTTCGCACTGATCAAATTCTATTAAGTGAGTTTTGTCAATAACATCAGGCCTGAACACGCGGTCTATACAGAAAACTTTTGCTTGCTCACCTTCAAAGTTTGCTAAATAGCGTACGCTTGCTGCTGTGGTTTGGCTTCTAAGCACAAGTCTTAAAGATGTTTCTTGATCCCAAAAGCCCCATCCTTTGCTCCGTGTGATCCACCCGCTTTCGTGAGTTAGCTTCACTCTTTCAAAAAGCTCTTTATCAGGGATTTTCGCTTTCCTTGGATTTTTCAAGTGGAAAACATCATGCACACTCCTTGCTGGGTGGTCCTGAGGCATGAATAAAGCATCGCAATTCCAGAATTCGCTCTCTACCACAGGAGATTTAACTTCCTCAAAACCCATTTCAACAAGCTTTTCTCTTACTTCTTCGATGAATTGTATATAAGGATGTTTCTTTCCTAAAAAAACTTCAGGAGCCGGAGCAAGGACGTCGTAGCGCTTAAACGGTTTTATCTTCCATATTCCAGAAATTATGATTTCTGGAGTGAGCTGAGCTATTTCTTCTATCTCTGGAAGTTCTCTAATCCTTTCAACAAGCTTTCTACTTTCAAGAATTTTGAGCAAAGCTTCTTCGCATTTACCGCTTGCGTCCACTTCTCGCAGGGCTTTTTCCAAAGCATACTCTTTTTCCAGAGCTCTTGCCCCTTCTGCTGTGAGCATCGCAATGCCGCTATCTATTCTGATCCAGTTATTTTTCTTTGCCCATGCTATCGCTATATGCTTGTTTTCCACTTCTATTTTTTCCAAAGGTAAGGGCCCTTCTTTAGAGAGAAGCTTGATCAAGTTGACCTCTGGCAGACCTTCTTCAAGATACTTTTTTCCTTCTTGGGTTAGCCTGTACATTTCCCTCACTTAGAAAATCTCAAAATTTGAAAAATAAAAATCTTGTGTTTTACATGGACATGCCTTGCAAAGAAGTTCAGTCTGAGACATTATAAATCCATATATCAAAAATCAGCCAAGGCTGAAGTCATCACAACTCAGCTAGTGGGCCGCTCATCATCTTTTTGAATTTTTGATTTAAATTAATAAAAATTTGATTTTTAAAACCGAAGAAATCTTCTTCCATGTCCTTTAGCCAGTCCACAACGTCTCTTGCAGGAGCTACGCGAGTAGTCCCTGCTAATTTGTGAACATACTCGAGAAGATCATCAAGTCTAAACTTTTCGTGATTTAAAACATCTCTCTCGAAGCTTTCAGAGCTTTATCGTGCTTTTTGCTCATTCCGGTCACCATTTACCTGATTAAAATTACTCTCTTCCGTATCTATCCTGCAATCTCACTATATCTTCTTCCTTGCATTCACCAAAACCGAATTCTAAAATAAAGCTATCCTCTTCTGCTCTAAAGCTGTGGATGCAGAGTTTTGGAATGAAAACTGTTTTTCCTTCCTCAAGAGTTATTTCTTCCTTATTCTCTGGATATTTTTCTTTCTCTTTCCAAAGCAAAACTCTTCCCTTTCCCCTCACCATATACCAAAGTTCGTCTCTTAGCCTGTGATACTGGTGAGAGAGCTCTTCTCCTTTTTTCACAAAAAGTATTTTGATCCATCCAGGTTTTTTTGCAATCTCTTCATCAAAATTCACGAAATATCCCCAAGGCCTTTCTTCTTTGAACATAAAACTTAAAAATCCTAAGAAACTTAAAAATTTTCACGGGGCGGTAGCTCAGCCTGGGAGAGCGCACGGCTGAAGACCGTGTTGTCCGGGGTTCAAATCCCCGCCGTCCCACCATGAAGTAAATATTTTAAGCAAAAAGCCGAAGGAGGTGAATGCCATGAGAGGTGTTAGACTTTTCGGTAATATTGAAAAATGCAAGTAAGCTCTCTATTCCACTGCTTCTGCCTTGCATCGACGGAGCTATCCCATTATTAGTTGCTACTAACAGTTTGACTTTTTCGACAGCACCTGGAGTAGCTCTCTCTGTGCTCGCGGGACCTGCTGCAGTACTTACAGCAGCAACTATGGAAGGGGAAACAAAGGCAAGATTACTCTCAGCTTTCATAGCCGGAATAATAGCAACAATAGCAGTAGTAATAGCTGCATTTATTGGAGAGAAGTTAACTGCTTTTTTGAATATTCAGGTGCTAAGAGTATTCGTAGCTATTGCAATATGTTTGATAGCATTAGAAATAGGAGGAATAAAAATTCCGCATGCTTTGCCTTTAGCTGTTGTAATTCTTGGATTTATTCTTTCTCTTTATTTAAATTTTTCCTGAATTACAGGCATTACTTGCTTTTTCCTTGACATGACTCCAGGTAGCTCTATATAGCAGCCTTCAACAAGATTCTTTTCGAAAGCTTTTGCAATTCTTTCTGGATTTTTTCCTACTATCAAAAGCTTTGTACCCTGCTGGAGTATATCTGTAACCATAAAGAGCAGGTAATCCAATCCCTTTTCCTTTCTTATCTCTTCCATAGCTGCAAGATACTCATCTTTTCTCTCCATAACACTTTCGTAACCTATTATCTCAACCTGAGCTATTCCAAACTTAAGCTCTCCGGCATGCGTTATTTTGAAATCTCTAAGCACGTTTTCCTTAGGTTCTTTGCTAAGCTGGGCAGCTTTTGATTTGAGCTCTATTCCATAGCCTTCTATGTTATTTATACCAGCTATTTCAGCAAGTCTTTTTGCTATCTCTTTGTCTTTTTGCGTGGTTGTAGGTGACTTAAAAACGACTGTATCTGATAAAATACCGCTTAAAAGCAGTCCTGCCTCTTCCCTGCAAAGCTCATCGAGAAAGCGTTCAGCTATGATTGTTGAGGTTGAGCCAACAGGTTCTATGCAAACTTTTATTGGTTGTGCTGTGCTAATGTTACCGAAAAGCCTATGGTGGTCTATTATCTCGATTATTTCTCCTTCTATTGGTATGAGCTCTTCTTTGTTATTTGTATCCACAATCACAACTTTTTCGCCAGCTTCGATTTTTTCCTTTAGCTCTGGAGCTTGCACAGCGAATTTTTCGAGAACGAACTTAGTTTCTGGATTTAGCTCTCCTGCTCTTGCTGCTTTTGCTCCTATTTTTCTTGCGTAAACTATTGCAGAAACAATGCTATCCGTATCAGGATTTTTGTGTCCAATGACCCATGTAGCCATTGCTGCTCACCGAGAATTTGTTGGAGTAAGGAGCTTAAATATTTTGCAAAAGTTTTTTGAGATTTACCAAGGCGATTTTCCGAAAAATTTTTCGTAGAGCTCTGGAAGGTTAGTTTTCTCCAAATATTCCTGCAAGGCTTCACATTTCTTGATGTATTCTCGATCACTGGTGATTTCCTTAGCTATTGAAGGTAGTGTTAATATCTCATCATCAAAGCGAATTCCTACTATTTTCTTATCGTAGCCAGCAAATACACCCTCTTCACGCTTCCACTCTATACAGTTTCTTAATACAACCTCTGGTTGTGGAACTGCAATTTCTATTTGAGCATAAGGTTCTTCAATAATCTTCTCGCTAACTTTAAGTTTCATTTTTGTTTCGCTTTTTTCATCAGGTATGGCGACTCTTTCAATAGCGAAACTTAAACAATTTCTTACCTTCAGCAACTCGCCGTAGTGAAGGTGATTTTCATCACCAATAAAAACATAAGAATTTGAATTTTTTTGAAGTTCCAGAAGAAGTTCTAAACTTTTTTTAACCCTTTTCACACTCTCGTTAAAATACTCCTGTATATTATTCAATTTTTGCATCAGGTCCATGACATTTCACCTAATTCTTTAAATTTTATGAAATGTTTCTTCGCAGTAAATTTTAAATAATTTATTTTTTCAAGAAGTCCAACAGCAAAGAAGTAAAAGGACACGTGTTTTATTATAACACTTTTTGCGAAAACTGCTTATAGCAGCTTTCAAGAATCCATGTATTTATTGAACCATTTCCTTTTTTCATAATCCTTCAGTAATTTCTCTACAGCGTTTCTCGCGGCATCAGAAACACTTTCATATTCTCCCTTCTTTACTAGCATTTGCATCAGTTTATAATGAGCTTCTGTAACTCGAACACTCAGCTTTTTTTGAAGTTTCATTTTTCTCTAATGGCTTTTAACATTCTTAAGCATTTCCCTCGAGCAATTCGCTTGTTATTTCTTCGAATTTTATCTCTCCTTCTATAAGTTTACTTATAATCTCAACAAGCTCAGAAATCTTTACCCTTACCTGCTTTTTCGTGTCTCTCTCGCGTATTGTTACTGTGTTATCTTCCAGAGTTTGATAATCTATGGTTATGCAAAAAGGTGTGCCTATTTCATCTTGCCTCGCATACCTTCTACCAATGCTGCCTTTTTCGTCGTAAAAGCTTGTAAAATGTTTTTTCAAAAGCTCATGAATTTGCTTTGCCTTTTCATCAAGTTTATCTCTCTTAACCAAAGGAAAAACAGCAACTTTGTAAGGAGCGAGCTTTGGATGTAGCTTAAGAACAACGCGATCCTCTTCTTCTGTGTAAGCATCTATTAAGAAAACCAAAAATGCTCTGTCCACACCTTGAGATGGCTCTGCAACAACGTAGGGCAGGATTTTTTTCCCTGTCTCTTCGTCAAAGTAGCTCAAATCCTTTCCGCTGAATTTCATGTGCTGCTTTAAATCATAGTCCGTGCGGTTAGCCATGCCATGTATTTCTTTCCAGCCGAACGGAAAGCGATACTCTATATCCCAAGTCTCAAGAGCGTAATGGCTGAGCTCTTCTTTCAAATGCTGTCTTGCTCTCAGCTTTTCTGGGTTAACACCAAGCTCTATGAACCATTTGTAAACCAAAGCAAGCCAATATCCATGCCAAGCTGTGCTTATTATTCCTTTTTCCAAAGCCTCTCGCAAGCTCATTTTTCTATGCTCTTCTCCTTTTTCCTGCATTTCAGCAGAGTATATGTTCATTTCAAAATCAAGAAGCTCTTTTGTTAGATAAGGGCACTGGTTAAGCTTGTCTGGATGAACAAAATACTCTATCTCCATTTGCTCGAATTCTCGCATTCGAAAGAGAAAATCGCGCGGCGAAATCTCGTTGCGATAAGCTCTGCCTATCTGAGCTATTCCAAAGGGTAGCTTTAGCCTTGCTGCCTTTTGTACAAATTTAAAATTCGTAAAAATTAGCTGCGCGGTCTCTGGTCGGAGAAAGGCGAGGGAGCTCTGATCCTCTACTGCACCAACATAAGTTTTGAACATTAAGTTAAACGTTCTAGCACTAGTTAGCTCGCCTTTGCATGAAGGACAGCGCAAGCTATGCTTAGCGATTATTTCATTAACCTGCTCTATTGTTATTCCATCAACAGCTATTCCAAGAGAATCTTCTATAAGGCTATCTGCTCTAAATCTTTTTTTGCATTTCCTGCATTCTACCAAAGGGTCTGTAAAGCTATCCACATGCCCTGAAGCCTTCCAAAGAACAAAAGGGTTTATCGTGCAAGCGTCTATGCCAACGATATCATCCCTTTTTCTAACAAACTCCTCCCACCACAGGTCTTTAATATTCTTCTTAAGCTCAGCTCCTAAAGGGCCGTAGTCGTAAAAACCAGAAAAGCCGCCGTAAATTTCGCAGCAAGGAAAAACAAATCCCTTTTCTTTGCAGAATCTAGCTATTTTTTCTATGAACGATTTTTTCAGCTTTTCTTCTTTTTTCTCCAATAGCGCATCACCTCATGAAAGAATAGGCTTCAGAAGCTTAAAAATTTAAAATAAATAAAAATTAAACAAAATCTATTCCCAAAATTTTCTCTATTTCTTTCTTTTTCTCTGCCGTGAACGTTTTTTCTGGCCCGTAAATCTGCGAGGATTTCACACCAGTTACTATGAGCATTGTTCTTACAGTATCACCGAGCTCCTTTTCTATCTGAGCTCCCCAAATAACCTTTGCTTCTGGCGAAAGCTTGCTTGTAACAGCTTCTACAATTTCCTGACATTCCCTTATGGTTATATCCGCCCCTCCTGCCACATTGATCAAAGCTCCTTTAGCTCCTTCTATTTCTATGTCTAAAAGCGGGTTATTCAAAGCTTTTTCAACAGCTTCTATTGCTCTGTTTTCGCGATCACTCTCGCCCATACCTATCATCGCTAGCCCTCCTGAGCTCATCACAGCCCTTATATCTGCGAAGTCCAAGTTTACCAGCCCAGGCTTTGTGACAAGCTCCGCTATTCCCTTTACTGCATTTACTAAAATTTCGTCTGCTATGCGAAAAGCTGTTGTTATACTTACGTCTGGCACTATTTCCAAAAGCTTATCATTCGGAATTACTATTAGAGTATCTACAATATTTTCGAGCTCCTCCAAGCCGTATTTCGCATTGTCCATTCTTTGCTTTCCTTCCATTGTAAAGGGCAAAGTAACAACACCTACTGTTAAAGCGCCTATTTTCTTTGCAACATCAGCTACTATCGGAGCTCCTCCTGTTCCTGTACCTCCTCCCAAACCGCAGGTAATGAAAACCATGTCAGCTCCTTCCAGGTATTTCTTAATTTCATCCTTGCTTTCTTTTGCCGCTTCCATTCCTAAATGAGGGTCTGCTCCTGCTCCCAAGCCACGAGTTGTTTCCTTTCCCAAAAGAATTTTGTAGTCAGCATCCGTATAAAGCAAGTCTTGCGCATCTGTATTCAAAGCTAAAGTCTCAGCTCCGATTATTCCGACCTGCATCATTCTTGAAATTGTATTGTTTCCTGCCCCCCCTATTCCAACAACCTTTATCACTGCCTTTCTCGCTTCAAGAAGCTTTTTCAAATCTTCATCAATAGAACCGCGTTTTCTGCTAGTACCTTCAACAGCACGCAGAGCCATGTTTCTCACCTTAGAAAGTTTTTTTGATGTTCTGCAGAAAAAGGTATTTAAACATTTTGGATTTATTATAAAATGGAATATAATGTGCTAGAATATCTCTGAAATTACAACTTCTTTTACACCAACATATTGTTTGATAGCTGTGCTTAATCTCTGTTTTACATGCTCAGGAATTTGACGCTTAACCTTCAATTCCGCTGTATTCTCGTTAAGTTTTACCTCAGCTTCTTTCATTCCTGTGAAAAACTCTAAAAGAGCCTTTACTTTTTCTTCACCGCTTTCTATTTTTTCATTTATTTCAACCTCGTATTCCAAAACCTTTCCAGCAAGAGGATGGTTAAAATCGACCTTAACCCTTCCCGAGCCAACGGAAAGTACTCTTCCGTAGAAATTATCTGCTTTTACAACCATTCCAGGATAAGGAGTGATATCATTTTTCTTGAAATCGGAAAGCGGTATAAGCTTTACAAGGTTTGGATCCCTTTTTCCAAAAGCTTTTTCTGGTGGTATCTCTACAATTTTCCTTTCTCCAACGCTCATGCCAAGGATGGCTTCATCAAGTCCTGAAATAACAAATCCCTCCCCAGCAACTATTGGTATGCGCTCACCTTTATCAAATACCTCATCTGTTTCCTTTACCCTACCGACATAGCTTATCCTTATAAAATCTCCTTTCTGCATGGAAAAAGAATAATGAATTTAAGCTTAAAAATTTTTTCCAACAAATCATTTTTATGTTTTATTTCGAAAATTACGGAAAAATCACTGAAATGTTGAAGCGTTCAAAATTCTTTGATAAAGTCGAAGTTAACGTTATTTCTGCAATGCTCGAGCTGGAAAGCATGGGAAAAGTAAAAAATACTGCAAGCGAGATAGCGAGAAAAGCAGGACTAAACGTGACAAATGCTTATAAATACCTTTATAATCTAGCAAAGCTTGGTATAGTGGATTTTGAAGAAGAAAAGCAAAAACTTTTCTGGCTTTCCCGTGTTAATCCATTTCCGAGAATAATAGCTTTAATAACAAGCGAGTATTTGGAAAGGAAAGCTGCACTTACTACTGCTCAAAAATTCTACGAAAGGTTAATAGTTTCACGTGCTGTTTCAGAAAAACCGAGAATAAGAAAATTTTCTGAAGATTTCGAGCTCGTATGCGCTTATGTAGCTGATGTAGCAAAAAAAGAGCTTTGTGTGATAGCTGATTTTGTTCCAGAAGATTTTGTTGTTCTTGATGCGTGGAGAAGATGCGAGGAAAGAAATGTGGAAATGCGATGGTTGGCCTGCGAACTCCCGGAGGAAAAGGCAAGATTTCTCGAAAAAATAGGTTTCCAGATTAGATATACTTATGAGATTATATATCCTTTTATAATGGTTTCTGACGAAAAATACGGAGTTGTTGTTGAAACTATGGATAAGGAAATAAAAGGTTTCTTCTTTTTGAATTGCGAAAACGATTTTAAGGAGAATTTTGAAAAATGGTGGGAAGATGCTGGAGAAATAAGGTAAGATAAGTTTTTTAAAATATTTCACCCAGTATTAATATGGACATCTATGTAATTTTTGTTTTGACAGGAGCAATTATAACAATTGGTTTTTTTGCAAATTATTTTTTCAAAAAAACAAAAATTCCAGACGTGCTCTGGCTCGTGTTTCTTGGTTTTCTTATAGGGCCCGTGTTCAAAATAATAAATCCAAAAACAGTCGCCGCGCTTCTTCCGCTTTTCTCAGCGTTGGCATTGATGCTCATACTCTTCGATAGCGGATCGAGAATAGATATTTATAGGCTTGTTAGGGAATCTCCACACGCTTTGGTTCTTACTTTGCTAAGTTTCCTGCTATCATTTTCCTTTGTTTCCATTTTCCTGCTCTACGCAGCTGGTCTAAAGCTAGTACATGCACTAATTCTTTCAGCAATAATCAGCGGAAGCAGCTCAGCAATAGTTTCTCCATTGATCGAACTCCTAAAAAGTTTGAGAAAGGATATATCGCTTATTCTTAAGTTGGAATCTATTCTCACTGATCCTCTTGTGATAATAGTTGCTCTTGTTCTTCTCCGTGCTTCATCCATTTCTCTAATAGATCCACGCGAGCTTTTCATAGATGTGCTTCACATGTTTTCCACATCTCTCGTATTAGGTTTTGCCGCAGGTATATTTTGGGGTTTCATTTGGCATAAATTTGAGAAATTCGAATTTCATTACATGTTAACTCTTGCCTTTCTTTTTTTCATGTTTGTAGCTTCTGATTTATCAGGAGGAAACGGAGCGATAAGCGTTTTCTTCATAGGCCTAGTCCTTGGAAATATGAGAAAAATAAGACAAATGCTCAGATTGAAGCATGTATTCAAAGGTCTTTCTAAAGATTTGAAACAGTTAAATTCATATATCACATTTTTCATAAAAACATTCTTCTTCACCACAATAGGAATGAGTACCGAGATTTACGAGTTAAAACCAGTTTATACAGCATTTGCCATTGCTCTTGTTCTTCTTCTTGCAAGATATGTATGCGTTTTCTTTTTTTCTCTTTTAAATAAGGTTGATAGAAAGGAAAAAATTTTGATGACTTTTCTTTACCCTCGCGGTCTTGCTACAGCTGTATTGGCAAGCATAGTTTCCGTAAGAATTCCAAACACATTGTTTATAACACAAACAATTTTCGGGGTTATAGTATTTACTGTTGTTATTTCCACAATAGGTATTTTAATACATGAGAAAAAACACGGCTAATACTTATAACCAAGCTTAAGCAGAATTTTTACTGTTTCTGGAATATCGCAGCAAGTTTCGTAAAATATTGGTATTTCTATTCCCTCGCTACCGAGAAACGTTTTCATAATAAATTCTGTGTTCATTGCCATTATAACACCTTTAAGAAGGGCTCTGTACTCGCTTGATTGCGGAAAGTAGGAAATCCAAACTGCTCTGGAACTCGTTTTATTAATTATTACGAGCGAGTAGCTCTGTGAATGTGAAGAAAGTATATTTCCTTCCTTTTCACTCCCCCTTACCTTTACAGAGTCAGAAAAATCAAGAAAAGGAAAGGAAGAATTCAAGGGTTGAATGAACAAAAGTTCTGGAAATACTTTTCTTATTTTGAAGCAAAAATTCTCGTTTGGTAATGAGGGATTTTCACTATTACCGTTAAGACAAAATACATCACCCTCTTTAAGTGCCCCCACTCCCTCTATCTCCACTTGAAGGGAAGAAGTTATGTTCACATCCTTTGCATTTCCCCATATTTTCCATTTTCCATTTTTCTTGCCGTTAATTGCATTAGTAGCAGCTACGTCAAATCCAGAAGCGATAAAGTACTTTGCTATTTTTGGATTTTGAGGATATGATGAAAAATTAAGATAAGTAGAAGCCCCTGCCGAGAGAGAAAGAGCGAATGTTTCATCCATATTACTGAAAATCGTTGAGTTTATGTCGTTTATTGCAATTAGCCTCCCTCCTTTTGAAAGGTACTCCTGTATTAAAGGGTTATTGTCAAAATTTGAAAAATTAACAAAAATTATCGAATCAAATTCCCGAGCATCAGAAATACTTGTAAAATCGAATATCTCAACAGTGAAATTCACCCACCTGTTGTTGTAATATACAGGTGTAAGCAATGATTTTAGAAAAAGATACGCTCTTCCAGAGCAGTTTGCACAGCCTACTTTTATTACAAACTTCGGCGCTCCAGTAATTTCAATACCGTAATACATGTTTTTCGGAACATAATATTCTATTTCCGTTTGGAATTCTTCAGGCGATGAAAATATTTTTTCAAGCTTATATGTATTTCTCAAAACTTCCGCAAGAGAAATTCCTGTGGTTACTAGCCTGTGCGATGAAAATGATGTTTTTATATCTATCGCTGAAAGGGATGTGAGGATGGAGATCGTAAAAATCAATATTGCAAATGAAACTTCGATGAAATGTGTGAATGCTTTTCTCTTTTGCATACTCACCACCATATTTCGAGAGAAAGGATAGCTTTTTTCCCGTCATCTAACACGACAGTTTTTTCAACATAAGCCTTTGCTCCACCTTTGCCACCGCATTCAAGTCTAATCGCACCATCCTCGTCTATAACGAGTACTCTATAATTAAGGATTCCGAATGATTTCTCGAAAAGCTCGCAGTGGGAATTGAGCACAGAAAGTTTTCCAGAATCAAGAATGTGAGAAGTGCCATTCGAAAGACCCAATCGCAACGGAGCGGAGAAAGGATTGCTCTCCCAATTCTGAGGCAGTCCTTTTTCTCTTACAAGAATATCTGCTATAAGTTCTGCTTTTAGTTCAGCGTTCTGTAATTTGGCCTCGTAAACAATAGATGTAAGCGCATCTGAGAAGTAAAGGGAAAAAAATGCTATGAAAACCATAAAAATAAATGAAGTTATCAAAAAGCTTACTTTCGTTTGCGCCTTCATACAACACCAACTCTTATTATTATCATGAATATTCCGAGTCCTAAAAGTGTTAGAATTATACTATGCTTGATACCTCCTTTAATCGATTTCTCTCCTATTTGCCCGCATATAAGACCAGCGAGAATACCCTCTATCGCAAGCATCGAAAAAAACAGGCCACGGTAATAACCTATGCTACCGGAACCAAGAAAAAACATTTTGGCAACTCCAAGAAATACTGTGCATGAGATACACTCCATTGCATGGGTTTCTTTGCATTGTGCACACGGATCTTGGAAAAAAAGAGTTCCACCTTCCATCGGACCCATCGAAGATGTTAAGGGTACTATAGTTTTCAGAAGCCCTGTTGAAATTCCGAGGAACACAAAATAAATTATATACATCGTAACTATATGCTGAGACATTACGCTCTGTCTCTGTCTATCAATTTCCTTCAATGAATAAATATCTTTTGCAAGCGCTTCGAGTGTTTCCTGTAGATTTCCTCCAGACTCGTAGGATTCTATTATTATTTCTACTGCCTTTCTTATCATATTAGAGTTAACTCTTTCTGCGAAGCTTCTCAACGCATCTTGAACGGAAACACCCCAAGAAATTTGTGCCACAATCTTTTTTATCTCACCTGTTAGTTTTCCGTAATTTGTGTGGGAGGCGTTTCTTAAAGCTTCTTGAAAGGTGAGTCCTGACTTTTGCCATTCCGCAAGATCCTGAAGAAATACTGGAAAAATTTCTTCGAATACTTTTATTCTCTGATATTTGAAAAATGCTATAATTACTCTCGGAAAAACGATGAATAGGAGAGATAATAAAATGAAATTCCCGAAGATTCCTATATCTTTATAGGAAAGAATTCCACCAACAATCAGTATCGATACACCTACCAATGCAAGGATATTTTCAACGGATACCTCAAGTTTTTTCCCTTTCATTCACATCCCCGGTTCAAGGAGTTTGAATAAAATCATGAAACCTATAGAAATTAATGGTAAAAATATGAAAACAACCAAGAACTGCAAAAATATTAAGAACAGAGACGATGTTCCGAAGGTTGACATTACGACGGTAAGGACTATAAAAAATATCGATCCGACTGTAATTAAAGTCAAGTATATTTCTACCAAAATTGTCAGTATTCGAGAATATGCTTCCAATCTTCTTCTGTGCTCATTCATAAACTCGCGTGATTTTTCCTTGAAGTACTTTGATATATCTGTACCAGACGTTGCTACAGCAAGCAAACCAAGAAGCATTTCTTTAAACTCTTTAGACGGAGTTCTCATTGCAGCCCTTCTTATCGCTTGATCAAAACTCATTCCGAAATAATCCATGTCTCGCCATATTTTTTTTGCTTCTTTGGATATTTCTTCATATTCTTTGAAACCTGAGAGAAGCTTAAACATAGCGACAGGCGGTATGCCACTTGCTGTTAGAGAAGAGAGGTAAAGAGAAATGAATGGGAGAGAGGCTTCTATCTTTTTTACCCTTCTTTTTGTTAGGAATGCAGGATACACATAAAAGAAGAAAAACACTATCATGGAAAGCACAAGAGCTGTTGTGAGTGAAAGAAAAAAAGCGAAGAGTGGAGGAAAGAAAATACCACCAATAAATGAAAATAAGGGAAATTCAATCAGAAAAACAAGAAGCGTACAGAAAAACATCACGTAGACGTATTCCTCTAAAGAAAGCGGTATTCCAGATTTTTCTATATCAGGTCTTAGATTTTCAAAATAATCAATAACAGGATCCAGAGATTTTCCGAAAACTTTGAAAGCCGCTTTTTTAAACACTTCCCACAAATATATCACCCTATAATGTCGAAAAGTCTTTCTTTTTGCGTGTAGTAGAGATTTATTATATATGAAAACATTTTGTAGCCTGTATAGCCCTTTTCTACAGCCCATTCGAGAACCTTTATTTTCTTTGAAATGTCGAAGTAAATTTTTTTCTCGTCAAGACCAAATTGCTCTGAGATACGCTTGAGAGCTATGCTCTTGCTTGTTTGCACAAAAGTATCGCTATTTGCATCCCATTCGAAAAGTGTATTTATAATCGGCATTTCTTTCGCTTTATCATATCCCACCACTTCATGAATTCCCGTAATCCTTCTTATATAGCTTCTTCCTCTCTTTATTCTTGAAAGAAAAACTATAGCATCGAGAATTTCTATCAAACCCTCTGGAAGAGAGATCGGGGGTGTTGTAAGCCTATCAAGAAGCTTTTCTATTGTATCAGCATGAATAGTTGCCAGACCAGCATGGCCCGTGGCCATTTCCTGAAAGAGAACATAAGCTTCCTTTCCTCTAACCTCTCCTACAATGATATAATCCGGTCTTTGTCTTAGAGATTCTACAACAAGATCAAACATGTCAACCTCACCTAGCTTTTTACCTCCGATTTCCGCTATCGGTTTTCTCGCAACATGAGGAACCCAGTGAGGATGTGGCAAGCGAAGTTCTGCTGTATCCTCTATAGTCACTACTTTGGCATCTGGAGGTATGAAAAGGGAAAGGGCATTTAGCAGTGTTGTTTTTCCTGTTGCTGTACCCCCACCTATCAGCAGAGACCTTCTATGCTCGACAAGAAACCACAGATAAGCCATAAGCTTCGCATCTATCGTTCCGTATTTTATTAGTATTGCCGGTGTTAAAGGTTCTTCTGGAAATTTTCTTATCGTAAAGTTGCTACCCTTCCTCGCTATATCAGTTCCGAGAGTTGCTTGCAATCTTGAGCCATCTGGCAATGTAGCATCGAGTAATGGTTTTGCAACAGATATCATTTTTCCGCATCTCTGTGCAAGTTTGTGCACGAATCTGTCGAGCTCCTGAGAAGATGCGAAAACTATATTTGTTCTTACAGTCCCTATTACCGGGTCGCGGTGGTTGACAAAAATTGGTATTCCAACACCGTCACAGGAAATGTCTTCTATGTTAGGGTCTTGCATCAGCGGTTCTATACGCTCTAAACCTAGAAAATCTCTTTCGATATAGTAAAGAAATTCCTCTTTTTTTTCTTCAGAAAGGTACGGAGCCACATCAGAAACTATTTCCCTGAATCTTTTTTTCAGGTATTCCTTTGCTTCCTCCTTTTTCAGAGCAGTAAATTCTACATCAAGTTTTTCTGTTATAATTTTTTTCACTCTCTCAAGTAAGTGTTTTTCTTCGTTGGAAAGCTGAGGTTCTATCACGTAATAAACAAGAGCAGAATCCCTCGAAGACCATCTTATCCACGCATACGCAAATACCCTTTCTCCTCTTTTCGGTTTTCTTGGTATGAGGGGATATCTAATATCTATTCTTCTCAAATCAACTGTTTCTCTTGGATAGTAAAATCTGTATTCTTTTATTTTGCTTAAATCCAGCCCCTCTTCAACTTTTATTCTTTTAACCCTTCCTACAATCTCTGGCTCTACTTTTAATTTAATTTCCTTCGATGGCGGAAAAGGTAAAGAAGGAGGAAGAGGTTTTTCAAAAGGAATTTCCAAAGCCGTTTCTTTTTTTCTTTTCTTTTTAAATTCATATCCCCTTTTCCTCGCACCCAAAATAGCTCTTAGCAACAGTATGTTAAGCGCATTCATCCAATTTCCACCCTTCCTTTCGAATATTTTATTGTTATGAATCTCTTGGAAGATGGTATGTATTTTGTTCTAATTTTTGCGTTGATTCCATATAAAGTTAAGTTGGTTCTGAATCCGTATTCCGGTACGAAAAGATATAGACAATTATCACCTTCTTTTAAAAAATAGTATTTTTTTGAAATTTGAATTGGCAGTGAAATCGTAAGTGAGATAGTAGAATTTGTTTTGTTTCCTATCTGATAAATTCTGTTAATTTCATAAGAAAGATATGTGGCAAGTTTTTCCATACCCTTTTCTACTGTTTCTTTTTCTATTTCATTGGAAATCGAAACGAACATATTATAAACAATAAGAACCATCATTATCCCTAAAGAGAAAAAAAGAACATTCTCTACCGTTAGTACTTGCGATTTCATATAACATTATTGTTTCTCGGAAAATATAAAAATAATAAAAACGCAAAATTACCCCTATTCTTCAAAATCTCCAGCTTCAGGAGCTTCCTTTCCCTTGCTTTCTGCCTTGCTTGCTGCGATAACATCGTCTATACGCAGAATCATTTCAGCAGCTTCAGCCGCGCTTTTGATTGCTTGTGTTTTTATCTTCAAAGGTTCTATTACTCCCTTTTCCCACATATCAACAACTTTTCCCGAGAAGAGATCAACTCCATATGTGTACTTTCCTTTTTCGTGTACTGTTCTGAGCTCCGCTACTATATCTATTGGGTCTAGTCCGGCATTTTCCGCAAGCGTTCTTGGGATTATTTCCATCGCATCTGCAAAAGCCAGAATTGCTAGCTGCTCTCTCCCGCTGAACTTTTGCGCGTAATCGCGCAGGTGGTTTGCGACAGCTTCTTCCGGTGCTCCCCCTCCTGCCACAACATAACCATCTTCTATCGCGCTTGCTACACCGCCTATAGCATCTTCAAGGGCTCTTTCTACTTCTTCCACAACATGTTCCGTTCCTCCGCGAATGAGAACGCTCACAGCCTTTGGATCTTTGCACCCCTTTACAAAAATCATTGCCTCTCCTGCGATCTTCTTTTCTTCAACCATTTTCGCATATCCGAGATCTTTCTCTGTTAAATCCTTTATATTGCTCACTATTCTGGCTCCTGTGGCTTTTGCTAATTTTTCCATATCGCTTTTCTTCACCCTCCTCGCAGCAAGTATGCCGTGCTTTGCTAAATAATGCTGTGCTATATCATCTATTCCTTTCTGACAGAAAACGACATTTGCTCCTGTTTCTGCTATCTTTTCTACCATTTCCCTGAGCATTTTCTCTTCCTGCTCTACAAAGGCTTGCAATTGCTCAGGAGATGTTATTCTTATCTCCGCATCTGTTTCTGTTTCCTTAATTTCTAAAGGACTGTCTATGAGCGCTATTTTAGCTTCTTTAACCATTTTTGGCATTCCGCTGTGAACAACCTCCTTATCTATGATCACACCTTTTATTAACTCCGTATCAGCTATGCTTCCGCCCTGCTTTTTAACAAGCTGAATGTTATCCGTATCTATCTTTATTTTCTCGTCAACCTCTTCCATTATAGCTTTTACAGCCTTTACCGCTATCTCTGCCAAATGCTCACTCGCTTTTTCAGCAGATTTTCCTGTTATAGCTGTCATTGCTATTTTCTTCAGAACTTCTTCCTCTTCAGAAGAAATTTTCTTGCCGATATCTTTGAGAAACTTCAAAGCTTCTTCCTTTGCAAGCTTGAAACCTTTTGTAATCATTGTCGGATGTATGTTCTGATCTAAAAGCTTTTCGGCATTTTTCAAAAGCTCTCCCGCAAGCACCACTGCTGTTGTTGTACCATCTCCAACTTCCTCTTCCTGTGTTTTTGCCACTTCCACGAGCATTTTTGCTGCAGGGTGTTCGATTTCCATTTCATCGAGAATCGTTGCTCCATCATTTGTTATTACAATATCTCCTATGCTATCTACAAGCATTTTATCCATGCCCATCGGGCCGAGAGTTGTTCTCACAGCATCTGCCACTGCTTTTGCTGCTGCTATGTTGTTGTGCTGCGCATCCTTACCAATCTGGCGAAGCGTGCCTTCAGGCAGGATTAAAATCGGCTGCCCTCCCATCTGCGGAGTTGCCATTGTCATTTAACCACCTCCTTTTGAGTATTTCTCCTATCAGGATTGTTTCCAAGAATTTCATTATTTCAAAGAATTATGTATATGTAGGTATATTTAAACTTTTCGCCTATTACAGCGTAATAAAACTTTCATCACCCTATCCTCACCTTCAAAACCCCTTTCTCCCTATCATACTCTATTATCTCACACTCCTTACATTCCTTTCCATCCTTAAGTATTTTAGGATGCCTAAAAGTTATGTTGTAAAACACAGCAACAATATCCTTTGCCTTTGTAATATTTCTCAGAATCTCCTTAG